>NZ_CP073747.1:1734166-2072083 GCF_024398015.1 Kordiimonas sp. SCSIO 12610
ATACACAAAACAACAGGGGCGTCGCCGCCGGCTGTATTATAGTCCCGGTAATGAAGTTTCAGGCCATCACTGTTTGTGAAATACTCGTGTGTAAAGTCTGGCATAATATCCTCTTATCAATTGTATAATGTTATGATTTTTCTAAAACGCGTGTGTCATCTGATTTAAATGCGATCATGACCAGACTTGCAAAAAAGAGTGTTGTTGATGGGTAAAAGGTAACTTTTTGCTCACTGGCGATATAAAAACCAAATGGGTCGATAATATAGGGTGCGATAGCAGCTAAGCCGACAAAATAGATCAGTGCTTGTAATGGATACGTATATTTGCGGAATAGGCCCAATACAACCAAAAGGCCGATTAGCATTTCCAGAATACCAAGACCATAGTTCGCGATGTCACCGTTGATAATGCCGTCATAATATTTATTGGAAACGCCAACCGCTTTGTCCTTGGCAGCAAGTTTTATTAGCCCCCATATTATAAGGTACGACCCCGTCGAAAACCTCAGCAGTAACAGTGACCATGCTTTCATCATTTTTCCCCTTAGTGATCTGATTTAATCCTATCAATTAAAATGAACCCTATGGGGTGCTAAATCGTGCGTCAATCTTTTAACAGAGTTGTGATTCAAGTCTTTTTGGTCTACACACAGCGCAATTTTACTAACTATGTTTCATCACTACGAATGAAACAGATTGAAAAGGTGAACGAGTGGCTTCCCTCGACGAAGAAATCAACAGACGGCGTACTTTCGCGATTATCTCGCACCCGGATGCCGGTAAAACAACATTGACCGAAAAACTGCTTTTGTTTGGCGGCGCCATTCAAATGGCCGGTGAGGTGAAAGCACGCGGTGACCGCAGGCGCGCACGCTCTGACTGGATGAAGGTGGAGCAAGAACGGGGTATTTCGGTTGCGTCGTCAGTGATGACTTTCGATTTTGAGGGACGCACGTTTAACTTGCTTGACACCCCAGGCCACGAAGATTTTTCTGAAGATACGTATCGCACGCTTTCTGCTGTTGATAGCGCGGTAATGGTGCTTGATGCGGCTAAGGGTATTGAAACCCAAACCCGTAAACTTTTCGAGGTTTGCCGTCTGCGCGATATGCCCATAACAACCTTCATCAATAAAATGGACCGTGAAACCAAGGACCCATTTGAATTATTGGATGAGGTGGAGCAAACCCTTGCGCTTGATGTGTCGCCAGCAAGTTGGCCAATCGGTATGGGCCGAGATTTCAAAGGATGTTATGACCTCATTCATGATCAACTTATTCTGTTTGATCGCGGGAAAGGGGATGCGCTCACTGATGGGATTAAGTGTTCTGGCCTTGATGATCCAAAGCTGGATGAATTGCTTCCTGATTATGCAGTTGAGAAGCTTCGTGAAGATGTTGAGATGGTGCGTGAACTTTGCCCCGAATTTGACCTTCAGGCCTATCTCGAGGGAACGATGACACCCGTGTTTTTTGGTTCTGCAATCAATAATTTCGGCGTTCAGGAACTTCTTGAGGGGGTTGGTAGCTTCGCACCAAAACCGCGTGTTGGCAAAGCCCTAGAGCGCGAAGTTGAACCAGATGAGAAAAAGCTAACGGCGCTTGTGTTTAAAATTCAGGCTAATATGGACCCCAAGCACAGGGACCGTATTGCCTTTGTTCGCATTGTTTCGGGTAAATTCAAAAAAGGTATTAAGCTCAAGCACGTCAGAAGCGGTAAGATTATGGCGGTCCATAATGCGCAGCTTTTCCTTGCGCAAGACCGTGAAATTGCCGAAGAGGCGTTTGCTGGCGATATTATTGGAATACCGAACCACGGGAACCTTCGGATCGGCGATACGCTAACGGAAGGTGAAGAAATTCGCTTCACGGGTGTTCCTTCGTTCGCACCAGAAATTTTGCAGAAAGTACGCTCCGAAGATCCAATGAAGGCAAAACATTTGGGCCGTGCGCTCGAGCAGCTTGCGGAAGAGGGGGCCGCGCGGGTGTTCAAACCAAATCTGGGGAGTGACTGGGTCGTGGGTGTTGTTGGTCCGCTTCAGTTTGATGTTTTGGCTGATCGGATTAGAACCGAATATCAAATTCCGGCAAACTTTGAACCTACAGCCTTGATGACGGCGGAATGGATTGAAGGCGACGCGAGGGAAGTGAAGCAGTTTTCCGATCAAAACAGGGCTTCGATGGCACTTGATCATGCAGGTGCACCTGTTTATCTGGCCCGCAATAACTGGCACCTTGATAAAGCCAAGGATGATTTTCCCAGCCTTCGTTTCTTGAAAACGAAGGAAGAAGTTGCTTAATTAGAAAAAAGCGCGAAGGGGTGAGGGCGTAGATTGCCATACAAGGCAAGTCGCTCCCGCCCTTTTTCCGCGAAACTACGATGGTGGAACCCTAAGGTATCTGCAATCACAAGCGTATTTTCCGGGACGGTAATGACGTCTGGTTTCTCTATATTTAATCCGCTTAGTTCTTGTTCATTAATACGGAATGAGCCATCGCTGTCTTCTGCGTTATTGTGAATAGCAGCGAGTGCCTTTTTCTGTTCCCAATCTAGTCGCTTTTTGGTGAGTTTATGGCTTCCTCTTGCATACGCAAACGGGTCATCCTTGATCGTAACAGGCCTTAGGAAAAACCAAAATTTCATGCTGCTAAAAAACGTATCTCTGTGAATATTTTTCTGTAAATCTTCACCAGTTTCTTCATCGCCGTGGACTGTCAGGTATATCCATAAAGAAGATGATTTGCAGGCCTTATTTTCCCGTAGGCCAGTTTGTCTGAACCGAATGGTATTGCAAGCTTTGGCAAGGCGCATTCTAAAAGTATGAAGGCCCAAGGCATTGAGCATTGGATGACCAACCCATTTATCGGCAAAGTTTTTCTCTCGACTGAATAAAGTTCGCACCGGCATTAACTGATATTTTCAAATGAAACCCCAAAAGTGTATAATTCACATATTCGATGTTTGAAGTTTATGCAAGCAAAGGTTGAGGAGGGAAGGATGTCTGGAAATAAGAGTGGTCGGATAACCGGATTAGGGGGCGTTTTTGTTAAATGCAAAAACAGGGATGATCTTGTTAAATGGTATCGTGACGATCTTGGTCTGTCTTATGATGGGTACGGGATTAATTTTTTGTTCCGCGAACATCATGAACCAGACCGAGAGGGCTATAACGTTTGGGGGCCTTTTAAAGAAGATACGGATTATTTTAAACCGTCTGATAAAGACTTTATGTTGAACCTGCGGGTAGAAAACCTCGAGGGTTTTCTGAAAACATTGAAAGAAAAGGGTATCGAGCAAATTGGGGAAATGGTGGTTGAGGAATATGGGAAGTTCGCCTGGATTGTGGACCCAGAGGGCACAAAAATAGAATTATGGGAACAGATAGGCCCTGTACCCGAAATACCGACAGAAACCTAAGCTGAACGCTTAAGTGATTTCGTGACTTTCTATTCAAGAAGGGAACCTAAACCATCTTTCGGACTATTCATATGAATTGATATTATGTCTGATGTTCTTCATAGTGATGGCTTGGGTTAGGGGAGACATGAAATGAAAAAAACACTGCTTGGTATTGTTGCGCTTATTCTTGTTGGCATAGTGATATTCGTCCTTATTCCAGCGCCTATTGATCCAGTGGCATATAATCCGCCCGCCTCAAAAGGGTTTGTTGATGGTTACGCCCAAAACGATGGGCTTGCGGACGCTGAGGTCATATCACTTGGGGAAGGTATGTATGGCCCAGAAGATGTTGCCGTAGATGAAAGCGGGCGCATATACGGCGGCCTTCATGATGGCAGAATAGTTCGAATTTTACCCGACGGTACGCAGGAAGTTTTCGCAGACACCAAGGGGAGACCATTAGGGTTACATTTTGACCAAACCGGAAACCTGATTGTTGCGGATAGCTGGAAGGGGCTGTTGTCGATTGATCCTGCTGGCGAAATAACGGTTTTAACGACTGAAGCAGATGGTTTGCCGTTCGCATTTACTGATGATCTTGATATCGCCAGTGACGGTAAAATTTATTTCTCGGATGCCAGCAGCAAATATACCCAACCGGATTATGTTCTTGATTTACTGGAGGCACGTGGTCACGGGCGACTGTTGGTTTTTGATCCTGCGACGGGCGAAACAAAATCACTTCTCGATAATCTATATTTTGCGAATGGCATCGCGCTCTCAAAAAACGAAGATTTTGTGCTGGTGAATGAAACAGGCCGGTACCGGATCACACGCTATTGGCTGAAGGGTGAAAAGGCTGGCAGCAGTGATATATTCGTTGATAACCTGCCAGGATTCCCGGACGGTGTTTCTTCCAACAGAAATGGTGTGTTTTGGGTAGCAATGCCAACGCCGCGTAGCGCAGATGTGGATAACGCACACCCAAGTCCGTTTACGAAAAAGCTTTTGTCTAAATTGCCTAAATTTATGCAACCAGCGGCGATTAAGTATGGGCTTGTTCTTGCCTTTGATGAAGAGGGAAATTTGCTCGGTAGCTATCATGATACCGACGGGAATCCGACCTATATGGTGACATCGGTTGAACAAGTGGGGGATCAGATTTATCTCGGTAGCCTAGAGGCTCCCCAAATTGTTCGGCTCAATAAGCCTATTGATTAAAAGCACGCTATTAACCACTTGTTGCTGCAACGGCCCCTGCTGATATAGCAACCATTGCAGCAGCATTGGCAGCCTCGATAGCCTTCTTTGCGGCTTTGCCCGCAAAAGTGCCTTCGGTTATATCCTGAATACGTTTTTTGTGCGCCTTTAATGCCTTCCTATCGAAAAACATTTTTAGCATTTCTGCTTCTTTCAGTAGGGCAATTAAAATTGATGTTCGCTCATCCACGGTTTCTGTGTTTGTGAAAATAGCCTGCTCAATTTGATGAAGGATCGCCTGACGCTCCTCAAACGATATCGTTGGATAATATGTTTTGTTAAACAGAAAGAATATTTTGCGCTCTTGCGCGTCTAATATTCCTTTTTCAACAAGGGGTAATGCGCTTTTCTTGATCAGGTTTCGAATGTTTCCGAACGACTGAACCCAGTGGCTTGTTGAGCGCTCTTTCGCAGAGTTTGATATTTTCGAAAGACACTCATCCATCACTGGGTTGCCAGTTAATTTTGACGATAAAAGCGATACCTTGGGTTCTGATTTCATCCCTAAAAAGCCCCGAGTGCTCTCACCGATATGAATGCGTTCTTTTAAGAACAAATCGGTTAAAACAGCAGCGCCCATGATTGTGCTATAATAGCAGGATGCTTGATGTGCGATGGCGCCAGTATCTGTCTTCAGGGCCAACAGCAGAATAATTTCATGAAGATGAAGGTCAGGCGTATTGGTATCAACCATAAAAATCTCCCCATAATGTTTGGTATATATGGGAAGGTTTTTAAGAGTTTTCAAGGTTTCGAACAGATGTTGCGCAGTCTATTTGTCAAATCTAGCCACTTGCAATTGGAGGAATTGGGACGCCGAAACTTTGCACAAGTGACCCTGCGACAAGCCCCCAGCCATCAACGAGAACAAAGAAAATAAGCTTAAAGGGAAGGGCAATCATAACGGGTGGTAACATCATCATCCCCATGGACATCAAAATGGACGCCACTACCATATCGATAATGATAAACGGGATATAGACAAGGAACCCAATTTCGAAGGCACGGCGAAGTTCGCTAATCATAAAGGCGGGAACAAGCGTAGTGATTGGAATTGCAGCAGGGTCCTCTGCCTGAGGTTGGCCTGCCAAATCCTGAAACAAAACAAGATCTGCCTCGCGTACCTGCGCCATCATGAAATTCCGCATGGGAACGATCCCGCGGTTGTAGGCTTCAATCTCGTCAATTTCTTCATTCACGAGTGGTTCAATGCCCGCGTCCCAAACTTGGGTAAGGGTAGGGGCCATAACATAGGCCGTAAGAAATAAAGCGAGCGAAATAAGAACAATATTTGGCGGGGTTTGCTGCGTACCAAGTGCGCTTCTAAGTAGCGAAAATACAATAACAATGCGGGTGAAACTTGTCATCATCACAAGAATACCGGGTGCTAAACTCAGAACAGTCATCAACAGGATTAATTGAACGACACGCCCTGTTAATGTCCCCCCTTCGCCGAGGTCAATATTGACGGACTGTGCAACTGCATCAGGTGAAATAAAAAGTATCGCTGCGAGCAATATAGGCAGAGACAGTAGTATCAAATATAGAAACGAATTGCGTTTACCCACTTTGACGCTGGCGTGTGCACCAGAATGATTTTTACCATCGAGGAACTTAGCTTTGGATGAGCCAGCTTTAGGCGCATTATTTCTGGGTAAACTCAAGTCTCGCATTGCTGTGACCTCACACTTCAGTGTCCGTATCAGAACTGTTTTCAGAGCTTTTTTCAGGGCTTTGATCTTTTTTGTCAATGACTGTAACCCCGTTTGGGCCTGAACCAAGAAAATATTCATTACGTCCCCACCGAACAACCATCAGCCTGTTGCGGGCATCCAGCATGCGGGTTTCAACCATTTCGATTTTATTTTTTCCTGATTTTGCCGGCAAATGTCCGGGTAGAAGGCCAAATCGTTTTACCGCCCATGATAATCCTACGAGTAACGCCAAAACAAAAATAAGGGCGACCAAAGCCGTAAGGATTTCAACTGTCATTCTCTGTCCTCTCGATAGCCTTTATGTCTTCAGTTAGGTGGCTAGCGTTTGTTTTGTTTGACGATTTCTCGCCGCCGTCCAGGCGTTTTTCATGTTCATATACTTTTTCCAAGATTAAAGAAACAGTATGCAATGCCTCCAGTGGGATAGGGCTATCGATTTCAAATTGATCAAGGATATCAGTTAGTTCTGAATCTTGGCGAACCTTTACGCCCTCTGCAAAGGCAATATCGAGTATTTTTTCGGCGTTATAGCCTTTGCCCTTGGCGGTAATGCGCGGAGTGAGGGAGTTGTCATTTTTTTTAACCGCAACCGCTTTGGTTTTTAAAATGTCTGTATGTTCAGGTTTATTGTTCATATCCATATATCAACGTGATCTGGCCTAGAGATCAAGAATAATTAAAATTTGCCCAATATTTAACATATTAACCATTTTTGTTTAGAACTTGTTAAAATTATATATGTCATGTTAAGATGTTGATAACTATATATAGTACGCTTGTTCAGAAAAAGAAAAGGTTGGCACACAGTTATGGAAACAAATGCTCTACCTATCATGGCTGCACTTAAAAAGCGCTTGAAATGGCTCAATGCCAATCAAAGCGTCGTCAGTCAGAATATCGCGAATGCTGACACGCCGGGCTACCGTGCGAAAAAACTTGCTGAACAGGATTTTTCAAGCTTGGTAGACGGGCTGACTAATACCCAGTCCAGAATGTCTGCAACGAGCACTTTGGCGCTGAAAACAAGTGACGCGAGGCATTTGAGTGCTGGTGGGACGACACAGGGTATCGCTTCCGCATCAGAAGACAAAAGCGTAGAAGAAACACCAGATGGTAACGCTGTTGTTCTCGAAGAAGAGATGCTAAAGCTTGCAGATAATCAAATGCAATATGGTTTAGCAATTAATTTATACCGCAAGAATGCGGGGCTGTTGAAGTCAGCCATTGGTCAGAATGAGGGCTAGAATAGCACCAGATTTCTAAAACGATTAAGTTGGATACGAACAATGGATCTTCAAAAAGCAATGATGACATCTGCGTCTGGGCTCAGGGCTCAGTCGATACGCATGCGTGTTATCTCGGAAAATATTGCAAACTCTGATTCTGTTGCAACTGGACCGGGTGCTGACCCTTATCGGAGAAAGCTCGTCACTTTTAAAAGTGAGCTTGATCGGGAACTGGGTGTCGAGACGGTAGAAGCCAATGATATCCAATTTGACAGGTCTGATTTTGGCCAGCGCTATGATCCAGGTAATCCTGCCGCAGACGCTGCTGGTTACATAAAAACAACAAATGTTAATGGCCTTATTGAAGCGATGGATATGCAGCAGGCGCAGCGGACTTATCAGTCAAATCTGAATGCGTTAGAGGGCTCGCGCAGAATGGCGACCTTAACGCTTGAATTGCTAAGATAGGAGGTCATTCATGAATGTGAAACAATTGGATGCCGTTAATGCCTATTCACAGGCATCACAGAATTTTCAAAATTTGGCCACCTCAGGCGATGACGGTGATGTTGTAAAAACCGGGTCAGCATTCGCCGACCTCGTGAGCGATCAAATTGGGCAGGTTCGTGAAGCAACCGCAACCGCTGAGATAACAAGCGCTCAATCCCTAACTGGGCAGGCTGATCTTGTTGACGTTGTAACATCGGTTTCTAACGCCGAATTAGTCGTTGATACAGTGGTTGCCGTGCGCGACCGCGTGATTTCTGCCTATAATGATATTTTAAAAATGCCGATATGATTGCCGTGCAATTTTATCATGTCTGTTTAATCTCTTTGTGAGTAAGCCATATGAATGGTGCTGAAGTCCTCGATATCGCGAGAGACGCAATTTATGTGTTGTTGGTCATGTCTGGGCCTTTACTCGGAATTGGATTGGTTGTCGGACTTGTCATTGCTTTTTTCCAGGCGCTTACACAAATTCAGGAAATGACGCTGACATTTGTACCCAAAATCATCGCTGTATTTTTGACATTGTTATTGCTTTTGCCTTTCCTTGGTCAGACCATGAATAGCTTTATGGGCCGATTGATGGAACGTGCCGTTAGTGGTGGCTAACGGTGCTTGATAGCTTTCTACCGCAGGAAATTTTTGGTGTTCTTTTGGTAATGACGCGTTTTGCGCCGTTGGTAATGGTGATGCCGGTTTTGGGGGAACAATCTATCCCGCGGCGTGTGCGGGTTAGTTTTTCTTTTCTATTGTCGATTGTTATATATAGTGCTGTGCGTGATCAGCTCGTTGCCTTACCCCCAACGGTTTTTGAATTGCTGACACTCATTGTTCGTGAGTTCATGGTGGGCCTGATTATAGGGCTAATGGCTCGTGTTTTAATGGCTTCCACGCATGTTGCGGGAACAGTTATTGCATTTCAGACGGGCTTAGCGTCCGCGCAGCAATTTGATCCGAACCAGGGCGGGCAAAGTGCAATTGTTGCGTCTTTTATGACCGTAACAGCGATAACATTGATTGTCGTCACTGATCTACATCATTTGATGATTATGGGGTTGGTAAATAGCTATAATCGCTTTCCTGTCGACGATGTTATCCAATTTGCCGATTTTGCTGGGGTGGCTATATATTATGTTGTAGAAGCTTTCGAACTTGGAATTCGCCTCTCGGCTCCGTTCTTGATATATGCCTTGGTTTATAACTTGGGCTTAGGTTTGATTGCCCGCTTGATGCCGCAGTTTCAGGTATTTTTTGTTGGTATGCCGGCCAATGTGTATATGGGTTTTTTGTTACTCATGTTGTTAATCGGTTCGATAATGACATTGTTCCTGGAAAGGGTTCAGGAATATCTTTTGCAGTTTTTAGGGTAAGGACACGCTATGGCTGATGAAGATGATGCTCAGAAAACCGAAGAGCCCACGCCCAAAAAATTACAGGACGCCCTTGAAAAAGGGGATGTGCCCACGAGCCAGGAATTTAAAACCTGGTTCATTCTACTGGCTGCAACAATTCTGATTTTTTCTGCGTCTTCGTTAATTGCCTCAAATATTGTTGGTTACCTCGGTAATTTCCTAACGCAAATCCATGAAATTCAGGCGGATACTGGTGGCTTACAAGGCCCACTAATGGATATGATGTGGGAAGTTTTTCTTATTCTTATGATCCCAATGGGCGCCTTTATTATTGCAGGCCTCGCGGGCAATATGACACAGCATAAATTCATTTTTACCTTTGAAAAAATGAAGCCAAAGCTAAGTAAAATTTCACCACTGAGTGGCTTTAAGCGTATTTTTGGTATGCGCATTTTGGTAGAGTTCGGAAAAATAACAGGCAAGCTTCTAACCGTCGGCGGCGCAGTTGTTATTGTTGTATGGCCAGAGCGTGATCGCTTGGATACGTTAATGTATGTGCCAATTCCTGAACTTATGGAGTTTATGCAGGTTATTTCGTTGCGCTTGTTTGTTGGCGTTTTGGTGGTTTTAACGATTATCGCTGCATTGGATTACAGCTACCAAAAATTCGAACACACCAAGAAGCTGAAAATGACTAAGCAAGAAGTGAAAGATGAGCATAAACAAACAGATGGTGATCCTCAGGTTAAAGCGCGCTTGCGTCAAATTCGGCAGGAGAGAGCGCGGCAAAGAATGATGTCAGCAGTTCCTGATGCTGATGTGGTGATTACAAACCCCACACATTATGCTGTTGCGATCGAATATAAGCATGGTCAAATGGATGTTCCAAGGTTACTTGCGAAGGGAATTGACGAAGTTGCTATGCGCATTCGGGAAGTTGCTGATGAACATAATATTCCGATTGTAGAGAACCCGCCGCTAGCGCGCGCGTTGCATGCTGGTGTCGAACTTGAGCAAGAGGTACCGCCAGAGCATTATAAAGCTGTTGCTGAAGTGATCGGATATATTATGAAATTGGAGAAGGCTGGGGTTAGGGCACGCAAAAAGGTTGTTACCTCTATGCCTGGTGTCTAAGGCGTATTTTCTCTTGAAGATCAATAGACTTGCTTTTGAAAAGCGAGTGCGTAATGTCTAGGCTTTGATATATTTATTGTCATGCTTTTATACTGTTAGGGTATTGAATATGGAAACACGGTTACCGCAGCCAAAATTAGAGAATATCTCTAACGGACCTATTCGGACCGAGACAAAATTGCTCTTGTGGGTGTTTGTTGGGTTTTCGAGCGGTACTGGGGTTGCGTTGTTGGCGCTATTGGTTTCTGGTTGGGAAACGGCATCGGTTGTTGCTGGGATTTGTCTGATTGCTACAGCTTTAAGTCTGGTTCAATATCTTCACCGTATCGACAAACCGTCGGTGAAAGCCATTCTACATAATGCTAATCTTGTTCGCAGTTTATCAGGCATGCATGACAAGGCTATTGTCGTTGCGAGCCTGGAAGGGGATTGTTTGGCGTCTAATGACGCCTTTGATGCACTTTTCTCAACAAAAATCTGGAACCTGCGTGACGTTGTTGATGATGAAATTGAAGACGGTGACTGGGTGGGTTTTTTAGATGAAGCGAGCAAAGGCGGGCACGCAGAAATCCGATTGTCGATTGATAACGAAAAGCACGATGCATTTGTTGTTAAGGCACAACGAATTGATTCCGCAGTTATCTTTGAATTTCTGCCAATCGATACTGATGCACCAATAAAAGAAGCAATTGAGAGTATTACACCTGCGGTAACGCAATGGCTAACGGAAAGCGGCCATGGGGTACTTGTATCTGATATTACTGGTAATGTTCGCTATTCAGGCGGCGCTATTTCGAATTGGTTCGATTATGCGGACCAGGATATCTCCTCTGATTTATCCCTCGAAAGTAATGGTAGAAAGCTTGTTTTTGCTGGCAATGATCATAAAAAGAATTCAGTAGATATTGAAACTGTGACGGGGCCAATATCAAATGATGGCCAAGATGTTGGTTTTATACATTTTCTGACGCGTCTTGATGCTGCCCTAAAGCATGTAGTTCAGGTTGATTCTGAATTTATTATTGATGCTATTTTTGATGAAGCCCCGCTTTCGGTCGCGATTGTATCTGAAGATTGTTCGATAAAAGAATTAAATGCCAGCCTGAAATCTCATATGGCGGGCGCAGACCTTGATACAGGGGATTCAATCTTATCCTTAATCCATAAGGATGATCGGGACGAATTCACCTCAATAATTTCAGATATATACAAAGGGCGTAGTCCAGCGCTGCCATTGGATGTTCGTTTTAATGTACACCCACAAAGGGTGGGGCAGGTCTTTTTCTCTTCGATATTGAATAACGGAGAGAAATATGTGGTGCTCTATATTAATGATACTACTCAGGAAAAAAGCTTAGAACGCCAATTTGTACAAGCGCAGAAAATGCAGGCTGTGGGGCAACTGGCTGGTGGTGTTGCCCACGACTTTAATAACCTTCTGACAGCGATCATTGGGTTCTGTGATTTATTGTTGGTGCGCCATGATGCTGGGGACCAAAGTTTTTCTGATATTATTCAAATCAAACAGAATGCCAACCGCGCGGCCAACCTCGTTCGGCAATTGTTAGCCTTTTCAAGGCAACAGACTTTGAGGCCAAAAGTTCTGATGATAACTGATATTTTGGCGGAGCTATCTAACCTTCTTCGTCGCTTAATCGGTGAGAGGATAAACCTGAAAGTCATCCATGGGCGTGATTTAAAGCCTGTGAAGGTTGATCAGGGCCAGTTAGAGCAGGTTATTATCAACCTGGCTGTTAATGCCCGGGATGCGATGGACGAAAGCGGCGAGCTTGAAATCAGGACTAGTTTAATCGGCCCAGACCATGAGATTGTGAATAAGTATGATATCGTTACACCTGACGAATATATAATGGTGCAGGTCATCGATGACGGCTGCGGTATCAGCAAAGATAATCTTGGAAAAATCTTTGAGCCTTTCTTTACAACCAAAGAGGTAGGGCAGGGCACAGGCCTTGGACTTGCAACAGTCTATGGTATCGTCAAGCAAACTGGCGGTTATGTATTTGCCGAATCTGAAGTTGGAAAAGGCACAACCTTCTTCCTGCTATTGAAGGCACACACCCCGTCTGAGCAGGAAGCCATAGAGGCTAATCAAAAAATTGAAGAAGCACCTGCGCGTGATCTCACCGGCAAGGGCACAATCTTGATTGTTGAGGATGAGGACCCCGTGCGAATGTTTGCATCCCGCGCTTTAACAAACAAAGGCTATACCGTTTTAGAGGCAGTGAGCGGCGAACACGGCCTTGAAGTTCTAATTGAACATGAAGGTGAAGTTGACCTTCTTATTTCTGATGTCGTTATGCCCCAAATGGATGGTCCAGCCCTTGTTGCAGAGGCGCGTAAACGCTTACCGAATTTACCGGTCATTTTTGTTTCCGGTTATGCTGAGGATATGGTTCGTAAAGATTTAGAAGATGAAGATTTTCATTTCTTACCAAAGCCATTTTCGCTAAAAGAACTAGCAGAAAATGTAAAAACTATTCTTCAATAACAACACGTTAGCGTGATATTGTTCTTGTGATAAAGAAAAAGAACAAAAATAGAACAATTTATATTGCTATATAAGAACAAATAGAGTACATAACAGTCATTGCAACTTCCAACAGCCTGTGGAATAAGGAGTGATATTTATGTCTATGCCCGAACTACAATTGGTAAAAGGATCTTCAATGGATAAGACAAAGGCCTTAGAGGCTGCACTCAGTCAGATTGATCGAGCTTTTGGAAAAGGCTCCGTAATGAAGCTTGGTCAAGGGGGAATGAACGCCGAAATTGAAGCCATATCTACGGGTTCCCTGAATTTGGATATCGCGCTCGGAATAGGTGGTTTTCCAAAAGGCCGCATCATTGAAATCTACGGCCCTGAAAGTTCCGGTAAGACGACATTGGCGTTGCACGCTGTAGCGGAATGTCAAAAGGCTGGTGGTATTGCCGCATTCGTTGATGCCGAGCATGCATTAGACCCTGTATACGCGAAGAAAATTGGCGTTGATGTGAATGAATTACTGGTCAGTCAACCAGATGCTGGTGAACAAGCGCTCGAAATTGCTGATACCTTGGTACGCTCTGGTGCTGTTGATATTTTGGTTGTGGACTCTGTTGCAGCCCTAACGCCGCGTGCTGAACTGGAAGGCGAAATGGGGGATAGCCATGTTGGCCTGCAAGCACGTTTGATGAGTCAGGCCTTGAGAAAACTCACTGGGTCAATTTCTCGTTCAAATACGATTGTTATTTTCATTAACCAGATCAGAATGAAAATCGGCGTTATGTATGGTAGCCCGGAAACGACAACAGGTGGTAATGCACTGAAGTTCTATGCTTCTGTTCGTTTGGATATCCGCAGAATTGGTCAGATTAAAGACAAAGACGAGATTGTCGGTAATTCAACCCGGGTGAAGGTTGTGAAGAATAAAGTCGCACCACCGTTTAAGCAGGTTGAGTTCGATATTATGTACGGCGAGGGCGTTTCCAAAACCGGTGAGATACTAGACCTTGGTGTCAAGGCTGGCGTGGTTGAGAAATCGGGTTCCTGGTATAGTTACTCGAGCCAGCGTATCGGACAAGGCCGTGAAAACGCGAAACGTTTCCTTACCGAAAATGTCGATATTGCGAATGAAATCGAAAATGCGATCCGTGCGAATGCGGGCCTCGTTAACGAAGCAATGTTAACGAAGCCTGGTGATGAGGGCGATGATTAAACACATCCAAAACGGGTAGATTGGGGAAAAGGGCGGCTATAGGGTCGCCTTTTTTATGTGCGGATACCCTTTCAGATGAAAAGCACTGGAATTTCTATGCTAATAATACTAAAGCATGGTTGGAAAATAATAGTAATGTAGAGTGTGAGAGCCAACACATGACAATTTCACTGACCAGCACAAATGATATCCGTCGGACTTTTCTGGATTATTTTAAGTCGAATGGACATGAGGTTGTTGCCTCTTCGCCTTTGGTGCCGATTAACGATCCAACTTTGATGTTCACAAATGCTGGCATGGTTCCCTTCAAAAATGTTTTCACAGGAGCTGAAACACGGGAATATTCAATCGCAACCTCTTCTCAGAAGTGTGTCCGTGCTGGTGGTAAACATAATGACCTGGATAATGTAGGTTTTACCGCGCGCCATCATACTTTCTTTGAAATGCTGGGTAACTTCTCTTTTGGCGATTATTTCAAAGAAGAAGCCATTAGTCATGCATGGAATTTGATCACCAAGGAATACGGTCTTAATACGGATAAACTATGCGTTACGGTTTATCATGATGATGATGTGGCCTTTGATTTGTGGAAGAAAATTGCTGGCCTTCCTGACGAAAAGATTATTCGAATTGCAACAAGTGATAATTTCTGGTCAATGGGTGAAACTGGGCCATGTGGACCGTGTTCTGAGATTTTTTATGACCACGGTGACCACATTTGGGGTGGCCCTCCGGGCACTCCGGAAGAGGATGGTGATCGATTTGTAGAAATCTGGAACCTCGTCTTTATGCAATATGAACAGATTTCGAAAGATGTTCGTGAAAACCTTCCGAAGCCAAGCATTGACACAGGCATGGGGTTAGAGCGTATTGCAGCAGTGATGCAAGGCACGCATGACAATTATGAAATCGATACCTTTCGTAGGCTTATTGAAGCATCGGTTGAGGTCACGGGGGCGAAAGAAACCGATGAAAATAAATCTTCACACCGTGTTATCGCAGACCACTTGCGGGCCACAAGTTTTCTGATCGCGGACGGTGTTTTACCGTCCAACGAAGGGCGTGGCTATGTTCTTCGCCGGATTATGCGACGCGCTATGCGTCACGCACACATTCTCGGTGCCAAAGATTTGGTTATGCACCAATTAACCCCTGCGCTCGTGAGTGAAATGGGGCAGGCCTTCCCTGAACTTGTTCGCGCACAGGCATTGATTACAGAAACATTGAAATTGGAAGAAGCGCGCTTCCGCTCTATGCTGGCTAACGGGCTTAAGCTTCTGGATGACGAAGTATCAAAGCTTGCTGATAATCAGGCGTTGCCGGGCGATGTTGCGTTTAAACTGTATGATACATATGGGTTCCCGCTTGATTTGACAGAGGATGCGCTGCGCAGCCAGAAACGTGCTGTGGATGTCGATGGATTTAACGCGTCGATGGATGAACAGCGTGCGAAAGCGCGTGCCGCATGGTCCGGTTCTGGCGATAAGGGTACAGAAAAACTTTGGTTTGACCTTGCTGATCAATTTGGCGCGACCGAATTTGTTGGATACACATCTGAGGCCGCTGAAGGCCAAATTCTAGCAATTGTAAAAGATGGCGCTTCTGTTGAGACGGCAGAGGTAGGTGACGAAATTTCCATCATTTTAAATCAGACGCCGTTTTACGGCGAATCTGGTGGTCAAATGGGGGACACTGGAACCTTCACGACAGATACTGTTTCGGTTCATGTTTCAGATACCACCAAAATGGTTGGTAAGCTGCATGTTCATGTTGCAAATGTGAAGGAAGGCAGCGTTGCAGTTGGTGACACTGTGCAGGCCACTATTGACGACGAACGCCGAAGCAGATTGAAGGCAAACCATTCAGCGACCCACGTTCTTCACGAAGTTTTGCGCCGCGAACTCGGCGAACACGTAACTCAAAAGGGCTCATTGGTTGCACCAGAACGGCTGCGTTTTGACATTTCGCAACCCAAACCGGTATCGGCTGATGAGCTGAAGCGTGTTGAGATTGAAGTGAACCGCTTGATCCGTGATAATGGTCGGGTGCAAACGCGTTTGCTCAGCTACGATGATGCGATCGAGGCGGGGGCGATGGCACTCTTCGGTGAAAAATACGGTGATGAAGTGCGTGTTGTCTCAATGGGTAGCGAGTTTGATACCACAGACCGTGATCATTATTCGGTCGAGCTTTGCGGCGGTACCCATGTTGAGCAGCTTGGTGAGATTGGATTGTTCACGATTGTTTCTGAAAGTGGTGTATCTGCTGGCGTGCGGCGGATCGAGGCTTTAACGGGCGCAGCTGCGCTGGAGCATTTTCATAATCAGCAAGCAATGTTGCTGGAAGCGGCGGGTGCTGCGAAAGCAGCGCCTGATGCGCTTGCAGGTAAAGTTGCTTCACTACTGAATGATCGTAAATCGCTTGAAAAGCAGTTGGCAGAAGCGAAGAAAAAGGCAGCACTCGGTGGCGGTGCTAGCGAAGGGCCTGCTGCTAAGGAAGTCAACGGCATCAAGTTCCTCGGCCAGGTACTTGACGGTGTTAGTCCCAAGGACCTACGCGGTATGGCGGATGATGCTAAGAAAGCCCTTGGCTCAGGTGTTGTAGCGTTTGTAGGCGTTAACGATGGTAAGGCCGGCCTTCTGATTGGGGTGACGGATGACCTGACGGATAAAATCAGTGCAGTTGATCTGGTGCGTGCTGGCGCGGCAGCAGTTGGCGGCAAAGGTGGCGGCGGCAGGCCTGATATGGCGCAGGCTGGCGGCCCTGATGGATCAAAGGCTGCTGATGCGATTGCAGCAATAGAAGCAGCCATTACCGCATGATAATCATAATATTTAATCGTTAAGAGATGATGGCCTGTTTATAGTGATGAACAGGCCATTTTCATTTTTGAAGATCATCGCATTAAAAAAGGCCCGCAAAATTGCGAGCCTTTTTTCAATTATTTTGTAGCGTATTTAGCCGAGTTTAGCTTGCAGGTTGCTGTCGATCTTGTCGAAGAACTGTCCTGTTGTCATCCAGCTTTGGTTCGGCCCGATGAGAAGCGCGAGGTCTTTGGTCATGAAGCCAGTTTCAACTGTTTCAATACAGGTCTTTTCAACGGCTTCAGCAAACGCAGTAACTTCAGGTGTGCCGTCCATTTTGCCGCGGTATTTAAGACCACGTGTCCAGGCGAAGATAGAAGCGATTGGGTTTGTTGATGTTTCCTTGCCTTCCTGATGCTGACGGTAGTGGCGAGTTACTGTGCCGTGCGCAGCTTCAGATTCAACAGTTTTCCCATCTGGGGTCATCAATACTGATGTCATAAGGCCTAGTGAACCAAAACCTTGTGCTACAGTGTCAGACTGAACATCACCGTCGTAGTTCTTACAAGCCCATACAAAGCCACCAGCCCATTTCATTGCGCAAGCAACCATGTCATCAATCAGACGGTGTTCGTATGAAATGCCAGCGTCTTTGAACTTGTCTTCAAATTCCGTTTCAAACACTTCCATGAACAGGTCTTTGAAGCGGCCGTCATAGGCTTTCATGATTGTGTTTTTGGTAGATAAATACACAGGATAGTTACGAGCAAGGCCATAGTTCATGCAGGCACGTGCGAAATCCTTGATCGACGCATCGACGTTATACATGCCCATAGCAACGCCTGATTCAGCAAATTCGTAAATTTCACGCTCGATTGCTTCACCACCGTCCGCTGGCTCGAATTTCATAGTCAGTTTACCAGCACCCGGTACTTTGAAATCAGTTGCACGGTACTGATCACCAAATGCGTGACGGCCGATGATGATTGGCTGTGTCCAGCCTGGAACAAGGCGTGGTACGTTTTGCATGATGATTGGCTCGCGGAAAACTGTACCGCCCAAGATGTTACGGATCGTGCCGTTAGGGCTGCGCCACATTTTCTTGAGGTCGAATTCTTCTACACGCTGCTCGTCTGGTGTGATTGTCGCACATTTTACGCCAACACCGTGTTCCTTGATAGCATTTGCAGCATCAATGGTGATCTGATCATCCGTCTCATCACGTTTCTGAACAGAGAGGTCATAATAAAGAAGTTCAACATCAAGATATGGCTGGATCAAACGCTCTCTAATCCACTGCCAGATGATGCGTGTCATTTCATCGCCGTCGATTTCGACGATAGGGTTTTTTACAGATATTTTGCTCATTATGTCCCTCGAACTATATATTTATGTTTGCAGGAAGGTCTGCAAGTTTGGAAAAGCTCCAAAATTCGGCGCACCCTAACACTTAAGCAAAAGAAGTTGAAGGCCTAACAGCGGCAAAACTTCTATTTTTTCGATAAAACACGCCTTTGTGTGCATGGTTCAGAATAAATTACTATTGTTTTCAGTATCCGTTCGATTAAATGCCCTTAAATATGCTAGGGCGTCCTCAGCTGTTTCCACAACATGTAGCAAGGCTCGATTTGCTTCACTTGCAAAACCATCATCGACAACGTGGTTGATGAGTTCCAGCAAAGGTGACCAATAGTTATTTTGATTGAGAAGGATTATGGGTTTCCTGTGCAAACTAAGTTGTGCCCATGTCATGACTTCCAGGGTTTCATCGAGTGTTCCAAGACCACCTGGTAAAACGATGAAGGCGTCAGAACGGTCAAACATCATCTTCTTACGATCGTGCATATTTCGCGTGATATGCAATTCACTAAGGCCTTCCTGGGTGATTTCAATACTATCAAGATGCTCTGGAATTATGCCGACTACTCTGCCACCTTTTTCAATTGCCGCACGCGCCGTTATTCCCATAAGGCCCACGCTGCCTGCGCCGTACACTAAATTCATCCTGTTCTCTGCAATTAAATGCCCAAGCTCGGTTGCCATTTCAGCAAAATAGGGTTTGTTTCCGGTTCTGGAACCGCAGTAAACACAGACAGATTGAATGGCAAATTTCGCCGTTTCAGTAGTTTCAGCCATAAATATCCTTACCAAAGTTTGTGCTGACAAAGTTTTGACATGTTTTTACGAAATTTATACATATATATAACATGTTGATCGTTAGTTGTTTGTATTATGAAATGAAAAGAATACATGATTCAATCTGATAAAAATCAGGATAATAAAACAAAGCCAATTTTTCTTTTGATTGGGGCTTTAGCTGCTATCGCGGTTGCGGTGTATTTTTTGACTTCAGAAAATGAAAATCAAATAACAGATAACGAGACGACGTCTGAAAAGGTAGAAGTGTTTCCGTCGGATACTGTGAATACAGAAGCCGCCTTGGATAGTGCTATCCCTGAGTTCGATTTGGTGCGTATTTCCCGCGGGGGGACAGGCGTTATTGCTGGTAAGGTATCCCCGGGTTCTGTAGTTGAACTTTATGCTAACGGTGAAAAAATATCCGAGGTGAAAGCCGATACTAACGGTGAATGGGTAATGATCCTGGAACAACCGCTTGAAAGTGGTTCGGTTGAATTGAACCTTAAGTCGCCGCAAGGCAATGGTGCCTTAAAAGAAGCAAGTGATGTTGTCGTTGTCTCCGTACCAGAGAGGGATAGTGAACGTTTCATTGAAGCAGAAGAGAACGGCGTTGTTGCGGTTCTTTCGCCGAAGGACGGTGAGGGCCCAAGCAAAATTCTCCAGCGTCCTGGGGTAGGGGCTTTTTCTGAGGTAGGTGATAGCCTGTCGATAGATACTGTTGATTACGGCGAGGGCGGTGCCCCAGTTGTGAGCGGAAATGCCCTTCCGCGGGTGGATGTGCGGTTGTATTTAAACGACAAATTTGTTGGATCAACAAAAGCAAGCGATAACGGCGATTGGACAATCAGGCTTGATACTACAGACACTTTGAGTGGTCAGCAGACGCTACGCGCCGATCAAACAGTCGCAGAAGGTAAGGTTTCACTGAGGGTGTTACAGCCCTTTAATGCGGGGCTCGAGCTTGACCCTTCAACAGCGACCAGTGGTGTCATCATAAAACCTGGCAACACATTATGGCAAATTGCCCGCCAGCTTTATGGGTCGGGTGTTCGTTATACCGTTATCTTTAAGGAAAATAGTGAACTTATTGAGGACCCGGATGTTATTTATCCGGGACAGATATTCACGTTGCCTAAAGCTGGTTAGATGATAGCGTAATCGCTGCTTTTACATCAATAGAATAAAAATCTGTGCCTGTTGGATGCGGTTAGTTTATTGGCCTGAGGTGGCTTCTAAGTGCGCGTAGATGATTTTCTGACTCGAGTAATATTAATGTCAGTGCACTCATCAACTCTGAGCCCAAAAGTTTTTCATCTGTTGTTGTGATGCTTTCAAAGGTGATCTTACCTTGATCACCGATTGAGTATGAAGAATCGATGCCGCGGTTTGTTGAATAAAGCCGCTCTATCGCCATCGCACGTTGGTTCGGGTCTTCAACCGTGAGGAATAAACGCCCTAAATTGGCCTGAATATGAATATGCGCACCATTGCTATGATTTTCTTCTGATTTTGCATGAAAACGAATGCCTTCCCATTCAAAATCCAGTTGATCAAATTGCGCGTCGTCAAGTTTTTCTAGTTGGCCTTGAGCCTGCTCGAGGGTGTCATTGAGTTTCATATTGCTGTCTATATCAGGTTGAAAATAAATTAAATAATCAAAACCAAAGCGTTAGCAGCGATAATGAGTTAATCCAGTTAATCTATGGTTAACGTTGATTGGAAATTTATTTTTTCTTTGCCTTCCCTTAAAAGAACAGGCAAAACACAAATAATACATAATATTTGGTGTGCGCTGACTTATCGTACGCCCTGAAAGGGAAAAGGCTACCCAATGAAATCGAGTGATGCGGTCCAGCTTAAGGTTCATAATGAAGGGCATTTGTTTATTGCTATCTTTTTCGTAGCATCGATAGCATTATATTGGCTCTATAGTCCTCTTGGTGTTGTGGGGCTTTTGGCCACTCTATGGTGTATTTATTTTTTCCGCGATCCTGACCGTGTTGTACCTGATGATGAAAATATCCTCGTCAGCCCTGCTGACGGTACTGTGTGCGCAATTGTGGAAGCTGACCCGCCTGCTGAATTAGAAATGGGCGAAGGTAAAAGAACCCGCATCTCTATCTTCCTCTCAGTATTTAATGTTCATGTCAATCGTATGCCCGCTGCTGGTAAAGTAACAAATGTTGCTTACGTACCTGGAAAATACCTTGATGCAGCGTCCAATGAAGCCAGTGAGGAAAATGAACGTCAACTCATCCGTATGACGACAGAAGATGGATCTGACATTGCGTTTGCTCAGGTCGCTGGATTGATTGCTCGTCGTATTCTTTGTGACCTTGAAGTAGGAAGCGAAATGGCACGCGGTGATCGATTTGGCCTTATTCGCTTTGGTAGCCGCACGGATATCTATCTGGATACAGATCAGGTACCTGCCGTGAAAATTGGTCAAACAATGATTGGCGGTGAGACCATTATTGCACGGAAGAAATAAGATCATCGATTTATCCAATGATGTGTCGATGTATCGTTAGGCAGGCAATGAACCAATATGACCAAAACAAATAAACCACTTTTATTTCAGGCGATATCAATTCGTACGATCTTGCCTAGTGTTGTAACTTTGTTGGCGTTTATTTCGGGGCTAAGTTCTATTAAATTTGCTCTGGCAGGTAAGTGGGAGTTCGCAGTCGCAGCCATCTTGTTTGCTGGTATATTTGATGGGTTGGATGGTCATGTTGCCCGGCTATTAAATAGCACTAGCCGGTTTGGTGCGGAACTGGATTCGTTATCAGATGTTGTTGCCTTTGGTGTTGCCCCTGCAATCGTTTTATATTTGTGGTCACTTGAAAGCATTGACCGTGTAGGGTGGGCGGCATCCATTTTATATGCGAGTGCTATGGCTCTGAGGCTCGCACGTTTTAATGCGCGATTGGATGCCGATAATGACCCAAGGAAAAGGTTTGGGTTTTTAACAGGGATTCCTGCACCTGTTGGGGCTGCACTGGCACTTGCCCCGATGATGGTTGATTTCAGTCTGGCTGATGTTTCCATTAAAGCGCATGCATATTATATTGCGCCATATGTCATTGTGATTGCGTTATTGCTGGTCTCAACGCTACCAACCGTCTCTTTGAAGGCAATTCGAATTAAAAAAGAGTATTTTGTGTTGGTAATGCTTGTCATCGCTGCAATCATTACGGGACTATTTGTGCACACATGGTTAGTGATGTTGATTATTGGTGTCGTTTATCTTGTGTCTTTGCCAATTTGTTTTGTTGCGTACCAGAAACGCCTGAAGCAAAAAGGGCGACCATGAAAACCTAGCGACCTAGGTTTGTTTACATCCTGCGATATAATAGAAGCAAAACTGTTTGCATTAATCCGTTAAGGATTTGCTGTTTTCTTGAAGAAATTTAGCAGCAGCACGCTGCATTTCCAGCCCATATTCAATCACAAATTTTGACGCGCCGGTTGGTTTTTCAGACAATAAATCTTCTAAAACTTTTATTTGGTTCGCGTGATATTCAATACGCTCGTCAACGAGGTTTTGAATACGGTTTGGTGAAATGGCTTCGGCAAACAGTAAGGCAGCAAGGAACTCAGATCTGTTTTTGTCAGGTTTTGGGCTTTTCTCTAGCGTGCCCTCCAGCTCTTTTACGCCTAGTTTCGTAAGGCTGTAAATTTTCTTGTCTGGCCGGTTACTTTGGGTTTCTGACCTGCAGGTTATAAAACCTTCATCTGTTAGTTTGGTAAGGGCAGGATAAATAGAGCCAAAGCTTGCTTCACTAAAAAAACTAAAGCTACCTTCTGCGACCATTTTTTTTATCTCATAGCCGGTAGCGTCGCCCAAGCTAAGTATCCCTAAACAGAGTGTTTTTATATCCATTAACCTATTCCAAATATTTGGATTATTATTAGCATTGTATATTCACTGTACATACTAACAGTCGCTCTCACCAATATCATTTGGCATCAGACTTGCTTAAATATGGCAAGATGAATTCAAATACAAGTGCACATATGTTTAGTGATAACATGTATTGGTAAATATGGACTTAAATACATATGTTTAGAGCGAAAGGTACTGCTATGAAACGTCTTCAAGATCAAAGGGTTTTGTGCCTGACATGGGCCAGAAAGGCGGCAGTTTATGCCTTGTTGGCGGTTTTTGTCGTCGCTTGTTCAAGTTCAAAGCAACCTGATCTTTGGCAATCCGATGAAGTGTTGCTTCAGGCGTGGCAGCAAAAAACAGATCAAAATATTGAGGATGTATCCGAACGACAACAAGACCTTCTGGAGCGTTTCCATAAGTTAGAACAGCTCTATGTTTCACTATCGAATGAACACAGTGCAAAGCAAGCTGAGCAAGCAACATTGTCAGCGGCTCAAAGTCAGAATTCGGCACAAGTGAATGACGAAGAATTTATGAAAATTCAGGAAACTCTTACAGCGATTTCCAAATCATTGGAGCAGTTAGGGGAACGTGTGTATGCCGTAGAGCTGGCAGCTGCAAAACCAATTGAACGCCCTGTTTCTGACACCTTGGACAAGCAAGCTGATAGTGTCGATGGTAGTTTTGTTGAAGAAGGATTGCCCAATGTACCAGTTCTTCCGTCCGCAGAAGGAGGAGTGGTCGTTCATGGAATTCATCTAGGCTCATACAGGTCGAGGGAACAGGTTCCTGGTGCTTGGGAAAACCTAACAAGCACATTCAGTGAGTTGGATTTGCTCAAGCCAAAATTATATGTTCAAAATCAGGAAGGTATTGGCACTTTTCTTCGGTTGATTGCCGGGCCTTATGAAACAAGTGACGCTGCCGCAGCCGCCTGCGAACGGATTAATCAGGTCGATACTGATCAATATTGCCGGATATCAGAATTTCAAGGCGAAGATTTATAGAGGGTAACCAACTGAATAGCGCTAGCGTGACTTTGCTTGTTGGCCAAAGTTTTATATCCCAAGATTACAATTGTGTGACATTTTTGACATATAAAATAATTAATCGAGTGAAACAAAACTGAGACACTATGTCGCTGTATTGACTTAACTGAGTGTTTTGTCAGTAATAACTCTACCTTTTGTGATTTATAGGTGTTGATTAACTTGGGGAGGTGAAATCGACTAAGTGGCGCTTAATTAGCTGCCTACTATATTTTTAAAAGGCCGGGCTTGTGACTAGGGGGTCCGCTCGGAATAGACGCGGTGTTATGTTTAGACATTCACCGCGTCTTTTTTTATTTGCTAATGAATGACAGTTAAAATCTATATGGCTAATCGATATAGGTTTTATTTATGCTGAATATTTACGGCTAAATATCATAACAGGTTTCTTTTCAGTCAGAATATTTCTAACGCTTAAATAGTGCGGGTATATATGACGTTTAAGCGGCTCAAATGCATCCTGTATTGCAGCAATGCCAAGTGCCCCAAGTCCAATAAACATTAATAATACCAGCATTGTAATCATCATTTTGTTCCTTTTTGTTCTTTAAATGTTCTACTTTGTTCTAAAATGAAAATCAAGAACAAAAAAAGAACATTATGACTTTTAAGTGATAACACTCATTTTCTTGCGCGTTAGAACATAATAATGCTATCATTTGCGCAAGTGAGCAGCCTCATGGGTTTGCGAATAAAATAATATGAGAAATACCATGTCCTTAGATGATCATGGGGTTGGGCCTGCTGAAGTAGACAGCGTAAAAAACAGGGATACTGTTAAGCCAAATCCGAAAAGAAATAATAGGCACCGGTCTAGAAATCGGAAACAGCATTCAAAACCTCGCGGTGATGGTTCGACAGGAAACGATCATCAAATTCCTGCGTCTCATTCAAATCCAAACATTCCTCCTAACCGTGCAAAACGTGGCGTCTACAGCGCCATCGATTTAGGGACAAATAACTGCCGGTTATTGGTTGCCAAACCAACCTATAATGGGTTTCGCGTTATCGATGCCTTTTCAAGAATTGTAAGACTTGGCGAAGGACTGGCGACGAGTAAACAATTATCGTCAGGGGCGATGGACCGAACGGTCGAAGCGCTCAAAATATGCGCGGATAAAATTGACCGCCGCAATGTAACCTGCATGCGTCATGTCGCTACAGAAGCCTGCCGTGTCGCAACCAATTCAGACGAATTCCTGGAGCGGATTCACAAAGAAACAGGGCTACGCTTGGATATTATTTCCCCGGGTGAGGAAGCGCGCCTTGCGGTGATGGGATGCCAGTCGCTCATCGCGAACGGGAACAAGCATGCGCTCGTATTTGATATTGGTGGTGGCAGTACCGAACTTATATGGGTCAAGGTTCTCGCCAATCAGAGGACTGAAATTCAGGGGTGGACGTCTATTCCTTGGGGTGTAGTGAACCTGACTGAAAAATTCTCTCAGGGCCAAGCCAGTATTTCCAAGGATACCTATCAAGCGATGGTTCAGGAAGTAACCAAGCATCTTATACCCTTTGAACGGCGTTATCGAATTTCGAATGTTGTTAAAAATCAGAAGGTACAGTTTCTTGGGACATCGGGAACGGTAACCACCTTGGCCAGCCTCCATCTTAATTTGCCGCGGTACATTCGTGACAAAGTGGACGGGGCATGGATGCAGGCGCCGGATATTGAATTACTCTCAAAGCAGGTCGCTATGATGAGCCACGAAGAGCGTTCAGAGCAACCCTGCATTGGTAGCGAGCGTGCAGACCTCGTGGTAGCAGGGTGTACTATTTTGAATGCAATTCTGGGCATGTGGAATGTCCCAAGTTTGAGAGTTGCCGATCGTGGTATTCGCGAGGGGATTTTGCGTGGTTTGATGCAAATGGAAAGACCACCACTTCGTGCAAAGCCCCGTCGTTATAGAAAAAGAAGAAGGCAGAATAATCATGTCCAATGGGTGGAATAAACAATCGACCACGCGCAGTCGCACACGCGGTGCGAAGGTGCGTGTGAAAACAGCGCGTGGACGGAAAAATTCTTCAACACGGTGGTTGCAGCGTCAGTTAAATGATCCCTATGTGGCAGAAGCACAAAGATTGGGCTATCGTTCACGGGCGGCGTTTAAGCTGATTGAACTTGATGAAAAGTATCAATTTTTAAAGGGTGTGCAGCGAGTTGTTGACCTTGGCTGTGCGCCTGGCGGCTGGTGTCAGGTCTTGACACAGCGTTTGAATGATAATGCCCAGATTGTTGGCATTGACCTTCAGGAAGTGGAACCTGTGCAGGGTGCGGATATTTGGGTGATGGACTTTCTAGAGCCAAACGCAGAAAAGCGATTGATGGAGCGCCTGAACGGCCCCGTTGATGTTGTGCTGTCTGATATGGCAAATTCTGCAACCGGGCATAAGCAAACCGATCATATTCGCACTATGGCTCTATGTGAAGCTGCGCTTGATTTTGCAATAAAAGTCCTCGCAAAAAATGGCACTTTCGTCTCTAAGGTCCTGCAAGGCGGATCGGATAATGAGTTGATGAAACGGATGCAGCAGCATTTCACAAGCGTTAAGCATGCGAAGCCACCGTCAAGTCGACAAGATTCTGTCGAGTGGTTTGTTGTCGCTAAAGGCTTTAAGGGACGGCCAAACGTCGAATAAAGGGCTGCGGGGTATATAGACCTCTGATCAATAAAACTTGATTTTTAAATATATGTAAGATTCACATTGTTTTTTCGCCCGCAACGCGTTATTGAACGGCGAACATTTTAACACGTGGTAACCAGTGCTCGTTATATTTGTTCGCTCCTTCCTTGGGTTTTCCAGCATTCAAATATAGCCAGCCACCAGCTGATGATCAGGATTTGATATGGATATTCGCCTTGGCCTCACTTTCGATGATGTTCTTCTTGTTCCAGCAGCGAGCGAATTTATGCCCGCACAGGTCAATGTTCAAACCAGAATCACCAAAGATATAGAACTGAATATACCGCTAATTTCTGCGGCGATGGACACAGTTACTGAAACACCGATGGCAATTGCAATGGCGCAGGCAGGCGGCATTGGTGTTCTTCACAGGAATATGACCAACGAAGAACAAGCTGAAATGGTTCGCCGCGTAAAGAAATACGAATCTGGGATGGTTGTGAACCCGGTTACGATGAACCCGGATCAAACGCTGGCGGATGCGATGCAGCTTATGAGCCAGCATAAAATTTCCGGTATCCCTGTAGTGGAACGCACAAACAGCAATAGTCCAAGCAAGCTTGTCGGTATTTTAACGCACCGTGATGTGCGCTTCGCAAGCAATATGCAGCAACCCGTCTCTGAATTGATGACCCGCGATGTTGTTACTGTGAAAGAGGGCGTTTCAAGCGAAGAAGCAAAACGTTTGTTGCACCAGCACCGGATTGAAAAACTGATTGTTGTCGATGATGATTATCGCTGTGTCGGGTTGATCACTGTAAAGGATATGGAAAAGGCAGTTGCAAACCCTGATGCCGCGAAAGATGAGCAGGGGCGCTTGCGTGTGGCTGCCGCAACAACTGTTGGTGATAAGGGGTTTGAGCGTGCTGGTGTTCTCGTTGATGCGGAATGTGACCTTTTGGTCCTTGATACTGCACACGGCCATTCTTCAAGTGTAGTTGAGCAGGTTCGCAGAATTAAGAAAGAATTCAACTGCCAGTTAATTGCCGGCAATATCGCGACTGCGGATGCTGCTAAGGCATTGATTGACGCAGGCGCTGACGGCCTTAAGGTTGGTATTGGCCCGGGGTCTATTTGTACAACACGTATTGTTGCTGGCGTTGGTATGCCGCAATTAACGGCTATTAATGATGTTGCTGAGGTCGCTGCCAAGCACGGCATTCCTGCAATCGCGGACGGCGGCCTTAGAACCTCCGGTGATGTATCAAAGGCGATCGCCGCTGGCGCGAGCCTATGTATGATCGGATCACTTCTTGCAGGAACTGAGGAAGCACCGGGCGAAGTGTTCCTGTATCAAGGGCGTTCTTATAAGGCATACCGCGGTATGGGCTCTGTTGGGGCGATGGCGCGTGGCTCAGCGGACAGATATTTCCAGGCGGACGTTAAAGATACGCTTAAACTCGTTCCTGAAGGTGTCGAAGGACAAGTGCCATACAAAGGACCAACAAGCACTGTGCTTCACCAGCTTGTTGGCGGTCTGCGTGCAAGTATGGGCTATACGGGTAATGGAACCATTGATGATATGCGGACTAAAGCAGAGTTTGTACGCATCACCAACTCAGGTTTGAAGGAAAGTCATGTTCATGATGTGACGATTACCCGCGAGTCTCCAAATTATCCGTCGCACTAATTTGTAAAGTTATCAATTATGCGACCGAGTGCACGGCTGGCTTCTGCGATTGAATTAATCGACCTGATCGAAGTAGAGATTGAAAAGTCAGGCGTGCCAATGGACCGGGTCATTCATGCCTATTTTCGTACCCGGCGGTATGCGGGCTCAAAGGACCGCCGCGCAGTCACCGAAATGGTCTATTCTGTTTACCGTATGCGTGAGCGGATATTATGGGGGCTGTGCGAGATAGGACATGAGCCCGTCTCTGGCAGAATGATATTCATTGCATGGATGGTGGAAAATAATATTGAATTTGACGGCTTTGGCGAGGATACCCCGTTTGCACCGCCTTCCTTATCATCCGAAGAAATTGAGCTGATCGCAGCCTATAAAGGTATCGATTGGTCAAATATTCCAGATTTAGCAAACGCGAATGTGCCGGCTTACGCCCATGAATATTTTATGGAGCGATATAATGATGGCGTTGCATTACAAGCGAATGCTTTGAATGACAAAGCCGCCTTCACGATCCGCTCTAATCCCCTTAAACTCTCGACTGGAAATACAAAACACAGCCTTAAAGAAATATCGGAAGACTTTGAAAGCACAAGATTTTCTTCGATAGCGTTTTCGAGTAAAAAACCGCTTAATATCAGTCAAAATCCGCTTTATAAATCCGGTAAAATTGAAATACAGGACGAGGCTGCGCAGATTGCATCCTACCTTGTTGATGCGGACCCTAAGTATACAGTTGTGGACCTTTGCGCTGGTGCAGGGGGAAAATCCCTATTGGTTGGGGCATTGATGCAAAATAAAGGGCAAATTCATGCCTTTGATATTTCAAGCGGGCGATTGAATGAGCTGAAAATACGTAGCCAAAGGGCAGGGCTTCGCAATATTCAAGCGAAACCATTGGGTGCTGATACACTGAAGCGCGCTGAGGTTTTATCGAGCATTGTTGGAAAGGCAGATAGGGTAATTCTGGATGTTCCCTGTTCCGGTAGCGGGACTTGGCGCCGAAGCCCGGACCTTCGCTGGCGATATAATCCACAAGCTATCGGCGATATTACAAAGATACAATACGATCTTATAAATGAAGGGGCTGTACTTACCAAAATTGGCGGCCGTATGATATATATGACATGCTCGGTCTTCGCTTGTGAAAATGAAGAAAATATTGCGAAGTTTCTTCAAAAGAATGCGTTGAATTGGAAAATCATACCATACAGGGATGTATGGAAGGATACAGAATTGCAGGATGAAGTCCCTGTTTCCCTAAGCCAAGTACCTGAGTTTTTACAACTTTCTCCCCATACACATGGCACTGACGGTTTCTTTATCGCTATTTTGGAGCGACTCGCCTGAAAATTAAAGACACATTCATATTTTTGTTGCTAAGATAGCATCAAGATTTAACAGATTAACCTGACAGGTGTTTTGAATGCGTTACAGAAATATAATCAGCAGTTCGTTCATTGCTGCTACATTGGTAGCACTTCCTATTTCGGCTGATGAGAATAAAACAAGCGAAAAATATCAGGTTTTATCAGCGCAACTGATCACAGATGCCAAGCTTGCACTGACGCAAGGCAAGGAAGATGATGCGCAGCTTATGTTCGAACGGGCTTTGGTTGCAAACCCCGCCAATGTGGAAGCGCTTATTGGGCTTGGGAATACGTATGAAGCCAAGGGGCAAACGGGGCGTGGGCTTCGTTATTACCGCCAGGCCCTGGAACTGGACCCGAATGATAAAACGGCGTTACAGGCACAGTCCCTCGCATTTCTGAAGCAAAATCTGTATGATCGCGCTGAACTTAACCGTGACAAGCTCGCGCGTCTTTGTGCTGCGGGTTGTGACGCTTTGAATGCTGTTGAAATAGCACTTGAGGCCTACAGGGCTGAAGAAGCGGACAAGGATACGCAAAAAATCGCTGATGCCGGTGAGGTTTCTTCGAACTAATATTACAAATATTAGTATGAAAAAAGGCGCTCTTAGGAGCGCCTTTTTTATATCTTGTGTTTATGAAATCTACCTGAAATCACCTGGCCATTCAGCTGCGATGTAAGCAAAGATCGACCAAGCCGCGAGGTTTTGCCTTAGGGCTTCTGGATCAACCTTATCAAGCGTATCATCCGCCGTGTGATGAAGGTCAAAATAGTCAGTACCATCCTGCTTAAGGTCGACAACAGGCATGCCCTTATCGCCTATGCGTCCAACATCAGGGCCACCGCCAGCTTCAACCTCTGCGCGGATTACACCAAGTGGCCCCATCAGTTGCGCCATTTTATCGATCACATGCTGCGAATTTGTCGACACCTTTGACGCTAACGCCCAGATTTTGCCGGCCCCGAAATCAGATTCTGCGCCGATGATATGTGTGTTCGGAATTTCGTCCTTGTGCGCTTCCGCATATTGACGAGCGCCAACAAGGCCCACTTCCTCAGCACCGAACATAATCACGCGGATTGTGCGGCGTGGGCGTTCCTTGATCGTGCGTTTGATCAGATCTGCTGTAGCAACCGTAAGGGCAACACCCGCACCATCATCAATCGCACCTGTGCCAAGATCCCAGCTATCAAGGTGGCCACCAATGACCACCACTTCATCCGGTTTCTCGCGGCCCGTAATTTCACCAATCACATTCGCCGTTTCAATAGGGCCTAAATCCTTGGTTTCTACACGAAGGGAAATTTTAACAGGTTTGCCGCGCTTGAAAATGCGTTCCAAAAGGTCTGCGTCAGGATTGGAAAGAGCAGCCGCAGGAACTTTCTCAACGTCACCCGCATAAGCCATTTGCCCTGTATGGGGTAAACGGTGGCTATCGGTACCAATCGAGCGGATCAGAACCGCAAGGCCGCCCTTGCGTGCTGTTTCATCCGCGCCGGACCGACGAGCGATATTCGCTGGACCGTATCCAGAGCCGTCACGGGTGCGGGCCATGCGGTTGCTAATGAAAACAATCTTGCCTTCAACTTCGCTTCGCTCTGCTGCCTGCAAGTCTTCGAAACTATTGAAATGCACGATTTCCGCGTCCAAGCCACCTTCAGGCGTGGATACAGAACCACCAAGCGCTGTGATCTGAAGCGGCTGCACAAATGGGGATTTTACAACGGCGCTCTCTAACACACGTGCCCAGCCTGTATGTTTAACGGGTTCTGTCCATACTTTATCAAAACCAAGGCTTTTGAATTTTTCAATGCCCCACTTGATCGCAAGCTTGTCGGCTTCACTGCCGGCAGGGCGGGGGCCAACTTCTGTCGTCAGGGATTCCAGAATATCATAAGCACTGTTGTCCCTTAGGGCAGCAGCGCGAAGGGTTTTCGCGTTCTCGATTGTTTTTTCACTGACTTCCTGCGCAGATAGCATTGGTGAAAGGCTAAAAACCGAAGCCGCGATGGCGCCAGCCATAAATATTGGTTTTCTCATAAAAATTCTCCCGATATCCCCATACTCAATCTTACTTATAAATTATTATCGTCCATCCATGCCTGAAGGTCGGCAAGCGCCCGTTTGCTCATCGCGGGTTTGCGCTCACGCTTTTTCGTGCGCTGCGCGAGGGGTGGAAACAGGCCAAAGTTTACATTCATAGGTTGGAATGTTTTTGCGTCCGCACCGCCCGTGATATGGCTGATGAGCGCGCCGAAGGCTGTGGTGTTTGGCGGCAGCGGCATGTTTTTACCGAGGCGCTCGTAGGCTGCCAAGCGACCAGCCATCAGGCCAACTGCCGCACTTTCCACATATCCTTCAACGCCAGTGACTTGCCCCGCGAACCGCAGGCGCGGGTCTGCCTTCATTCGAAGCTCATTATCCAGAACAATCGGGCTGTTAATAAACGTATTTCTGTGAAGTCCACCGAGGCGCGCAAATTCGGCACTCTCAAGGCCAGGAATGGTTTGGAAAATGCGTTTTTGTTCGCCGTATTTCAATTTGGTTTGAAAACCAACCATATTATAAAGCGTGCCAAGCTTGTTATCTTGGCGAAGTTGCACAACAGCATGATGCGGTTCGTCCTGATGTGGGCTTTGGAGACCAACGGGCTTCATTGGGCCAAAACGTAGTGTTTCCGGGCCGCGCTCTGCCATAACTTCGATCGGCATACAGCCTTCAAAATAGGGTGTGTTTTCTTCCCATTCCTTAAAGTCAGTTTTTTCGCCTGTGTTCAGGTCGTTGATGAAAGTTTCATACTGATCTTTGGTCATGGGAAGGTTGATATAATCGGCGCCTTCGCCCTTGTCATAACGGCTTTGGAACCATGCAATATCAAAATTAATACTATCCTTATAAACGATAGGGGCAATAGCATCGAAAAAAGCAAGGCTGTCTTCGCCGCAGAGTTCCAGAACGGCCTCAGATAATGCAGGCGAGGTTAGGGGGCCTGTTGCGATGATAACATTATCCCACTCGCTCGGCGGCAGTCCATCGATCTCTTCACGCTTGATGGTGATAAGCGGGTGCTCTTCAAGCACCTTGCTAACATCATCGGAAAAGGCATCACGGTCTACCGCAAGGGCAGAGCCCGCTGGTACCTTATGGCGCTCGGCGGCGGCCATAATGATGGAATTCATCCGGCGCATTTCTTCGTGCAATAAGCCAACGGCGTTATTTTCATAGTCGTCGGAACGGAAAGAGTTTGAGCAAACAAGTTCAGCGAGCCCTTCGGTGTGATGGGCATCGGTTTTTCTAACGGGGCGCATTTCATGCAGCACAACAGGGACACCCAGTTCTGCCACTTGCCACGCTGCTTCGCTACCTGCAAGGCCGCCACCAATGATATGTATTTCTCTTGTTTCCATGTCTATTTCCATCATGACATTTTTATTAAGAGGGCTTTGCCACAAGTTCCGTTTGAAGGGAAGGGTAAATCACTCTATGGGTAGTAAAGATAAATTCATCCATAGAGGTGTGTTGCCGGAATGACCATATCGACCAAAGACATCATCAGCCTTCTGTCTGAATGGCCCGAGCGCCCTGCGGGCTCTGAGGATGAGATGATGGCACGCGAAGCAATTATGGTGCGCCTGATGGGGGAATACGGTATTGACGTTAAAGAAGAAGGGATATATGCCCCGCCAAATTTACGGGCGTTTGTTTGTGTGCTTGGTGTGGCTTTGCTCATTGCCTTTGGTTTGTTTGCGCTATCCAACGTTGTGAGTATAATTTTATTGGGGCTGATAATTTATACAGTGTATGCCGTGTTTACAGGGCGTGGCAGTCCGTTAGTTACTATGTTGAATGCCAGAATTACAGCCAACCTTATTGCGGTGAATAACGCGCAAGCCCCTCAAAAAATAGCTCTAATTGTTCCCTTTGATAGTTATCAAGATCAATTTAGCTGTTATCTACCACCCCAGTTTGGTGAAGGGCGCGAGCACTATAAAACTACCCTTATTGCCGCAAGCGTTGCAGCAGCGACAAGGTTATGGAAGACGTATGGTAGCGATGCAGAAATTCGCTTGTGTTTACTATCCGGTAGCGTTGCCGGGCAGGTAGGTGCCCATCAGTTTATCAAGCAGCACAAAACAGAACTATTGGATGAGCAAATACATGTGTTTGGACTGCATGACCGTGACCTTATGCCATTTATGCGGCACGGCATACAGGCCAGTTTAATCGATACCAATGAAGAAATGACGCCTACATCGCTTTCAAATCATATCGAAAACAAGATCGCTGAGTATATCGCGAAACATAAAGGGTAGCCCAATGCGGTATGAAGATATTTTATATTTCTGGTTCACGGACGCTGGCCCAAAGAAATGGTGGAAAAAGTCTGATGCTTTTGACGGTGTTATCAAACGCAAATACCAGCAAGTTTATGAAGCGGCCTATCGCGGGGAATGCGCCAGCTGGCGGGATAGCGCGCGCGGCAGGTTAGCCGAAATTATTGTCCTTGATCAGTTTCCGAGGAATATGTTCAGAAATTCACCACGGTCGTTTGAAGCTGACGGCCTTGCACTTATGCTATCGCAGGAGGCTGTCCGCCTTGGCGCAGACCAGCTCTTAAACGCCGATGAAAAGGCGTTTCTCTATATGCCCCATATGCATAGTGAAAGCCTGAAAATTCACCGTGATGCGCTTCGTTTGTTCAATCAACCCGGATTAGAGGATAATTTATCGTCTGAGCATAGGCACCGCGAAATTATCGAGCGGTTCGGGCGGTATCCACACCGGAATAAAATCCTCGGGCGCAAAAGCACGCCAGAGGAGATTGAATTTTTAAAACAGCCTGGTAGCGGCTTTTAAAGGTGTCCGTTAGCGCGTATTGCGTTTGGAAATGCGTTGCTTTTCAGGGTAGGTTATCCGGTACTCATGGCGAATTTCCCAAACTTCACCGGGTTTAAGCGTTTTAACCCACTTTATAACGCCGGGTTTGTTTTCAACATCTGTTTCTGTTGGTTTGGTTGCCGACTTTAGGCTGGTTACCTTAACATCTTCGTGCGCGGAAACAGGGATACGGTCATAAACCTCAACAGTTTGCTCTGTATTGTGGTTGTTGGTAACGGTGAATAAATAACGTTTTTCCTCAACGCGTTTGCTAGCGAAAAAGCCCGTATCTCCGTCCTGCGGTGGGATTTCAGTGGAAGAAACCTTAACAAGGGTATCTTCGCCAAAGGGAAGGCGTACAATATTGTCAGGTAATAGGGTCGGCCAATCTACTGCCCCGAGATAGTTTCCATCTCTTATCAAAGTAGAGCGAACCGTTTCCAGAGGAAATTCCAGATTGTCGAGGTCGGTTTCAGCATACAAAGAGGCTGTTTCGCCAGAAAATAAAGGGCTAGCAGTGACTACAAATGATTTTACAGGTAATTGATAGTCTGTAAGAGGGAATGTCTGGGCTTCGCTATCGCTATTTATGGTGATGGGTTTGTCTAGTGTTATACTGGTATCAAAATTGGTTCTTTGGGTTTTTATTCGAGTTCCAGTAACCACGACCTCTTCAAAATCGTCATTTTCTTCGCCTCTAAAGGCAGGTGCCTCGTTTAGCAACTCTCTAATAGCTATTGTTTCTATTTTGAGTCCCGGCTCTAAAATTGATATAAATTCAGATGATGGAATTTCTGTTTCATCCAGATTTGGCAGTGTTGTAGAAAGAGTTAAGCCCACATTTTTCCAATTTTCGTCACTGTCTTGTGTGATGTTTGCAGCTAATTTTAATGTAATATTTTTACCTTCACTATCAAGAAAGCTTGTAACACTAGTGTCCCATGTCGCGTCCTCAGTAATATAATATAGCTCCAAGTCTGCGTCACTATTGCTGTTAGCAGAGACTTTTATTCGGGCTTGATAATAATAATCTTGGGCTTTGCCAGCATTTTCAAGTTCCTGATTTAGTTTCTTTATTTCTTTTCGGGTTTTTGCCAGATCAGAAATTGCCTTGGTTTTAGTGCTCAAAAGTTCAGGGATGGTGGTGCTGATAAATTGGAATTTTGATTGCCATTCCTGAAGGTTGTCTTTTTTATCACCACTTTCATTAGAAATTGATTTAATGAAGCCGAGCTGCAAATCAGTGGTTTGTATATTGTTGGTTAGTTCACTTAACTTGGATTTTAGTTTTTCAAGTTCATTTTTTATGCGCTCTTGCTCTTGATTTGAAGCAATACCTTTTGTTTTTTCTTCTGTTTTTAAACTGATGATATTGACATTACTGTTCAGTGAAAGCGCGCCAAGACTCTCTAAATCTATCGTATATGGTAAATCAGATACGATAATTTCATGGTTACCCGCTGGCACATTTACTTTGATTACTCTGACAATCTCAGCCCCGTCTTCTCGGTAGATACTGACGTTATCTATCTTCGAAGTTGTTTGAATCTCAACGGCGATAATTTGCGTTGATAGAAATGAGCTCGTTAAAAGTGCTGTACTGAATAATAGGCCAAGTGTTTGATATTTCATTATATCCCCCATCGGATTTATTGAAGTTAATCCATCTTACCACACAATATGGCAATAAGAGGTGGCAATAATGACATAATTCCGGCCTTCAAATGAAGGCCAGATGAATGGAGGGGGGTAGGATAATTGAAAGGTGCTATTCTGCTGCTTGCCGTTCGAGAATAGGGGCTAGATACTTGCCCGTATAACTCCGCTCAATTTTGGCAACCAGCTCAGGTGTTCCTGTCGCGACGATTTCACCGCCGCCGTCACCACCCTCGGGTCCGAGGTCCAAAATCCAGTCCGCTGTTTTGATTACTTCGAGGTTATGTTCAATAACGATAACCGTATTGCCTTGGTCAACGAGGGCATCCAATACCTCCATTAGTTTCCTGACATCCTCGAAATGCAGGCCTGTAGTTGGTTCATCAAGGATATAGAGGGTTTTTCCTGTGGACCGTTTTGACAATTCTTTCGCGAGCTTCACCCGCTGGGCTTCACCGCCCGATAGGGTGGTGGCTTGCTGGCCAACACGAATGTAGGAAAGGCCAACCCGTTCCAGCATTTCGAACTTGTGGCGAATGGCAGGAACAGCCTTGAAGAATTTCACGCCTTCCTCAACGGTCATATCGAGAACATCAGCGATGGATTTGTCCTTAAATTTAATTTCCAACGTTTCACGGTTATAGCGTTTGCCCTTACACTGATCGCATTCCACATACACATCGGGAAGGAAATGCATCTCAATCTTGATTACACCGTCGCCCTGACAGGCCTCACAACGCCCCCCTTTAACGTTGAAGGAAAAACGACCGGGTTTGTATCCGCGCGCCTGCGCCTCGGGTAGGCCAGCAAACCATTCACGGATTGGTGTGAAGGCGCCAGTATAGGTCGCGGGGTTGGAGCGCGGTGTGCGCCCGATTGGGCTTTGGTCGATATCAACGATCTTGTCTAAATGTTCCAACCCTTCGATTGATTTATGCTTGCCGGGGATGGCGCGCGCTTTATTCAAATCACGGGCAACGGCTTTATAAAGCGTTTCGATGGTGAAGGTGGATTTGCCGGACCCTGAAACGCCCGTAATGCACGTTAGTGTGCCAAGCGGGATAGAACCTGAGACATTCTTCAGGTTATTTGAAGTCGCCCCCTTAACCGTGATTTTCTTGCCCTTATGGCCCTTGCGACGTGCAGCTGGGATGGGAACAGATTTCACACCCGTTAGATACTGACCTGTCAGGCTCTCGGCTGATTTCATAATATCGTTGGGCGTGCCTTCTGCGACGACAGTACCGCCGTGCTCGCCAGCACCGGGTCCCATGTCGATCACATAATCGGCGGTGCGAACGGCATCTTCATCATGCTCGACAACAAGAACAGTGTTTCCCTGATCACGCAGATTGGTGAGCGTCTCTAACAATCGATCATTATCACGCTGATGGAGGCCAATTGAGGGCTCATCAAGAACATAAAGCACGCCCGTGAGGCCCGAACCGATTTGGGAAGCAAGGCGGATACGTTGGCTCTCGCCGCCCGATAATGTGCCGCTGGACCGCGAGAGCGAAAGGTAATCAAGGCCAACGTTTACCAAAAAGCCAAGACGTTCCTGAATTTCCTTGAGGACCTTGTCAGCAATAGCATTTTGTTGACCGGTTAGCTTTTCAGGGAGCGCGCTGAACCATTCATATGCGCCTTTGACGGAAAGGGCTGTGATCTCGCTAACATGACGGCTATTAATCTTAACCGCGAGCGCTTCCTCCTTCAGGCGGGCGCCGCCGCATTTGGTGCAGGATGTTGAGGACTGGTATTTGGATAACTCGTCACGCATCCAGTTGCTGTCGGTTTCGCGCCAGCGCCGTTCAATGTTATTAATTACACCCTCAAATGGCTTGTTGACCTCAAACTTGCGTTTGCCGTCCGCGTATATGATTGAGATATCTTCGCTGCCTGTACCAAACAAAAAGGCATCTTGCGCCTTTGAAGGGATATCTTTCCACGGGGTATCAACCGTAACGTCGTAATGTTTGGCAACGGCTTCCAGCGCCTGGAAATAGAAAGGTGAGGGGTTTTGTGATTTGTTTGACCACGGTGCAATTGCACCCTGACGAATTGATTTTGATTTATCGGGTACACTGAGTTCTGGATCAAAATAAAGCTTGCTACCAAGGCCGTCACATTCCGGGCAGGCGCCAAAAGGGTTGTTGAAAGAAAACAGCCTTGGTTCGATTTCTTCGATAGTGAAACCTGATACAGGGCAGGCGAATTTTGCGGACATCAGATGGCGCTCTGCCTCATCATCGCCTTTTACCGCGAGCTCAACAACCATTAGGCCATCCGTTAGGTCAAGGGCGGTCTCTACGCTTTCGGCCAAGCGTTGTTCCAAACCTTCTTTTAAAACCAACCGATCAACAACAACTTCAATATCGTGTTTGAGCTTTTTATTAAGCGCAGGAACATCTTCAATCAGGTAAAATTCACCGTCTACCTTAACGCGCTGAAAACCACGTTTCTGAAGTTCCACAAATTCCTTCCGGTATTCGCCCTTGCGGCCCCGAACGATAGGGGCGAGCAAATAAAGTCGCGTTCCTTCGCCCAGCTCCATAATCCGGTCAACCATCTGGCTAACGGTTTGACTTTCGATCGGGAGCCCAGTTGCAGGAGAATAGGGCACACCAATCCTCGCCCACAAGAGCCGCATATAGTCATAGATTTCGGTAACAGTGCCAACAGTTGAACGTGGGTTTTTGCTGGTTGTTTTCTGTTCAATCGAAATTGCTGGCGATAGGCCTTCAATATGATCAACATCAGGCTTTTGCATCATTTCAAGGAACTGACGAGCGTAAGCACTCAGGCTTTCTACGTACCGGCGTTGGCCTTCAGCGTATATTGTGTCGAAGGCGAGTGAGGATTTGCCAGAGCCAGACAGGCCGGTGATCACCACAAGCTTATCGCGCGGAATGTCGACATTCACTGACTTTAAGTTATGTTCACGCGCGCCGCGTACTGAAATTTCAGTTAACATCTGAAATCATTCCTTCGCAAATTTACCACCAGATATTTTGTATACTGAAGTGGCCTTAATATAGATGTGAGTCAAGGGAATTGATGGTAACAATAGCGCGAGAACAAAAAAAGAACATTTTTACCTGTTCATATTTGCCTGATCACAATCAGGGCCACGATATTCTTACATGAATTTCATGGCCCAGAGCGTGTGACAGGACTTTAGGTATAATTAATTTAAGGTATGACGACCCCCGTCCTCGGTTAACCTCATAAATTTGCCGTCGCTCGAGATCAATAAGCCTTCTGAACTCTTGGTTGGGAAACTTCCTGAATAATCATCTGGATGATGGACATCAATCGCAAATACCTTCTTGTCATATAAGGCCCTGACAGACCATTGTGGTTGATGACCGACTACGATCGCTTTCGCCTCAAATTTTGCGAGCCCTGCGTCAACAATTGCCTGCGATAGGTCACTTTTAAAGTAACCACGGTACCAGGATGGACCATTCCGTGTATCCATTAAGATGTTTTCCTTGCCGGCCTCGCGCCACGGCATGAACACCTTACGGTAATTTGCGCGAACAATCTGGTTCAAATCGTCAAGTGTATAATCCATGTTGCTCAAATCCGGGTGGATGCCTCCATGCATAAAGAGAATGCCATTGATCCGCTCAGCCGTATTTTTGCTTGCCATCCAGCGGCCTAAAAACGAATTATCGCTAAAAAGTTCATACTGAGGTTTCCCAAGCGCACCAGCGACATAGAAATATTTGTCTGCGGCACTCTGAAAATTGCCCTGTAAATTCTTGATTTCATGATTGCCTAAAATGAAATGGACGTTGCCACCAGCGGCGCGGGCTTCCTGTTCAAGTTTATAAATGAGCCATAGAACTTGCGTGGTTGATGAACCACGGTCGACAAAATCCCCAACAAGAACAAGGTGGCCGCGCCCAAATGCCCAATTAAGATCTGTGTCAACAACATCATGAGCAATTAAAAAGTCACGAAATGCACGGTAGTTGCCTTCAATATCAGAGATTGCGACAATGGCTTGATCATCATCATATACAGTTTCGGGCGTCGAAAAATTATCGGCAATTTCTATATCGAATTCACTTCCATCCAGCGGGAAGTGAACTGAGGTTTTGAGGGTATCGCCTGTTTTAACAAAGTGTTTTTCAATATAAAAGCCATCGTCACGTCCCCCTCGAATAGTCTCTGCCATAAGGCCGTTTTCTTGATAGAAAACATGTGGCCCCTCATTACCGATTTTGTAGGCGAGGGTACTTTCAGCAAGGCCAATATGCCCGCCGATTGAAACAATAACAGCAACCCCCACCAACAATAGTATCAGGCTTGTTATAAGAAAATGTTTTAGGTTCGTTAGTATCAGCGACACCATAGTTTTATCCTCTGATTTAATATTTATATGTCGTAACTCGGGCCATGTTCATTGTGTTCTTTCATTGTAATTTGGCCGCATTTCTGGGTTTGATGCCACGCATGGCATCAAGTTGTTTTGGATTGTTTGTGGATCGGTGTAGTTTATTGAATATTGAGTTTTAAGGCCGAAAGCAGACGCTTGGTAAAATATGCGCAGGCAATGCCGACAGCGATGAAGGCTGGAATTAACCACCATCCCAAAAGATCAGTTGTCCCCTCCGGGCCACCATCAATAATCCCGATGACAAAGGAATTACCGCTACCGTCCGACCAAAGGCCTACAGCGTCTGGTGCGAAAGGTTTATAGAGCGCAAGGAAGACTAAAATTGCAGAAATCATATATCCAAATATAGCAGTCGCATAATAAAGGCCCTTGCTGGCACCTTTTTTGACGCTTTGGATAGCACGGAACCCTTTTGGCGGTGGGCTGCCCGAGAGGATATGATCCACGTATGAGGAGGCAAGGTCACGCGGCGTTCCAAAGCCGTCTAATATAGCGTCAATATCCGCTTTATCGCCCTCTCTATAACCTTGCGCGTCGAGGGCATCATAAATATGGCTTTCTATTTCTTTTATAACCTCGTCACTGTCTGTTTTCTCTAACCGCGCGAGGTAGGTTGATAATGTTGTGAGGTAATCATGAATTTTATCACGCTGTGTCATAAGGTTACCCTCTCTTGCTATCATTATTCTGTGGATTATTCTTCAAAAGGCATTCGATATCCTGAACGGATTTGCGCCATCGGTTTGTTAGGCTTTCAAGCTTATCCGCACCGCTTTCTGTTAATTGATAGTATTTACGTGGGCGTTCATCGCCGTTCTGTTGCCATTCTGCCGTAACAACGCCGTCCCGCTTCAGTCGATCCAGAAGCGGATACAGCGTTCCTTCGGTAATTTTCATGGTATCGAGGGAATGCAAAAGATTAAGAATTTCCAGACCATATAGCCTTCGGTCTTTCAGGGCAGCCAGAACAACAAGCTCGAGCGTGCCCTTTCTTAATTGCACATCCCATTTTGTATCTGTCGTAACTTGGGTTTTCATAACGTATCCTTGCTTTGTAATATACTATGTAGTGCAAGGTATAGTGTTGTACAATAGTGTGATGTGAGTTTTTTTGTTTTCATGAAATCTCGTAAGCGTTTTCGATATTATCGTTATAGAAAAGGCCAGCAGTTTGATTGGCATATGGATGGTGCCTTTATGCGGCCAAATGGAGAGCGCAGCCTTTTTACCTTAATGTTCTATTTGAATGACGGCTTTGAAGGTGGTGATATCACGTTTTGTGATTGGGGTTCACCGTTGCTATTTGACGATTTCGCTATTACGCCGCAGGCTGGCAAGGCGCTTTTATTTTTTCATCCGATAAGTCACAAAGGTGAACCAGTAATATCAGGTGAAAAGTTTGTACTTCGAACTGATGTTATGTATTCAGCGAAAGCTGGCAGTCAGGACCCTTGGCATAGAGCACGATGAAATATACGCGGTAGCAGAGTTTAATCCTCTGCTACCCTCTTGTAGGTACCATCGAACCAATCATCCCAGGTTTCAGTTTCCTTGTTATATTGAAGGAAATGCTGGCGAACGGTTCCATCATCGTTTGGTGTCCAAATGCCTTTTATCTGCGCGTCGGTTTTATTGCCATAGTATGAAATGGTGCCTACGAGTTCCATGGAGCCGTCTTTCATGCCGCCGACCATATCAATCGAATATCCTCTGGCAACCCAGACCTGTCGCCATTTTTCTGTATTGGGGTTATAATAATTTATGCTTTGGCCTGTGGTCCCATTTGCACTTTGCCATTGCTCCAAAAGGGCACAACCATCCTCAATAACCGTAATAGTGTTTACGCCTGCGTTTTGCCCGGTTGATTTAACGGAGACATTCCATTTCCCAAGCCAAAAATCAAAGGCACGGAAATTCTCATCGGCCTCGCATGGGTTTGGCGGTGGTGATTGTTGTGCATAGAGGGCTTGACTGCCTAAAAAGGCAGCGATCACCAACAATAGAATAGTAATGCCAAGCGGTTTCATGATATCTCCCCATCAAAATACCTGTAATAGAACGTAGCCTGCAGGGTAAAATGCCCGCTTGAAAACTATTTGAGACTAATGGTTTCACAGCCGCGATAAATGTGCTTTAAAGTCTCATAAAGTGACTCGTTAGGGTCAAAATCGAATAAAAGATCAAGGGAACTCAACATGGCTGGTAGTGTAAATAAGGTAATTTTGGTTGGAAATCTGGGGCGTGATCCAGAGGTTAGAACCATGCAGGACGGCTCTCCTGTCGTGAATCTGTCGATTGCCACCAGCGATACATGGAAAGATCGAAATACTGGTGAGCGCCGTGAGCGCACAGAGTGGCACCGTGTTGTTATTTTCAATGAGGCGCTGGCTAAGGTCGCGCAAAATTACCTGAAAAAAGGGTCAACTGTGTACTTGGAAGGCGCACTTCAAACCCGCAAATGGACTGATCAGTCAGGCATGGAAAAATACACAACAGAAATCGTTCTACAGCGTTACCGCGGTGAATTAACGATGCTGGGTGGTCGCGGTGGCAATGACGGTGGCTATGGCGGTGATCAGGGCGGCTACGGCGGCGGTAATGATTTTGGTGGATCATCTGGCGGTAACCAGGGCGGCGGCTTTGGTGGTGGAAATCAAGGCGGTGGTCAGTCCGGCGGTTTCGGTGGTGGTAACGACCTTGATGATGAGATTCCATTTTAACTTGTAGCGACAATAGTAATGTTGCGGTTTAGCCAAGATAAACCAATTAAATAATTGTCATCAAACCTATATTGGTAGCCCACGCTTGATAGATAAAGTGTGGGCTATTTTTGTATTTTTTTTCTTTGATGATGATGTGATCTATAATCATAAACAGAGGTAAGTTGTTGTATAGCTAAGTATTTTGCCTTGGGAATTGGTGATATAGGCTTTTTGGGAAACCACGATGAAAAGATTGTTGATAATTTTTACGATAATTTGGTCCATACTACTTCCGGAAGCGAATAGCATACCTAGTAATACTGACAAATTTTTAGTTATTGCCAATCCTTTGGAGCTCAAATTTTTAATGCTTGAAGGTGACTTACCTGAAAATCAAAATAGTGAGGATTTATATGTTGGGGGCGTTTATTCAGCCAAATTCCATATTCAAGAGGTTCTTGATGGTGATTTTCCCCATAAAAGATTAACGGCTAAGATTATAGCTGTACATAAAGGATCGCTGAAGAAAGATAGAGAATATATTCTTCTAATTAATAAAAACGAACACGGAGAATATATAGTTGTAGATTGGCGAGATATTAAGAGGCTTGCTTGTTTATCTAAGGAAACGATTGTTAAAGAAGAAATAGAGGGTTTGTTTGACAACAGCGTTTCATATTTAGAGGACGATTGTTTAGTTTTGCCGCAGTGACTAGAGAATTTTGTGGGACTAAATACGCTAAGATGTTGGTAGCGACTTGATAGAAGGAACAGCATTCTAAGGATTGCATAAGTCTTTAAATGTAATTGTTTGATAGTTAAATAGCTGGCAATATTGGGTATTTCCATGTGGTTTGATGATAAAGTTAATGTGAATTAGTATTTTTATTTTGCGTGGTGAGTATGTAGATTGTTTCATGTTTTGTTATGGGCAAATTTTAGTTCGAAAAACTCTTATTCTACAAAAACATAAAAATCACCACACTGACTAACCCCAACACGACGGCCGTTTACTTCCAGCGTTTTAATAGTTTCATCCCATTCGCTTCCCGGAAACACTCTGCCTTCTATTTGCATCTTCATTGGTCCGTATTTTTCGATTTGTTTGATAAGTTTCTTGGGGATAGATACATTTATGCATTTGCCATCTTCACCCAATAAGTGTCCCATACGAACATGATTGACTTGTGTTACATTCAAAACACCATTGAGATAACAATAACTCGATGAACTGCATTCATCATAGCTCATAAAATTAGTGCTATCGTCTGCTTTCTTTATTTGGCAGTCTGTACAGCATATTATTATCATAACGCGTTGTAAAAAAACTAAAAATCTCAAGTGTGCTGCCTGTTCCTAGTTAATAATTTAAATCTAACTTTCAGTTAAATGATAACCATTCTCTAATTATTTTTGCTCGTGGGTAGTTTAAGTCATACTCTTATGCTGTTCAAGAAAAGCTAGGGTAATAAATGCCATTCAATACTTTGATACGGGTATCTACTTTAATTAATCGTAGACTTAATTTTTCATACTAAATTAAATTATCTAGTCACCTTTCTGAATTAAATAGGCTTGTATCATCCCAACAGATACCCAACTATATTCAATAAGATAAAATGACAGGGAGTGTCTTACGTGAAAATTGGTTTGGTTCTTGGGGGTGGTGCAGGGCTTGGATGGGCGCATATTGGCGCCTTCCGCGTGCTTGAGCATGCTGGAATTCATATCGATGTCGTCGCTGGTACCAGTATAGGCTCTATTGTTGGGGCGTCGATTGCCGCTGGCAAGCTTGATGATCTGGAAGAAATCGCGCGCGATATCACCATCAAGGAAATCCTGATGATGGGTGAGTTCAGTTTCAAGAAAGGCAGCATCCTTGGGGCCGGTAAAATCGAAAAGGAAATGCGCCGTCATTTCGGTAACCACACCATCGAAAGCCTTGATATTCCGTTCGCAGCTATCGCGGCTGATGTATACACGGGTGAGCGCGTTGTTATGGATCAGGGTGATGTGGTGACCGCGATCCGCGCATCATCGGCGGTTCCCGGAGTTTTGCCTCCAGTTGACACCAACCGTATGATGTTAATTGATGGCGGGGTGGTTGACCCTGTGCCGGTAGAGGCTGCGCGTGAACTGGGTGCTGATTTCATCATTGCAGTTGACCTGCAAGCTGATTTTCAGGGTAGGGTGAAAAGTATGGGGTTTGACCCTCTACAGGAAAAACCACGGGCTGCCGCGATGAAAACGGCGCGTGCGGGCCTGTATTTAACACTAAGTACGCTCGGGCGCATACGAAGCGAAGCGGCGAAGGCTGATGTGATTATTGAACCTAAAATCGGTCATATCGAAGCGAGTGATTTCACAAAAGCAAATGAACTGATTGCGCTCGGCGCTCAGGCAATGGACGAGGTCTTGCCTGAGATTGAGATTTTGCTCGAACAACGCTCTATAAAGTTATGATATCATTTTATAAGTTCGCGTTGGATGACGATGCGTTGGATGTCTGACGTACCTTCATAAATTTGGCAAACGCGGACATCACGGTATATCCGTTCCACAGGATATTCGCTTAAGTACCCGTAACCACCAAGGATTTGAATGGCGTCAGAGCAAATGCGTTCTGCTTCTTCGCTAGCGTAGGCTTTTGCCATGCATGCTTCCTTGAGGCAGGGGATACCTGCATCTTTCTTCGCCGCCGCGTCCAACACCATTAATTCAGCGGCATGAAGTTTGATCGCCATGTCTGAAAGGCGAAATCCAACTGCCTGATGATTGATGATTTCCTTGCCAAAGGTCTTGCGTTCCTTGGCGTAAGCAAGCGCGTATTCATACGCGGCCTTCGCCATACCAACCGCCTGTGCGGCAATCCCGATACGGCCTGTTTCCAAATTGGCGAGGGCGATTTTATATCCACCCCCTTCTTCACCCAAAAGAAGGTCTGTCGAAATTTCCATGTCTTCAAAAACGATCTGACAGGTATCAGATGATTTCTGACCAAGTTTGTGTTCAACGCTTGCGACCTTATAACCCGGCGTGTCCGTCGGTACCAAAAACGCAGAGATACCGCGTTTGCCAGCGCTTGGGTCCGTAACCGCAAAAACAATAGCCACGCCGCCAATTTTACCGGATGTAATGAACTGCTTAGTGCCGTTCAGTTTCCAGCCGCTGTTCGTGCGCTCCGCCTTGGTGGCTAACATAGAGGCGTCAGAACCCGCTTGCGGTTCTGTAAGGCAGAAAGCGCCAATCATTTCACCCTTGGCGAGCGGTTTTAGAAAGCGTTCTTTTTGTGCGTCTGTGCCATTCTGAAGAATAGCGGCGCAAACCGGCGCATTATTCACACTCATCAGGGTCGAAAGACCGCCATCACCTGCAGCAATTTCAATTAGCGCAAGTGCATAGGAAACATAATCGGTTTCCGCGCCGTCCCATTCTTCTGGAACCGTCATGCCCATTAAGCCAAGTGCCCCCATTTCCTGTAGGAAGTCAGCAGGAATTTCCCCTGCTTTTTCCCATGAGGCGGCGTTTGGTTTGATTTGGCCTTCTGCGAAAGAGCGGGCCATATCCTGAACCATTCTTTGTTCTTCGCTTAACTGCATAACGTGCTCCAGATTGATCTGTATGGTTGCGTGCTGATTAATGAACTTCTAAGGCAAGCGCTGTTGCCTCGCCGCCGCCGATGCACAGGCTAGCGACACCGCGCTTTAGGCCGCGTTTTTTAAGGGCATTAATTAGCGTCACACAGATACGGGCACCAGACGCACCAATCGGGTGGCCAAGTGCACATGCACCGCCGTTTACATTGACTTTGTCATGATCGAGGCCAAGTTCCTGCATGGCTGCCATTGGAACAACAGCGAAGGCTTCGTTAAGCTCAAATAGGTCAACATCATCCTTGGTCCAGCCAGCTTTGTCCAAAACCTTTTCAACGGCCTTCACGGGCGCAGTTGTGAACCACTCTGGCTCGTGTGCGTGATTTGAATGCGCTTTTACGGTTGCAAGTGGTGTCAGACCGCGTTTTTCGGCTTCTGAAGCGCGCATCATTACAACTGCAGCAGCACCATCCGAAATAGAGCTAGCATTTGCGGCAGTTACTGTGCCGTCTTTCTTAAAGGCAGGGCGAAGGCCAGGGATTTTATCAAGGCGTGCTTTGCCTGGTTGCTCATCGATCCTGATTTCAGTGTCGCCACGGCGTGATTTTACGGTTACTGGTACGACTTCACCTTCGAAATCACCATTTTCGATCGCGCGCTGCGCACGCTTCAGCGATTCAATCGCATATGCGTCCTGTGCTTCACGGGTAAACTGATAATGTTCGGCACATTTCTCTGCAAATACACCCATTGGCTCGCCAGCGTAGGCGTCTGTAAGGCCATCAAGTGCCATATGGTCAAGGACCTGCATGCTACCGTATTTCGTGCCTGTACGGCTTGTTGGCATAATGTGCGGCGCGAGCGACATGCTTTCCATACCGCCGGCCACAATAACATCGCCAGACCCCGCAACGAGCGCATCATGCGCTTGCATCATCGCCTTCATGCCAGAACCACACATTTTATTAATCGTAACGGCGCCTGTCGCATCTGGAATACCAGCTTTCTTGCTAGCCTGACGGGCAGGGGCCTGACTTTGGCCAGCAGGTAAGACACAGCCCATGATCGTTTCGTCGATGCTTTCGCCGTCAACACCAGCACTATCAAGCGCCCCTTTAATCGCTGTTGCACCCAAATCAGAAGCAACTGTTGTAGAGAGGTCACCCAAGAGGCCGCCCATTGGGGTGCGTGCCATACCGACGATAACAATAGGATCTTTAGACATGAACTGTCTCCTTTTCATAAAATATGATAGAATCTATCCAGTTTTGGCGACAATTTGGCAAAATTCCCAGAATAAGCAAGTGTTAAATAGCCGCATATCGTTGACGATCATGTGTTGTCCCGCTTATACAGTCGGCAGATTATCTGATTGGCTGATCCTGAACTATTTTGCTGGAGTGAAAAAATGACAACTCGAATTGGTTTCTATTTGTTCGTTGGCTTGATACTTGGGGCAGTTATTGGAAACTGGTTACCCTATACAGCCAGTTTGGAAACGATAGCTGGCGGTATTATTGCAGTTATTATTGGTATCGTGATCGACCGTTTATCACCAGAAAATCGTGATGATATTGACGATAGAGGCGATACTGACAAAACAGAGTAAAAGCTTTTCGACTACTCAGCAGCAACCTGATCAGCTTTGCTCATTTCCAGCCGCTTCGCGCGTTCTTTGATCATTTCGCTTGTTAACCGACTGCCATCGGGGGTCCAGCCTGGAGGGGCAATCAGAAACATGATTTTGTTTTTGATACCTTTGGCTGCCCACATATCCTTAAAAATACCGACCCATTCATGTACGGCAACACGAAGCGGGTTAAAGGTGCCAAGGTCGGATACTAGACCATAGCGACAAGGCTCGGCTTTATCTTCGGGAACGAAACTCCCGAAAACTCTGTCCCACACCATCAGGACACCAGCATAATTCGCATCCAGATATTGTGGGTTGTTTGAATGATGAACGCGGTGATGGCTGGGGGTATTGAAAAGATATTCGAACCAGCGAGGGCATTTATCAATGGCTTCTGTATGAATCCAGAATTGATAAATCAGGTTTAATCCAGCGACAAAGGCAACAATTAACGGATCGATCCCAAGGATGAAAATAGGTAGCTTAAACAATATCCCCGGTGTCAGGCTTCCTGTCCATGTCTGTCTGAGGGCTGTACTGAGGTTATAATGTTGGCTCGAATGATGGATCACATGCGCGGCCCACATCCAGCGCATCCTGTGCCCCATCCGGTGGATCCAGTAATAGGCGAGGTCATCAAGAACGAAGGCTACTACAAAAACCCACCACGCGTATCCCCAGTCAAAAAGTCTAAAACTATCCCAGACCCAATAAACGAAAGCGAAAGTAAATGTGGCACTAAGGGCGCCAGCTATCGTACTGCCCGTTCCCATTATCAAAGATGTAAGGGTATCTTTCGCTTCAAAGCGGGCTTTGCCAGTGCGCCAGCCGTATATCAATTCAATGAGCATTAGCACAATGAATAATGGCACTGCTAGTTCGGTTGGTTTTGGCAAATCAATTGGCATTTATCTTTACCTTTGATGCAGTTAGCTCTGACGCTTCTAAATAGTTTTTAAGGCCCGAGTGATCGTCTTCTGATAAATTAAGGTCCATATGTGGCATGGTGAAATCATTAAAGTCAAATCGGAATTTATGGTCTTCAATGCCAATTCCTAACACATCTTCGAGAGCGAAAAGTTTCGTAACGGATTTATCGCCCATGATTTCAACGACACCAAAACCATCCAGGTACGAGGCAGGCAAGATAATCGCTGATTTTTGATCTTTGCTCAAAAAAATGTCTTTCAATGCCGTTTCCGGGTAGCATCGAACAAAATTATCCTGAGCGCGTTTTGCATCAAGCTTTTCGTCTGTGGGGAATAGCCAACGCACCAATATATAAATAAAAAGCACTCCTAGAAGTGATTGCAGTAATTGCATCAGTGCTGGATCCATAGCGATTTTTATCTCTGAGTAAGAGTTAAAGTTTCAATATCAAATTCTTGATAAAAATATGTCATACTTTATCGTTAGAAGAAACCTATAAGACTTTGCAGCCAAATTTAACAATAGAGTATTGATCATGTTCAAGAATATATGCGTTCTAATATTGATGGTTGTCTATAACGGGGACATAATGCCATTGAATGCACAGGATGATACACCCATTGTTATCGCGCATCGCGGCGCAAGCGGATATTTGCCAGAGCATACGTTAGCGGCCTATCGTTTAGGAATGGAGCAGGGCGCCGATTATATTGAACCAGATTTAGTGTTGACTAAAGACGGTCATCTTGTTGCGCGTCACGATATTTATTTGTCAACAACAACAGACATCAAGGATCATCCTGAATTTGCAGATAGAAAGCGTAGCTTTAACGGCAAAGAGGATTGGTATGTGTTTGATTTTACGCTGAAGGAACTAAAGACCTTATATGCAAAACAACCGTTTGCATCCCGTGATCAATCCCACAATCAAGCGCACCGCATCCCAACATTTGATGAAATTCTGTCATTAGTTAACGACTATAATCAAGCCCATGATACAGTGATTGGCCTTTATCCAGAAATGAAACAACCTGAAGTGTTTATCAATGAAGGCCAAGATCCAACGGATAAACTACTTACCATTTTTGAGGCGATGGATGTTGCCGATATTCCATTTTACTTTCAGTGTTTTGACCCGAATTTCATCGTTCAGTTGCGACCAAAAACCAAGGCTCAACTCATCATGCTTATGTATGAGGTTAAAGACGAAGTGAATGGTGGTATGAAACAAAATATACCGTTTGCTCTGGTGCAAAACAGTATCGACGGTATCGGTATCAGTAAAGGTTTACTGGTGGATGATGAAGGGCGACCAACGCCAATTGTCAAAACAGCCCATAATCTGGGGTTGAAAGTCCATGTGTGGACTATTCGTGATGACATGATTCCAAAGGGGTTTGTGAATAGTGCGCAGGAAATGAAGGCGATCTTTAATATGGGCGTCGACGGGGTCTTCGCTGACTTCCCTGATACAGCGAGAGCGGTTGTAAATACATTTACTCTAGCGGAAAAGGTGACAGGACTTGAGTAATTTTTTGAAAGGGTTTTTGACAGCGATTGCCTTTGTCATTGTTCTACGAATATCGGTGCAACTGCTGTTCATAGCTGTTGACCTATGAAAAAGGCGGCTTAAACGCCGCCATGATCAGAATATAATTGAACGCAAAAGTATAAGTTCAATATTAAATATTCAGTGGATTATCATCTGACTTGAAACTCAGATAGTTAACAACACGGTTGATGAAGTCACCCAGTTTCACCATAATGTCTTTAACATCTTCTTGTGGCTTGTCCATGATAACGGTGAGAACCAACTGAACCAACGCAAGCGTCAAGCAAACCCACATTGCAAGTGAGGCAAGAGAACCCAGCAAAATCATCCAAAACGTACGTGTTAGGATGTTGCTCCAGTCTTTCTCTTTAAGATCGTTTAATTTGATTGTCTCACTTTCATTAAAGGCGTTTGATTTTGTCTCTTCGGTTTGTTTTGAGAAGTCACTATTCTCTGTTGTTGTACTTTCCATGGTCTCCACCTTTTCCTCTGGTTTCGCTGTCTTTTCGGCGGTTGTTTTTGTTTTTTTGGTTGTTGTCGTTGACTTTTTAGTCGCTGTTTTAGCCGATGTGGCTTTCGCAGCAGGCTTTTTACGGGTTGTCGTTTTCTTTGCCGTGCTGCTTTGTGTGGTTTTTTTGGCTGCCGATTTACGCGGCGCTGCTTTTTTAGTAGTGGACTTAGCGGTCACTTTTTTTTCAGTTCCCGCTTGATCTGTAGTACTATTTTCTTTTTGAGTTTCCTCGCTCATATTTCACCTTTAATCGGATCGTCTTTAACCATAGTTGGGGATTAATGGAACAGGTTCAAGATATATACAGGAATATTCAGTGTTTTGCAGCATTGGGGCTGCTTTTTCCCTGTTGTTTTGATTATTTTTTCCAGGACGGCTTGTCGGTCAGCATTGGTGTTATTGCATCAGCAGGAAGTGGCGGAGAATAATAGTAACCCTGACCATAATCAAAATTCATTCCGCGAAGCATGGCAAGATGCTCTGGATCCTCTAGTCCTTCAGCGACTGTTTCAAGTCCAAGGTTATGAGCAAGCATACCAATCATCTGTAGAATTTTATAAGGGTCGTTATCCCATTCGAGTTTGTTAATGAAGCTTCTATCGATCTTAATAACATCAAGTGGGAACTGGTGAAGGTAATTCAGCGAAGAATATCCCGTTCCAAAGTCATCAAGGGCGATCTTGATGCCGCGATCCCTGATAAACTGAAGACTTTCAGATATCACTGTTGGATTGGCCATAATCGCTGATTCAGTAAGTTCAATTCGGAGCATATCACCATTAATTTTATGATGGTCCAATGTGTTGGCAACAACGGTTTTGACGTCATCGCGGGCAAACTGCACACCTGAAACATTCACATTTATCGGTACAGCCACATCAGCCCAATTGTTGATCTGACAACAAGCCTCATCCAGTGCCCAACGCCCAAGATCAACAATGAGGTTTGTTTCCTCGGCGAGTGCAATAAATTCAACTGGGGATACAAAGCCGCGATCTTTGTGGTTCCAGCGCGTCAATGCCTCCAAAGCGACAATATCGCCAGTTTTAAAATCCACAATCGGTTGATAATATAATTCCAGGTCCCTGCGCTCAAGCGCACGTCTTAATTCTGTTTCCAAATGGAACTGTGAACGTGCCTTATGGTGGGACGCACGATGATATATTTCAGAGCGTGCTTTACCTGCCGACTTCGCCTGATGCATGGCAAAGTCTGCGTCGCGGATCAGGTCTTCAGGGTGACCGTCGCTCGAAAGCGTAGTTGTTATGCCGATGGAAACAGAGGTGTAGATTTCATTTCCATCTAAATCATAAGGCGCTTTGATCGCATCGTGAATAGTGTCGCTGATTGCTTTTATTTCGTCCAAGCTCTCGAAGGAGGGGACGAGAATTGCAAATTCATCACCTGATAGTCGCGCCAAGATATCAGAGCCACTTATGCAACGACGCAGTGTTGAGGCCATCGCGATCAGGAACCGATCCCCAGCGCTGTGGCCAAAGCTTTCATTAACTTGCTGAAAGCGGTCGATATTGATGATGAAGACAGCACAGCCAACGATTGCTTCGTTTCGTTCGCACTCATTCACCGCGTCTTCCAATTTGTTTCTGAAGAGAACACGATTTGGTTGACCCGTTAGCGAATCATGAAAGGCATGATGGAGTAGGTTTTTCTCTGCCATTTTTTCGGCAGTTTGATCCTCAATCGTACAGATCACCTGATGAATGCGGCCATTTTTTCCGGATAGAGGAATCAGTTGACTTGATAGGAAATGGGTAGCACCCTTTAATGTAATTCGCCATTCGAACGAGCCGTGTTTACCAGTTTCAAATGTATCGTGAATTTGATTGCACAAGACATAATTGTCTTCGTGCGGCCATAAGGTTTGAATACTGAGTGGAAATTGTTTTTTATTATCAGGGAGTTCGAAAATTTCGGCTGCAAAGCTGTTCAAATAGTGGGCTTCGATGGCATTCGCGTTATTAAGCGAACATACAAGAATACCAACGGGTAATTTTTCCGTAATTATTGAAGTGTCAATAAAGTTCGTATTTTCGTCTGTCAGGTTACTTTGACCAAACGCTTTATCAATCAGCGCAACTTTTGCATCGGTAGCTTCCACCACTAGACTCCAGCCCAATCAGAAAAGTGATTGATGTTTGTTTTTATCAGTTGCTAGCAGAAGAACATCTGGGAGTAAATTTTTAGTAAAACAAATTCGATTTTATTTTGTTATTTTCAATAAGCGTCCGATTTAAAGGGTAACCGACATAAAAAAAGGGAAGGCAAAAGCCTTCCCTGAAGGTTAACTGCTCACCGGGACGGGTTGGTAAGCAGTGAAACTTTAAATTAACTACATCCGCTCGTTGAGCCGCAGGTATCACACTTCATACATGTACCATTACGTACAAGGGTGAAGTTGCCGCATTCGCCGCAGGCATCTCCTTCATAGCCTTTCATGCGTGCTGCAATGCGTGCATCCGGCGTTGCTTCGGTTGCACCATTGGCCATTGCGGAACCCATGGAAACAGAAGTGGTTGGGCCATCAGTGCCTGTAGCAACAGCTACGGTTTCAAGCTCTTTGTCACTTTCCTTTGGTTTCTGGTCGCTTGTTGATTTCAGCACAACAAGGTTACTGCCCCTTACATAGCCGGATGAAGCCATTTTCTGAACGCGCTCTAGGGCTTCGCTTACGCTATCGTCCATTTCAGGAAGGCCGTCTTTGCGGTCACCACGCCCCATGCTGTCATGCATCAAATCTGATGGTGTAGCGTGCGCGAGGTCATCACGGCCAAGATAGGAGATCGCAAGTTCACGGAAAATATAATCGAGAAGCGAAGTTGACATTTTAATTGTGTCGTTACCTTCAACGCGGCCAAATGGCTCGAAGCGAGTGAAGGTGAAGGCATCAACAAACTCTTCCAAAGGAACGCCGTACTGGAGGCCGATTGAGATTGCGATTGCAAAATTATTCATTAACGAGCGGAAAGCAGCGCCTTCTTTGTGCATATCAATGAAAATCTCGCCAACAGAACCATCGTCATATTCACCTGTACGTAAATAAACTTTGTGTCCGCCAACCATCGCCTTCTGTGTATAGCCTTTCCGGCGCTCAGGAAGGCGTTTGCGCTTGGCAGGGCCATCGCGCTCTACCTCAACGATTTTCTCTACAATACGTTCCGCAATAACAGCAGTTTTTTCGGTTGTTGTCGCGTCCTCGAGTGCCTCCTCCAGGTCTTCATCATCCAGTAGAGCAGCATTCAGAGGCTGGCTAAGTTTTGAGCCATCACGGTACAGGGCGTTAGCCTTTAGTGCTAATGACCAGCTAAGCTCATAAGCTGCCATGCAATCATCAACCGAAGCATCGTTTGGCATGTTAATGGTTTTTGAGATTGCGCCAGAGATAAACGGTTGAGCAGCCGCCATCATACGGATATGGCTTTCCCAGCTCAGGTAACGCTTGCCAACTTTACCGCATGGGTTAGCGCAATCAAAGACATGATAATGCTCTTCCTTCAGGTGCGGTGCTTGCTCCAACGTCATCGAACCTGAGCAATAAAGATTTGCTTCGTCGATTTCTTTTTTAGAGAAACCAAGGGCTGCAAGCATATCAAAGTTAAAATCATTCAGCTGATCATCATTGAAGCCGAGCGTTTCCTTGCAGAAATCAGTACCCAGTGTCCACTGATTGAATACAAATTTAATATCAAATGCGTTTTTCAGCTGTTCCTCAAGGGCATCCAGTTCTTTTGATGTAAAGCCTTTTGCTTTCAGGCTTTCATGATTAATCACTGGCGCTGATTTAAGTGTGCCATGACCAACTGCATATGCTTCGATATCTTGAATTTCCGCACCGCTATATCCAAGCACCGAAAGAGCCTGTGGAACAATCCGGTTGATGATCTTAAAATATCCACCACCAGCAAGTTTCTTGAATTTCACGAGTGCAAAATCGGGTTCGATACCTGTTGTATCACAGTCCATTACGAGGCCGATTGTGCCAGTCGGCGCAATTACAGTTGCCTGAGCGTTTCGGAAACCGTGTTTTTCACCGAGACCAAGCGCGCGGTCCCAGGCAAGGGCTGCGGCTACAGCAACAGGCTGATCAGGACAAGCTTCGATATTCAGTGGAACAGGGTTGGTATTCAGGCCGTCATAGCCGTCTTTTTGACCGTATGCCGCTCGGCGGTGATTTTTAATGACACGAAGCATGTGCTTCGCGTTTTTCTTGTAACCCGGGAAAGCACCAAGCTCGCGCGCCATTTCAGCAGACGTTGCGTAGCTTTCACCTGTCATAAGGGCTGTGATCGCCCCGCAAAGCTCGCGGCCGTCTTCACTGTCATAGCCAAGCCCAAGGCTCATCAACAGGCCGCCAATGTTGGCATAGCCAAGACCAAGGGTGCGATACTCATATGACAATTTTGCAATTTCTTTCGATGGGAACTGCGCCATCAAAACAGAGATTTCGAGAACCATTGTCCAGAGGCGGACACCATGCTTGAAATCATCAACCTTGAATGTGCCATCCTCGTTACGGAAGGTCATCAGGTTAAGAGAGGCAAGGTTACAAGCGGTATCATCAAGGAACATATATTCTGAGCAGGGGTTAGATGCCCGGATGTCACCTGACGCTTTACAAGTGTGCCAATCATTGATCGTTGTGTGGAATTGAATTCCTGGGTCCGCACAAGCCCATGCGGCATGACCTACATCGCGCCAGAACTCTTTCGCATCCAGTGTTTTGGTAACACCACCATTCTTTCGAGCGCGTAAATTCCAGTCACCACCTTCTTCAACCGCTTTCATAAAGTCGTCGCTTACACGGATGGAATTATTGGAGTTTTGCCCTGACACGGTTAGGTAAGCTTCAGAGTCCCAATCCGTATTGTACGTTTGGAAATCTATTGAAGTATATCCTTGCTTCGCAAATTGAATGACGCGCTGAATATAGTTTTCAGACAGCATCATTTTGCGTGCAGCAATGATTTCTTTTTTCAGCGGCTTGTTTGCCTTTGGGTTGAATGCGTCTTCGCCGAGCGATGCTTTCTCGTCGTGACACGCTTTCATGATCCGATTTAGATGGATTTCGTTTAATTTAGAGCCTGAGACCAGTGAGGCCACTTTTTGTTCTTCAACAACTTTCCAGTTGATAAACTCTTCCACATCAGGGTGGTCGATATCAACCACTACCATTTTGGCGGCGCGGCGTGTTGTCCCCCCTGATTTAATGGCACCGGCAGCTCGGTCACCAATCTTGAGGAAACTCATAAGACCGGAAGATGCACCGCCGCCCGAGAGCGCTTCACCTGAACCGCGGATATTTGAAAAGTTGGAGCCGGTTCCTGAGCCATATTTGAAAAGACGCGCTTCACGGGTCCAAAGGTCCATGATGCCGCCTTCATTAACAAGGTCATCAGCAACGGACTGAATGAAGCAAGCGTGAGGTTGTGGGTGCTCATACGCACTTTTTGACTTTACCAATTTGCCAGTTTGGAAGTCAACATAGTGGTGCCCCTGAGCCGGGCCATCGATTCCATATGCCCAGTGAAGACCCGTGTTAAACCATTGCGGCGAATTGGGTGCACACATTTGGTTCGCAAGCATGAAGCGAAGCTCATCAAAAAATGCACGTGCGTCAGATTCTGCGTCGAAATAGCCGCCACGCCATCCCCAATATGTCCATGTACCTGCCAGGCGATCAAAAACCTGTTTAGCGCTTTTTTCAGAGCTGAAACGTTTGTCTTCATCAACAGACGAAAGCGCATCTTCATCTGCTTCCTTGCGCCAAAGCCAGGAAGGAACATCATTTTCTTCTACAGTTTTAAGGGACTGCGGGACGCCTGCTTTGCGGAAGTATTTTTGGGCGATTACATCTGTTGCTACTTGTGACCAGCTTTTCGGAACTTCCACATTATCCATATGGAAAACGATCGAGCCGTCTGGATTTCTTATTTCGCTGGTAGCATGCCGCCATTCCATTCCTTCGTATGGACATTTACTTTCTTGTGTGAAACGGCGATCTATTTTCATGTGTTGCCCCTAAGTATGACGATTTCCCTCAAGCATCGAAGCATTTATACTCAGTACACGAATACTATATTTAGTGATTGTTGCTTCGAACGGCACAACTCTATGTGGCGAAATCTTGTTCAGCAAGCTCATTTTTAAACAAAGTATATTTGACAGTTAATGTAATTTCTCAAGATTTAATCACGAATCGTGGGCGAACAATGAGTCGTCATTTTTTTGTCATTTTAACTATTTTTTTTCATTCAAAATTTAAAAAACGACAAGAGTTGAAATCTGGCGATTTCGGAAATGAGATTGAATAGAATCACTTTTATGTGAGAGGCCAAACATAATATTCTGCTGAGCAAAATTCGCTGAAAAATTGCTTATTTTCTTTTACTTCTCAGGTAATCATGCTAGGTCTCCTGCCAGATAAATATGAATACATGACACGGATTAACCTGTATGTTGAATTTGATAATGAAAATCTTTTCGTCACCAATATTTACTTGGTGGAATTCCGCAACGTTCGGCACCAAACTTTTTACAAGCCGCAAAGGTATTAAGGTTGGCGAAGACAGTCAGGGTAATATTTACTATAAACAAAAAGACGGCCATCGCAGATGGGTGATCTATAAAAACGGTCCTGTCGAAGCGTCACGCGTGCCTGCAGAATGGCATGGTTGGTTACATTACACAGTTGATGAACTTCCAAGTGAAAGCAATCAGGTTATCAAAGACTGGGAAAAAGATCATATCCCGAATATGACCGGATCTGATGCTGCTTACCTTCCTTCTGGTAGCTTGAGCATGGGCGGTAAACGCGCTGCCAGCTCATCTGATTATGAGCCGTGGACGCCATAGTTCTGCCGTATAATTTTGCATTATCGGTAACAGTTTATAGTGAAGCCATAATTGAAAGACCGTTATGTCCAGTAACCTAGTTGAATCATTGATTGGAGCTCTTGTCCTTATTGTAGCGGGCTGGTTCCTAGTTTTTGCATACGAACGCACAGACGCAATGTCATCAGGTGGTTACTCACTGGTCGCAAAATTTGACCGCATTGACGGTCTGAATGTCGGTAGTGATGTTCGTATGTCAGGCATTAAAGTCGGAACTGTTATCGATCAGCGACTGGACCCTGTTACATATCAGGCCGTTGTTCAATTTTCCGTTGCACCGGGTGTAGAGCTTCCTCTGGATACTGCTGCCGCGATCTCAAGCGCAAGTTTGCTCGGCGGAAGTTATCTATCGCTATTACCTGGCGGGGAAGAAGAGTACCTCGTAGAAGGTGATGAGATTGAGGAAACGCAAGACGCGGTAGACCTTGTTGGGTTAATTGGTAAGTTTACCTCTGGCGGCAGCGATAGTGAATAAGCGGCACTATATCTTCTCAGCACTATTTTTATCGATGATATTATCCTTGCACCCAGTTGAGGCGCAAAAGGTCGATGCTGTGCCTGATGATATACTCGGCGAGAATACAATAAATCAAACACATGTGGTTTTAAGAGCGCTAGATAAAATCACAGCGCGGATTACAGAGCTTGAAATTCCGATTGGACAGGAAGAACGTTTTGGCACGCTTGCGATCTCTGTAAAATACTGTCGAACACGTTCGCCAATTGAACCGCCAGAAACCTTCGCGTATTTAATCATTGATGATGTGAAACGGGATAATAGCCGGGAAAAATCATTTGAAGGCTGGATGGTTGCATCCAGTCCTGCGCTAAATGCGCTAGAGCATCCAATTTATGATGTTTGGGTAATCAACTGTAAAACCAATTCACCTGAATAAGTCGCTGGATTGTCTGCGTCAAAAATAACATCATTCTGTTTTAAAGCGTGATTTAACTTTGAATGATAGTCGTCTCTTGATATTTCAATCGCACCAAATTGTTTAAGGTGATCGGTAACAAATTGAGTATCTAAAAGGCTGAAGCCCTTATCGATCATTCTGGCTACCAAATGCGCTAAGGCCACCTTGCTGGCATCGGTGACTGTGTGAAACATACTTTCACCGAAGAATGCGCCGTTCATGCAAACGCCGTACAGGCCACCAACAAGCTTATCATCCAGCCAACATTCAACTGAGTGAGCGTTACCTTGCTTGAAGAGGTCATAATATAAATCTTCAATACGGCCACTGATCCACGTGATTTCTCGGTCTTTGGCTGGGTTCGCACATCCTTTCATCACTTCTTGAAAGGCAGTATCAACCGTTACGGTGAACTTATTTTGCCTTATGATTTTTTTGAGCGATTTTGAAATGCGAAAGCTACTTAGGGGAATAATACCGCGTTCGTCAGGGTCGACCCAAAAAAGGGTATCATCATCCTTGTCTTCCGACATCGGAAAGATACCGTATGCATAGGCCCTTAGTAAAATTTCAGGGGTAACAACATCCCGCATGGTCGGTTTTACCCCTGAAATATATCGTGAAACATAGGTTTATTTGTCGCCAGCTAGGAACGCTTCCAACCAGTGAATATCATAATCGCCGTTTTGGAAATCCTCGTTTTCCATCAAACGAAGATGCAAAGGAATAGTGGTTGTTACACCGTCAATAACATATTCCTCAAGCGAGCGACGCAAGCGCAGCATACAGCCACTACGGCTGAACCCTGAAACGATCAATTTTGCGATCATACTGTCATAATAGGGCGGGATCTTATACCCTGCATAAACCGCACTATCGCAGCGTACATTCAGCCCACCTGGTGTGTGATACTGTGTCACTGTTCCTGGGCTTGGCATAAAGGTTTCAGGATGTTCTGCATTGATACGACATTCAATCGCGTGACCGAAGAAACGAACCATATCCTGCGTGTAGTAAAGCTTCTTGCCGGAAGCTACGCGAATTTGCTCACGCACGAGGTCGATACCAGTAATCATCTCAGTTACAGGGTGCTCAACCTGCAGACGGGTATTCATTTCGATGAAATAAAACTCACCGTCTTCATATAGAAATTCGATCGTACCTGCGCCCAGATAGCCAAAATCACCCATAGCCTTGGATACAATTCCGCCCATACGCATGCGGGTTTGTTCGTCAATCGCAGGCGAGGGAGCTTCCTCTAATACCTTTTGGTGACGCCGTTGTAGCGAACAATCCCGTTCACCAAGGTGAATACAATTGCCGTATTTATCACCAATGATCTGGAATTCGATATGGCGTGGTTTACCAAGATACTTTTCGATGTAGACTGCGTCGTCACCGAAAGCTGCTTTGGCCTCGGTTCGGCAGGCTGTAAGTGCGCCGGATAATTCTTCTTCGGTATTCACGACCTTCATACCACGACCACCACCACCAGAGGCAGCTTTTACAATAACCGGGTACCCAATTTCTGAACAAACTTTATAAGCTTCTTCATCTTCGGTGATGCCACCATCTGAACCAGGCACCACAGGAATACCTAGTTTTTTAACCGTTTCTTTCGCAGTGATCTTGTCACCCATCATCCTGATATGTTCTGGGCTTGGACCAATGAAAGCTATGCCATGTTCTTCAACAATTTCTGCAAAGCGTGCGTTTTCCGACAAGAACCCATACCCGGGGTGAACAGCGTCAGCACCGGTTATTTCAGCCGCAGAAATAATCGCAGGAATATTCAAATAACTATCAGTTGATGACGGCGGGCCGATACATACGCTTTCGTCCGCCAGGCGAACATGCATCGCATCCGCATCTGCAGTGGAGTGAATAGCAACAGTTTTGATACCCATCTCGTGGCATGCACGATGAATCCGAAGGGCAATTTCACCTCTGTTTGCAATAAGAACCTTTTTAAACATGGTTTATCCTTATTCGATAATGCAGAGGACTTCGCCGTATTCCACAGGCTGTGAATCAGAGAATAAAATCTCTTTCACTGTGCCTGATTTGGTCGAAGGAATTTGGTTCATAACCTTCATCGCTTCGATGATTAAAAGAGTGTCGCCTTCTTTAACTTTATCACCAACTTTGACAAATGCTGCTGCGTCCGGAGAAGGTGATGCATAGGCTGTTCCTACCATCGGCGCTGTAACAGCGCCTGGGTGATCGGCGGCATTGCTTGCGGCTGCTGGAGCCGCTGCAACAGGAGTCGCAGGAGCAGCAGCAACTGGCGCCGCTGCAACAGGAGCAACAGGTGCCTGAGGAGGCGCGCTATAACTTAACGTGCTTGGCACATCACGGCCAACGCGAATACGGAAATCATCTTCCTCAACTTCAATTTCTGAAAGGGTTGATTTATCAAGAAGCTCAGCAAGTTCTCTGATAAGTTCTTTATAATCGTTTAGTTTTGACATTTGGTATTATCCCTTGATCATGAACCTTGTTGCAGAAGATCGGCAAGAGCCGTAACTGCGAGTTTGTAGCCATTTGCACCGAAGCCACAAATGACGCCTGCGCTGACATCGGACACAAATGAATGGTGACGATAATCTTCGCGGGCAAAAATGTTTGATAGATGTACCTCAATCACAGGTACATCAATAGCTGCAATAGCATCGTGTATGGCAACAGATGTATGTGTATAGGCTGCGGCATTTATAATGATGCCAGCGGCACTGCGACCACCTTCCTGAATCCAGTCCACCAGTTCACCTTCGGTGTTGGTTTGCCGAAAATCGCAGGCATAGCCGCACTCGGAAGCTTTTGCAGAGGAAATTTCCTGCAAATCAGCGAGTGTGGTTTCACCGTATATATCGACTTCTCTGGTTCCAAGGAGGTTTAGATTTGGTCCATTAAGGATATAAATAAGATTATTCTTGTTATCGCTCATTTTCCAAATCCAAAAGTTTATAGATCGCTTGATGCATCCTATATAATGCCATATGCATAGTATGCAAAGCCGTAACGGCAAATTAGTTTAATTATTTGATGTCATAAGAAATTTGATATGATCACATTGATTATTAATGGTGATGAAAAACGCACAAAGGCTGGGCAAAATCTGGCTGAACTCCTGGAAAGTATGGAAATAAATCCAACGAAGGTTGCAGTTGAACGCAATAGAGAGATTGTCCCCAAATCTACCTATCATGACGTTATGATCGAAGAAGGTGATCAGTTAGAGATTGTCCATTTCATTGGTGGGGGCCTTTTAGGTCGATAAAAACATAAATATAAGAAGAGTGATATGAGTGATACTTGGAATATAGCTGGAACCGAATATTCATCTAGATTGATTGTTGGGACTGGAAAATATAAGGATTTTGAACAAACTGCTGCTGCGGTTGAAGCGTCTGGCGCTGAAATTGTTACGGTTGCTGTCCGTCGCGTTAATGTTAGTAATCCTAACGAGCCGATGCTTGTCGATTATTTGGACCCGAAAAAAATCACGTATCTGCCGAATACCGCGGGTTGTTTTACGGCTGATGACGCCGTTCGGACCTTGCGTTTGGCGCGTGAAGCTGGTGGTTGGGACCTTGTGAAACTTGAAGTGCTTGGAAACCAGAAAACACTGTATCCTGATATGCCTGCAACATTTGAGGCCGCTGAGGCTCTTATCAAGGATGGCTTCAAAGTTATGGTTTATACTAACGATGACCCGATAGCAGCGAAGCGGCTAGAGGAAATGGGCTGCGTCGCTATTATGCCACTCGGTGCTCCGATCGGCTCTGGCTTAGGAGTGCAAAATCCGGTTCAAATTAGGCTTATTATCGAAGAAGCAAAAGTACCTGTGTTGGTAGATGCAGGTGTTGGAACGGCTTCTGAAGCCTCCGTTGCTATGGAGCTTGGCTGCGACGGTGTGTTGATGAATACGGCAATTGCAGAGGCCAAAGACCCAATTTTAATGGCACGTGCGATGAAACTGGCAGTAGAAAGTGGTCGTTTGGCCTATCTCGCTGGCCGTATGCCCAAGCGATTATATGCGGACCCAAGTTCGCCTTTAGCTGGATTGATTTAAAAACCGGTTTTTAGGTACAAGGTTACGCGCAATGCTTCGCATAAAAAAAAGGGCCGTTCGGCCCTTTTAATTTAGCTATTCTATTTTACCTACCAGAGGCTTGCTTTGCTTTTGAACGTGCCCTGGCAATCGCAGCCTTCATGCTGCCGATACCTTCTGCTCCCAAAAGAACGCTATCACCGATAATATAGCCAGGAGTTCCTTCAAAGCCGATGTCGCGGCCAATCGCCAAAACATTCTCGATCCGTTTGTCGATGAGTTTGCTTTGCATATCAGACTTTAGGCGGAGAACATCAAGGCCAACTGATTGTGCAATCTGATAAACACCGTCTTCAGTTAATGAGCCAGCTGACGTCATGAGAGCCTTGTGAAATTCACCAAACTTTCCTTGCTTTTGAGACGCAAGCGCCGCGCGTGCAGCAATCCTGGAAACTGGTGCTGCATCAGGGCGGTCCAGAACCGGGAATTGTTGTGGTACAAACCGAATATTTTTGTCTTCTTCCAAAAGTGGAAGGATTGCAGAGGCAAAATGACGGCGACAAAAGCCGCAACGATAATCAAAAAATTCAACAATAGTAACATCACCGTTCGGATTGCCAAGCACAGTGGCTTCCGGGTCATTTTCCAGATATCCACGGTAAAGATTTACCTGTGACAACATATTTGCTGTTTGGCGTTGACGCTGGAATTGTTGAATGGCCTGAATGACGATTTCAGGATTGTTTGCAAGATACTCCTGAATAACAGACTCAATTTTTTGACGCTCGTCATCAGAAACGTTCTGAGCGAAGGCTGTCTGTAGCGACGTAGCGATAATAAGCAAGGACGCTGTTATTCCAGACAATAGAAACTTTTTCATAAGTGAGTACTCTTTTATTATTAATTAGCTATGTAATTGTTTGTGAGAAATGTAGTTAGCGCCTGCGGCGACGGCCCTTTTGTCGCTCGATTGCCTGTTCGGCAAATACCAGTATATCCTGTGCTCTTAGCCATTCTGGCGTCCCTTGCTTAAGGCCTTTCACGGCTTGACTGGCGTGATAAGCTGCTTGTCCGGCACCGCCAACTGCATAGAAGCGCTCGGCTGTTGCAAGGCTTGCCTCTGGTGTTTTCTCTAGCCAGCTATAGGCTTTCGCTAAATTAAACCAGGCAAACGCATTACCGCGGTCTTTTCTTGTTGCATCTTCAAGAATTGGAATAGCGCGCTCCATCAAAGCATTGTCTTCCAATGACACAAGCGCCTGACCCAGTGCAGTCATAATCAAGGGTTGGTTATTGGAATAGTGGGCAGCCCGCTCAAAAACAGGGACCGCTTCCTTAACCTTGCCTTGCTCGAAAAGAATTTGACCTTTTATTTCATAATAATAAGGGTTTTCAGGCTCCTCGCGCAGCAAAGAATCTACTTCCCGCATCGCTAAATCCCATTCAAGAGCTTTGTGGTAAGCATAAACACGGGCATACCGAGCAGACTGGGACTGATCTGATAAAGGATATAATCTAAGGGTGCGCTGTGGGCCATAAAGGTAACCGGCCAGCTTAGCTTTGATCCGGTTGAACTGTTCGTTATGTTTTTTATTTGGCGGTGCACGGAAATAGGGGCTTTTAGAAACGCCTTCCTGCAAGGATAGAATACGTTGACGGTTCAGTGGGTGGCTTCGCACATATGGGTCTTGACGAATTTGCGCCAATATCTCTTGATCACGCAACTTGTCGAAAAACTGTATTAACCCACGACCTGATACACCAGCGGCTTCAAGATATTGAATGCCAGCAATATCAGCCGAGCTTTCTTGGACACGATTATAAGCGAGATACTGTCGCTGTGCTACCGATTGACCGGCAGAGATGATACCAATGCCTGCATCCGGGCTACCCGCAAGAATTGCGGCAGCACCCAAGACAAGTGATGTAAGTGCCGTTGCGGTAGACGCTGTGGCATAGTCACTATTGCGTACCAAGTGACCTCCCGCGATATGGCCTGTCTCATGTGCTATTACGCCGATAAGTTGGTTTACATCATCAGAGGCAAGCATAAGGCCTGAATGGATGAAAATATTTTGCCCGCCCGTTACAAAGGCATTCAAAGACTGGTCGCCGAGCAGATACATATTCACTGATGCAGGGGTTAAGCCAGCGGCTTCAAATATTGGGTCGGACACATCCCTGAAAAAGGCTTCTGTTTCTGCGTCACGGAGAAGGCTTTGTGCGTGGCTTGGTAGTACGAATACTAGTATAGCCAAAATACTGTATAAAAATTTACGCGGCGTATATTTCAACAGGCCTCTCCATAGTTTTAAGTGTATAAACTATTCGCTTCATTCCTTAAGGTCAATGTGCATCCCTTGACAAGCGTGTGATCAGTATATGAACAAATCATGGCATAGATATGGAGTAGAAAAAAGGCGCTAAAAATAGCGCCTTTTGATTGAGTAAGGATGTTGGCCTAGCCAAACGTTCGTTGCCACCAGCCTTTTCGTTTTGGCTTGTCTTCGCTCGGTACATCGTCAACCGATTTAGCTTCTGGCTTGGGTGCTGACGCTGCTTTGGGTTCTGTTTCAGTTTTTACAGGTTCAGAACCCGAAGATTTTGATGTAGACTTTTCTGCACCCTCAGTTTTTGCAGAAGCAATTTCCTTCCGCGATGCGCTATCAGCACTATCTGCTTCAGGTTTTGCCTTCTTTGTACTTCTGCGCCTGCGAGGTTTAGGGGCTTCTTCGGTTTTTGCTTCCGTATCTGTGCCAGCGTTTTCTGAAACGGTATTTTCCTTATTACCCTCATTATCATCAGTTTTCTTACGGCGTGTACGCGGTTTGCGCTTAGGCTTTTCTTCTGATGTTGATGCCTCTTCTGGCGAGTCAGATTTGGCTTCTGATTCTGTCAATTGTGCATCGTTGCTATCGTCAGACTTTTTAACACGGCGACGTCGGCGTCTGGGTTTTTCCTCTGAAGGGGTTTCTTCCGAAGAGTCAGCGTTTTCAGTAGGTTTCTCATTGTCTGAAACCTCAGCAGTTTTTTCAGCTTTTGGCTTACGGACTCTTCTGCGGCGAGGTTTAGGCTGGCTACCATCAGTTTCTTCGCTTGGGGCTTCCTGCGTAACTTGCTCGTTTTCTGATGGCAGGTTCGTACCTGAAGTTTCGGCAGCGTCGCTAGCGTCAGCAGAGTTTGAGCTATCAGTTTCATTCTCGCCCGAGGTTTCATTTTGCTGTTGATCACGATCCTGACGATTGCGGTTTCTGCCGCCACGACGTCCGCGACGCCTGCGTGAGCGCTCCCGCTTGTTCTCATCGTTATTCTCTTCAGAACTATCAGCTTCTGTAGTCTCTGGCTCTTCGTCATTTGAAGCTACGTCAGAGGCTTGCTGATTATCTGTGCGATTATCGTCGCCTCTTCTTTTCCTGCGACGACGGCGGCGCTTACGCTGCGGCTTATCGCTATCATTGTCACCTGACTTAGATTGTGCTCCATCGCTACTACCATCGGTTTCGTCGGCGTCGATACTTCCGATAGATACAACTGTTTCCTTAGCGGCATTGGCGGCAGATTGTTGCTCTGCGGTTGCGGCTTCACGTGTAATTTCTAGGTTTGATGGACCAAAATCAGATTTTGCCAGAACCTCTACATAAAAATTATAACGTTTCTCTAGGTCTGCGATAATTTTGCGTTTCTTGTTCAATAGGTAAACGGCAACATCTGGGCATACCGTTACCCGAACCACTGAACTTCTGGCACGGATACCTTCTTCCTCAAGGTTACGAAGCACGGTAAGTGCCGCAGACTCGATCGAACGAACAACCCCGGTTCCTTCGCATGACGGGCATGTTTCCATGCTGGCTTCGAGTAGGTTAGGGCGAAGGCGCTGGCGTGACATTTCCATTAGGCCAAAGCTCGAAATACGACCAACTTGAATACGGGCGCGATCCGATTTTAGAACTTCCTTCATCCGGCGTTCAACGGCGCGGTTGTTGCTGCGCTCTTCCATATCGATGAAGTCGATCACAACAAGGCCAGCCATATCGCGAAGTTTAAGCTGACGTGCAACTTCTTCCGCCGCTTCTAGGTTGGTTTTAATCGCGGTTTCTTCGATATTATGTTCTTTGGTCGAACGGCCAGAATTCACATCAATCGATATCAGCGCCTCGGTTGGGTTGATGACAATATACCCACCCGACTTAAGCTGAACGATCGGCTGATACATTGCCTCAAGGTGGCTCTCGACCTGATAGCGATGGAAGAGGGGGATATGATCTTTATAATGCTGAACCTTTTTGGAGTGGCTTGGCATAAGAAGCTTCATAAAGTCTTTTGCTGCGCGGTAACCCCGCTCCCCTTCAACTAATACTTCGTCAATATCACGCGTATATTGATCACGGATGGTCCGCTTGATCAGGTTGGCTTCTTCGTAAACCAGCGTTGGTGCGATTGACTGTAGTGTGAGGTCGCGGATTTCATTCCAAAGACGCAATAGATATTCGTAATCACGCTTGATTTCACTTTTGGTGCGTTTCAAGCCCGCTGTTCTGATGATCAGCCCCATATCATCATCAACATTCAGGCTATTGATAATGCTTTTGAGTTTTCTACGATCTGATGAATTTGAAATTTTTCTGCTGATACCACCTGAATGTGTTGAATTTGGCATCAGTACACAGTACCGGCCCGCAAGCGATAGGTAGGTTGTTAGCGCAGCGCCTTTGTTTCCGCGTTCTTCCTTGGCAACCTGTATCAAGAGTACCTGACGTTTTTTGATAACTTCCTGGATACTATATTTGCGCTTCATCGCCTTCAGGGCATAACGACGGGCGCGGGCTTCTGCGATTTCCTGATCACGTTCGGCATCGTCGGTTTCTTGTGTTTCAACTTCTTCAGCTTCGTCGTCGATATCGTCCGAGTTATCTTCAGTTTCATCTTCGTCACCGCTAGACGTTTCTTCGTCGTCAGAAGAATCTTCATCTTCAACTGAAGTGTTATCGTCTACTGTATCTAAAGCGCTGTCTCCGTTATCAGAACCATCAACTTCTTCAGTTATGACCTCAGTTGAGGCAGCTTCTGCGACAGTATTATTTTCTGCGTTATCTTCAGTATCTTCTTCGCTCTCTTCAGTAGACGAAGTTTCTTTTGAACGTGCTTTCTCAAATGCAGCGTCCTCTTCGGCTTGCTGCTGCTGAATAGCTGCAAGTTCAGCCGCAACTAATTCTGCGCGGTCTTCTGCTGGAATTTGATAATAGTCTGGGTGGATTTCACTAAAAGCAAGAAACCCATGGCGGTTACCACCGTATTCAACAAAGGCAGCTTGAAGCGAAGGCTCTATTCGCGTCACGCGCGCTAGATAAATATTTCCTTTCAGTTGTCTTCTTGTTGATGATTCGTAATCAAAATCCTCTACGCGGTTACCTTTAACAATAGTAACCCGGGTCTCCTCAGAGTGCCGGGCATCAATAAGCATACGTGTTGACATAAAGTGTCTCTCCAAACAGAAAAACGCGCCTGCAACCTCTGAATTCTATGAGGGGCGTCTGTTTTTCCGGGCGTGGTAAATAATATGTATCGAGATACAGTGTGATAGTGCCGTTCAGAATTTGGAACGGTTTGGACAAGTCTTTGATGCGAGTAGGCCGTAAAAAGGTTTTGATGCAACAAATATGAATGCAGCATCATTGCAATATGATAAACAGGTGCGCAAAGCCTTGGGGCCATTGCCGTTTCTTGTCCTTTGTTGGGCTTTGGTATCCATCCCGCCAGCATTCAGCATAAATATAGCTGGCAGCGATTGGTTTCTTCAAAGCCGGGTCCGGCAAATAATTGCCAAACCGATAAACTCGCAATTGAAAGATAAGCATATATTCTGTCTATTACAATGGAAATAAACGCTATTCGTGCTTTTTATTTTAACTTTAATGCAATAATCATTATGTTAATGAAAAAAGCGATAATGTTTGTCCATATTTTTGACACATAAAAGCGAACTATATGCAGGATAGTAAAGTTAGGATAAGTAAAAGTGCATAGATACTTTAGGCAAATTGCAGTCTTTGTTTGCCTTACACACATCCTCAGCTATTTGGCTTACGGGGATGTAACGGGTATTCGTTTTGGTCAAAACGGCGACACAACTCGTGTTGTTCTGGACATGACTGTTAAAGTTGAACCTGGAATATTCCTGCTAGCAAATCCTAATCGTGTTGTTATCGACCTTCCGGCCAATGATTGGCGGGCTTCTGACAATGTGAATACACCGGGTATAGTTGACGGCTATCGCCATGGGCTCTTTAATACAGGTACATATAGAATTGTATTGGACCTTAATGGCCCCGCAACTGTAAAGAAGTCATTCTATATTCCGCCGCGAAGTGGCTACAGTCACCGATTAGTCCTTGACCTTCAAACAAGTTCAGAAAGTAATTTCCTGAGGGCTGTTGAAGATAGTAAGGAAAAACGGCGAAAATTGATCGCAAAGGCGGTTAAACAATCACCGTCAGTAGCGACTATTCCAAGAACAAATGGAAAAAGATTAATTGTTATCGATCCGGGGCACGGCGGTGTTGACCCTGGCACACTTGGCGTTTTGGGTGTGAACGAAAATGTTATTGTTCTGAAAATTGCCAAAATGATCAAAGAGGTTTTGGAAGCAACTGGGCGATATGATGTTCACCTAACCCGTTCCACGAATGTTTATATTCCCCACCGACAGCGCTATGATATTGCAAAACGCATGAATGCAGACTTGTTTGTAAGTATTCATGCAGATGCGATAGCTAACCCAAAAGTTCGGGGAGGAACCATATACACCCTTAGCGAAAAGGCCTCTGACCGTGAAGCCGCTCGTTTAGCCGCGAAAGAAAACAGATCAGATATTATAGCGGGGTTGGATTTGGCGACCGCTAATGATGATGTATCAAATATTCTTATTGACCTTGCGCAGCGGGAGACGATGAATTTGTCTGCCCAGTTCGCTGAGACACTGTTGCCAGAAATGCGGGCACAGGTAAAAATGCTCAAGCGTGGGCACAGATATGCGAACCTCTTGGTTCTGAAGTCACCAGATGTTCCTTCAATTTTGCTTGAAACTGGCTATCTGACCAATAGGGAGGATGCGCGGCTTCTCAATAGTCGTGATGGTCAGCGCCGCATAGCCTTGGCGCTCCGCAGAGGCTTAGACAAATATTTTACTGAGCAAGCTGCCCTTGGCCGCTAACTAGAATATAAGTATTTATTCTCTGTATTTGTCACGTCGTTGCCGTATTTGCAGGCTAATCAACAGGAAGAAAAATTAGGAACTCAGGCACTGCCAAGATTATAGCGTAGCTTTGCCTTGTTCATCCGATAGAAGCGATATATGAATAACAGCTATGTCTGGCACTAAACAAAATACAAATACGGCGCATAAAAAGCCGCTTTGGCGACGGTTGTTAAAGTTTGCTATGGTCACGAGCCTAGTGGGTTTCGTTTCGGTTGGTGTTCTTATCCTGTGGGCGATTATTCACTATGGTCGTGATTTGCCGGATTATAGACAATTGGAAAGTTACGAACCCGCAGTTGTTACCCGGGTGCATGCTGGCGATGGTTCTTTGCTCAAGGAATATTCGACGAAACCGCGTATATTCGTTCCAATCAATGCAGTTCCGGATGAGTTAATTGAAGCATTTTTGTCGGCTGAAGATAAAAACTTTTATAATCATAGTGGACTTGATTATTTGGGAATGATCAGGGGTAACCTTAGAAACATTTATAATCTTGCTTCAGGGCGACCGCTTCAAGGTGGCTCAACAATAACCCAGCAAGTTGCCAAGAATTTCCTTTTGACATCAGATCAAAAGCTTGACCGAAAAATCAAAGAAATGATTTTGACGCTCAGGATTGAGCGTGCGTTCAGCAAGGATCATATCCTCGAATTATATTTGAATGAAATTAATTTTGGAAATCGTTCGTACGGGGTTGCGGCGGCTGCGTTGAATTACTTCAATAAAGCCCTGAATGAACTAACAACTGCTGAGATGGCGTTTTTGGCGGCATTGCCGAAAGCACCGAACAGGTACCATCCAGTGCGCCGGAAAGCACGCGCCAAAGGCAGGCGTGATTGGGTTCTAAGCCGTATGTTTGCAAATGGCTATATTGATGAAGCCGAGTATAATCAGGCTTTAGCGGAAGACCTGGTTGTAAGGCCAAGGTCGGGACATTCTGAATTTAAAGCAGAATATTTTACTGAGGCCGTGCGTCGAAAAGTGAATAGTTTTTATGGCAATACAGTCCTTTATGAAGGTGGACTGTCTGTAAGGACATCCTTAGAACCGCGACTACAGGCTGTTGCGGAAAAAACACTGCGTGATGGTTTGGTTAGCTATGACCGCAGGCATGGCTGGCGCGGACGGATATCAAAAATAACAATAGATGATAATTGGATCGATAGCTTAAAGTCTAAAAAACGATCGCTTGGAATTCCTTCATGGCAACTTGCTGCGGTGCATGAAGTGCGCGAGGAAGGAGCTCTGATAGGCCTTATGGATGGCGGCTTTGGGTTCGTTCCGTTCGAGCAAGTTGAATGGGCAAGGAAATGGCGTACCGGCGAGCGCTTAGGCCCCAAGGTTAAAGATACAGCCGAAGTATTGGCCTTGGGCGATGTTATTGTTGTCGAAGCCCTATCAAATAGGGAACCAGTAACCATTGATGATTTTTGGGATCAGTCTGGAAACCCGATAACTGACGTTCCTGTTTATTCACTTCAGCAAATCCCGGCAATCGAAGGGGCGCTTGTTGCCATGGATCCACACACGGGGCGTGTGCTGGCGATGGTTGGTGGCTTTGATTATAATTCCAGTCAATATAACCGCGCAGTTCAGGCAAAACGCCAACCGGGTTCCGCCTTCAAACCCTTTGTTTATGCAGCTGCGCTTGATAAAGGTTTTACACCAGCGAGCTTGGTTCTGGATGCCCCGTTTGTTATTAATCAAGGGCAGGGCTTAGGACGATGGAAGCCGAAAAATAGCTCAAATAAATTTTATGGTCCAAGCACCCTCCGGCTGGGTATCGAGAAATCAAGAAATTTGATGACTGTGCGGTTGGCGCAAAATATTGGTATGCGCAGTGTGTTTGAATATGCGGATCGATTTGGTCTTGCAGATAACATGGAACCAAATCTCGCGGCGTCGCTTGGAGCAGCAGAAGTGACCGTTATGGATATTACGGCAGCTTATGGCATGCTTGTAAATGGCGGGAAAAAAATCACTCCTTCCCTTATTGACCGAATTCAGGATCGCCGCGGCGCTACAATATATAAACATGATGAGCGTGAATGCGGTGATTGCACACTTAATCTCTCTGTTGGGGAAGAGCTAGGTTACGACGTTAGTCGTAGTTTCGAAGAACCAAGGCTTCCTGAAAATCGTGATCAAATTATTGATCCTAAAACTGCTTTTCAGCTCGTCACGATGATGCAGGGTGTTGTTGAAAATGGAACGGGTCGTAAAATTAAAGTGCTCAGAAAACCACTAGCAGGCAAAACAGGAACAACCGACGATTCCTTTGATGCATGGTTTGTTGGATTTTCCGCCGATATGGTTGTTGGCGTTTTCACTGGTTTTGACCGCCCGCGTTCGCTTGGCCGTTTTGAAGAGGGTTCGAGCGTTGCAGTTCCGATTTTCCGCGATTTCATGCAAGGGGCCCTTAAGGATACACCAGGTATTCCCTTTCGCATGCCATCGGGTATTCGTCTCGTCAGGATTAACGCTGAAACTGGCGCTCCTGCTAAGCCTGGGGACAAGAATGTGATCCTTGAAGCCTTTAAGCCTGGAACCGAACCACGGCCCGGACAGGTTGCAGTACTTGACGGCTCGCTCCCAGTTGGTAAAACCACCATAAGAAAAGGGTCCGGCGGCGTTTATTAAAACGAAGCCAGGCTTTCCACAAAATACCACTCTATTATAGAAAGAGAATTTATGCGCGCGGAAGCACAGGCTATCGTCGACAACCTCAAGCAGTCACTTGCACTGCTGAGGAGGCATCTTTGACTGGGATCAAGCTATACTAAGACTTGATGAGTTAAATACACTCGCGGAAGACCCTGACCTTTGGAATGATCCTGCAAATGCCCAGAAGCTAATGCGTGAGCGCACTCGCCTGGACGACGCAATCGGGGCTGTTCAGGAAATCGAGCAAGACCTCGCTGACAATCAGGAAATTATCGAACTCGCCGATATGGAAGGCGATAGTGATATGGCGATGGAAGCTGAGGAAGCGCTCTCTGGTTTGCTGGACCGTGCTAAAACAGCAGAGCTTGCGGCGCTCCTTTCAGGTGAAGCAGACGGCAATGATACATACATCGAAATTAATTCTGGCGCAGGTGGTACGGAATCACAGGACTGGGCCAGTATGTTATTCAGAATGTATTTCCGCTGGGCAGAGAAAAAAGGACATAAAGTCGAAACCGTTGAATATTCAGATGGCGAGGAAGCGGGGATAAAATCCGCAACCTTGCTCGTGAAGGGTGAGAACGCTTTTGGCTGGTTAAAGACCGAATCTGGCGTGCATCGATTGGTGCGTATTTCACCGTTTGATTCGAATGCGCGGCGTCATACAAGCTTTGCTTCTGTGTGGGTATATCCGGTAATTGACGATTCTATCGATATTGAAATCAGCGAATCTGATCTTAAAATTGATACCTACCGTGCAAGCGGTGCTGGTGGTCAGCACGTGAATACAACAGACTCGGCGGTTCGTATTACACACCTGCCGTCCAAGATTGTTGTTCAGTGTCAGAATGAGCGATCACAGCATAAGAATAAAGCAACTGCGATGGGAATGCTGAAGGCGCGGCTTTATGAAGAAGAACTGCGCCGCCGTGAAGAAGAAGCAAATGCTGTTCATTCGCAAAAGACAGAGATCGGATGGGGGCATCAAATCCGTTCTTATGTGCTACAGCCGTATCAAATGGTGAAAGACCTTAGGACAGGCGAAGAATCGACACAGCCGCAGAATGTTCTGGATGGTGATCTTGATAAATTTATGGCTGCTGCACTTGCCGCCCGCGTTCACGGCGAAAATGCTGACGTGAGTGATATCGAATAATTTTAAATTGATTGGGAGTTATGAAATGGCAGAAGAAAAAAGTGAAAAACAGGAACAACAATCCGAGCAACTGAGTAGAACGCTGTTTGATGCGCGGAAGGTGTTCATTGTTGGAGAGATTGATAAGGATATAGCCCTTAAAACCTGTGCGACTTTGCATGCTATGGCGCATATTTCAAACGATCCGATCACTGTAATTCTTTCGTCTCCCGGCGGCCATGTGGAGTCTGGCGATATGATCCATGATACAATCAAGTTTATAACGCCTGACGTTCGGATTTTAGCGACCGGTTGGGCAGCGAGTGCAGGGGCCTTGATTTTTGCGGCTGCTAACAGAGAAAATAGACTCTCAACACCTAACACCAGGTTTTTGCTGCATCAGCCAAGTGGCGGTGTTGCTGGAGATGCAACCAATATTGATATTCAAGCTAAACAGATTGTTATTATGCGTTCGCGCTTGAACCAGATTTTCGCAGATGCAACAGGTCAAACAATTGAGAAAATTGAAGCTGATATGGACCGTGATTACTGGATGACTGCTTCAGAAGCGGTTGAATATGGGCTTGTTGGTAAAATTGTCGATAGTGAAGCGAATATGTAGTAATTAAGTTCTTAGAAAATAAGAAAAAAGCCCGCGAAAGATTGCGGGCTTTTTTATAAGTGTAGAATTTTCTGATTTATTCAGCGGCTTTTTTTGCGATGAAAGAAGGCGATTCTTCAACTTTCTTTGCAGCAGCGCTTTTGTCCATTGGGTTATCAGTATGGGCAAAACGGCCAGATAACTTGGCGCCAGCTTCGACCGAGAGGTTTTCATGATAAACATCGCCGTTCACTACGGCGCTTTTCTCAAGGCGAACAGTTTTTGAGCGAATTTCCCCTTCAACATTACCGCGAATAGTAACATTGTCTGCTTTGACGAGGCCTTTAACAGATCCTGTTTCACCCATAACAAGGCTACCACAGTTAATATCGCCCATCACTTTACCATCAAGTTGAAGTTCACCTGAAGTTTTTACATTGCCTTCGATTTGTACATCTGAACCAATAATTGACGGCGCGGCCATATTGCTTCCTCCTAGATTAGTTACGTTTCTTGTGCGGGTAGCCTGACCATCAGGTTTCGCTTGTTTCTTTGTGTCTTCGTTGGATTTCGAGAACATCTTTTCCTGCCTTTATAAAGGGTAGTGGGTCGATTACCTTTCCATCAAACCATACTTCATAGTGAAGATGTGTATCAGTTACACGACCCGTTTTACCCATATCACCAATTCTATGGCCAAGTTCGACGATATCGCCTTTCTTAACTCTTAATTTTCTCATGTGGCCGTAACGGGTCCGAAAACCGTTCCCGTGATCAATTTCAACCATACGGCCATAGGGCCCCAACCATCCTGCTTTCACTACCTTGCCTGGTGCCGCAGCTTGGATTGCGGTGCCGGGCCAGCCTGCAAGGTCTACAGCATAATGGTTTGACCATGTTTTCTTAATCGGATCTACCCTGCGTCCGTATCGGCTCGAAAGATAATATTTTGCAGCAGGTTCACCGACTGGGAAGCTTTCTAACATCATTGTGACGATCTTAAGGCGTTCCTGATTTTCGATAATTTGTTCGAAAACCTGCCCGTCATTTGCGTTGAATATACCTTCAAATTTTAACGACGCTTCATAGGGACCACCAACAGCGTTAATTTGATTTTTGCTGGCAAGGTCTATGAATTTTTCTGATGAAACAGCCGTTGGTTTTAATATGGCTTCAATGTGATCTTGTTCAGCAGTCAATGATGCCAAATAATTTGTAGCAATTTGTTCTTGTTGTTCAGCGAGTTTCTGAAGTTTTGATAATAAAATTTCGCGGCGCTCACGGGTTGTCAAAACTTCTGTAACTTCAATTTTTTCTTCACCTAACCATCCTTCAAAAAAAGAGGTGGCCGACGATTGTGTTTGATCTGGAGCAGTTTCTAGTGGGTTTTCTGTGGGCGCATCATCACTGGAAACTTCAATCTCATTTCCTGAAATGCTTTGTTCAAGAAAACGCTGACGTTCTTCCAGTTTGTTCGCGCGGCGTTCGATCTCTTCCTCAAGGGCAGAAAAATCATTTTCCAATGAATTATAATCGGCTGAAATATTCGCGATTTGCTGGTTCTTTTCTTCCAGTGTGATATCGCGGGTCAGGTATGCATAAGAGGTGATAATACCCCAAGCGAATGCGATGATTATGGAAAGGGCCATAGTCATCTGAAAATAACTATTGATTGTCAGAAAACGGACCCGGCCTTCGCTACGCAAGAAGAGTTGGCGCTCAGGAAAATATTTGGCTTTAAATGACAAGAATTTTTTGCCGAAGCCTTTTATTCGGTTTGTTTCAGTAGTCAAAAATTTTGTATGCTGTTGAGCATACCCCCATGCCAGTATTGTTCTCAGTGCTCATAGGGTGACTTCGTGTCAAAACTATGATGCAAACCGTGATACTTAGAACCCTCCCCAGAGTTCCTATCAGTTAAGTGCTAATATGTTCCTTATAGTGCATTGAGCATATCTGCAAGCGGTTCGTAAAAAGAAGGCACCATTCCAGCTTCTAAGCGAGCAGGGTGGTTAAACGGACGTTTAAGTTGCCCTTTAAAGTATTGTTTTACAAGGGACTGAAAACAGTCTTCGGTGTTATGGCCTGCTTTTTCCGCTAGGTAGGAAAACCACTTGGTTCCCGCAGCTACGTGCGAAACTTCTTCTTCATAGATAATTTTAAGTGTTTTCGCCGATTCGCTATCACCAAAACGTTCAAATCGGTCTATCATCGCCGGCGTTACATCGAGCCCGCGAGCCTCTAGTACCATGGGCACAATCGCGAGGCGTGCCGAAATATCATGCCTTGTGACCTCTGCGGATTGCCAAAGGCCATCATGAGCAGGTAAATCACCATATTTACAATCTAGCGCATTCAAGCGATCGCCCAGCATTGAAAAATGCCTTGCTTCATCGTCGCCAACCTGAATCCAATCATCTGTAAAATCCCGTGGCATTTGCTTGCCGAAGCGGGCAACGATATCAAAAGCCAAATCAATGGCATTTAGTTCAATGTGTGCTACCGCATGAAGAAGGGCTTTACGGTTTTCGATATTCCCCGCTTTTCGGCGCCGCGGCATTTGATTTGGGTCTAATAATTCTGGCTTTTCTGGACGTTGGGGACGCAAATTGGGTTGTGCGGAAAACTGAAACGGTAATTCTCCGGCTTGCCATTTGCGAGCAACCATACGAGCGGTTTCAACCTTTTGAATTGCATCAGGGGTTTCAAGCACGGCAAGCGATGCCGTGCTTATGTCAGTGAAATTAACTTTGCTCGAAACGCTCATAGACTTTAAAGAGCTTTCGCTGCCTCAAGAACAGCCTCAGCATGGCCCTTGACTTTCACCTTGCGCCAAATCTGCTGAATAATACCGTTTGCATCGATTAAATAGGTGGCGCGTTCAATTCCCATGTATTTTTTGCCGTACATGCTTTTTTCGACCCAAACGCCGTAAGCTTCAATCATTTCGCCTTCTTCATCGGATACCAGATCAATCGCCAGTTCCTGCTTGGCAATGAAGTTGTTATGGCGACGAACAGAATCCTTAGATGCGCCCAAGATAACCGTGTTTGCAGCATCAAATTCGTTTTTAAGCGATGTGAAGTCTTTTGCTTCTGTTGTGCAACCGGGGGTGCTGTCTTTTGGATAGAAATAGAGAACAACGTTTTTTCCAGCATAATCGGATAATGAAATCGTTTGATCGCCGTTTGCAGGTAATGAAAATGAAGGGGCTTTGTCGCCAATACTAAGTGTCATTGAATATCTCCGTTAATCTGAAACGTTGTTTTCTACGTGTTCATTTGGATAATCGATTATCGTCTGGAAATGCTTGTATATCGTAGACTGCCATTTTAACAAGTTACCTTTCAGTATATCGAAATTTTCCTGTTTCGTTGATTTGCATAGAATTTCTGTCAAACCGATGGAGAACGCTTCGTCATCAAGCGTTTTTTCGCCGTGACATAAGCGCAAAACCGATTGAATATTTTGCATATATTGACGTGCTGCAATGAGGTCAGAACATATTTGAGGGTCGATCAATTGATGTTCTAAAAGATTGTTGAGGGCAGTATCGATATGACTTGAAAAAATCTGTGGATAGTTTTCACCATGCTTCAAAAGAAGATACTGACAAATAAATTCGATATCAACTAGGCCACCTTTTGCATGTTTGATTGCCCAAGGGCTAACCACCTTATTTGCATCCCTAAGCTTTTGCCGCATATTCGATATGGATTTGAGTAGGGTTTCCTGATCACGTTCTTTGGTTAAAATTGTGCGAATTTCGCTGACAAGTTGGTCTTTGAAGTGTGTTGGCTCCTTAATGATACGTGAGCGTGTTAAGGCCATGTGTTCCCAAGTCCATGCGGACTTGCCGTAGTAATCGCGAAAGGTATCAAGGGTTACAACCAGTGGCCCCTGGTTACCTGACGGTCTTAGTCTTGTATCAACTTCATAAAGTCTGCCTTCGGATGTCAGTGCTGTTATCGCTGTGATGATATTTTGCCCAAGTCTTGAGAAATATTGACTGGGGCCAAGCGATCGTTGCCCATTAGAGGCCTTGCTCATATCATCAATATAATAAAGGAAAACGATATCTAAATCAGAAGTGTGGGTTAGTTCGGAACCGCCATATTTACCCATAGCCAGTATAGCAATGCCGGCGTTTTCAAACGAACCATAACGATCCTGAAATTCTGCTTCGACGCACGGAATAAGGCATTTCAATATAACATCAGCTATAAGCGCTAAGGATTGCATTGCTTCATCGGTTGATGCGATGCTTTCAAGCATTTGAACGCCTATTCTGAATTTATATTCTTCTGCAAACTGTCGTGTTTTGTCGAGGATATCTTGATAGTCCTGAGCATTATCAATCAAACTTTGAAGATACTCAGTTAACTCTGTTTCATTTTCTATTGGGGCAAAAAAATAGGGCTCAAGTAACAGTTCCCAAAGCATTGGTTTTTTTGCAAGCGTATCAGCCAGCGCTGGTGCCAAACCCATGACGCGAGCGATTAATTTGAAGAGTGACGGGTTTGCTTGAAATAGAGCAAATAACTGCACACCCGCTGGTAGCTTAGCGATGAATGCATCAAAGCGGGTTAGTGCTGCATCTGGATCGCTCATTTCGGCAAATGATGCGATCAACCCGGGTAAACATTCTTCCAGAAGTTTTTGGCTTCGATCCGTTCGGAGTGCACGGTATTTTTGGGAACGCCAGCCGCTTATAATGTTTGCAATGCTGGACGAGGCGGAATAACCAAAAGTATTCAATGTCTTTTCAAGGTTGGCAGCAATGAAGGATTGCTTATCCTGTTCCTGATCGTCAGGCATAAGCTCTTGGTAGGTTTTGCTCACGTATCTGGTACGGTAAAACAGGCTTTCTTTGAGTTGATCATCGCCGTCATATCCCATGAATTTACACACCAAAATTCTTTGATCATCGTCTTCCGGTATAGTGTGTGTTTGTTCATCGTTGATCATCTGGATACGATGTTCTAGCGTTCGCAGATATATGTAGGCATCGCGAAGGCGGTCACGAGTATCGCTTTCTAATAATTTTTCTTCAACAAGCGCATCCAAAGTTTGGAGTGTAGCTTTTTTACGGATTGCTATATGTCGACCGCCGTATAATAGCTGATTAATTTGAGCAAAAAATTCTATTTCCCGTATGCCGCCTTTGCCAAGTTTGACGTCGAAGCCTTCAAAGTCTTTGTCTGATTGTTCAAAATGGGTGTTGATATAATGCTTTATCGCTGCAATGTCTTGGATGGCAGCGAAGTCCATGCTTCGTCGCCAAATCCAGCTAGAGAGATTATCAAGATAGGATTGTCCGAGTTTTTTATCACCAGCGATTGGCGTTGCTTTGATCATTGCTGACCGTTCCCAGTTCGCGGCAACAGTGTGATAATAAGTTTCTGCTGCTTCAATGGAGATTGCAACTGGAGTAGAGCCTGGATCTGGACGTAACCTTAGGTCAGTTCGAAAAACATATCCGTGCATTGTTCTGCGTTCCATAATTTGCATCAATTCCTGCGTTATCGATACGAAGAAATGCTTTATGGATTTGCGGCCAGTATAGTTGACTTTTGAAGGGTCATAGAGGGCAATAAGATCAATATCGGATGAATAATTTAATTCATTGGCGCCAAGTTTCCCCATGCCGAGAATAAAAAAGCCACAATACCGTACAATGTTGATATTAACCGTTTCACTATCACCAATATCTAATTCAATATTACCTTTTTGCGCTTCCCGAGTTAATAAGAAAGCAAGGGCGGTATTTAAAGATTGGCTGGCAAAATCGCTAAGGGCTTTTGTTGTCTTATGAAGAGGCCATTCTTTGACTACATCCGCATAGGCGCATGTCAGCGCCACCTTTGCCTTCAGTATGCGTAGATTTTCCATTAAATCTGCAACGCCGCTATTTTTAACGTAAGGCTTACTTAATTCTTTCCATATAATATCAATGGTGAAATCAGGTCCATTTGCAAATAACTGGGCCGTAAATTCAATATTACGCTGTGCAATTGCTGATAAAAATGGGCTGTTTCCGAACAAACATGCAATGTTCTCTTTTTGGGAAGGGTTTAAATGAGAGGGCGGATTTTGCTCGGCAAGAAATTGTTCAAGCTTTGCCGTAATTTCGTCTGTTTTTTCTGTATATTGTGGTATTGGGTTTTGTATGTTTAGGTCGGTAGACATGAAGTGTAACCCGTATAATATCACAAAGGTGATGGTTAGTATTAATGGTGTGACACTAGACGAATGTTCGCTATTGTACCAAGTAAATTAAGAGACTTGAGTGGTTGTGAGAACAAATAGGTACAAACCTTGAAAAAATCAGGAAAATTGTTTGTTCGGTCTCTTGTTAGTTTAACGACCGTTTTTACTTTGCTTTTGTGTTTGTTGGTTGCGCGATTGATTATTGCGCCCATTGACCTTGAGTTCGCAAAAGAAGAAATCGACAACCAAGTCAGTGAATTGTTACCAGGATGGCAGGTATCCTATCAGAAAGCTACGCTGGGTTGGGATTGGCAGGCTGTTAGGCCTTGGATTGTTATTTCTGATTTACGCCTGGTAGATCGACGGGACAGATTGATCAGTGAAATACCAAGTGTTCAGGTGGGAACCAGTTTCTCAACTTTGTATGGCAACATTAAAATTTCATCAGTTAACGCGCAGGGTGCTAGGGTTGATATCCTCGATATTGGTGCCTTCAGTGATGATGAAAATACCGACCTTGATACCGATCTATTTGGTGAAACGGGTGTCCCAAACCTAAATATTTTGAAGCCACTGTCCGAAGCCTTTAGTCGATTTAGTAATCGCCTCATCGTGGCCGCGCCAAAATTTAAAGATTTGAATATTCAAAACACGACTGTCACGGTTAACCGCGGAGAGACTATCGAGCCAGCACGATTATCTGCCTCGTCAATAACGTTAGAACGCCATGACAATACGTTGATGGCGAGTAGTACAGTTGATGTTACCCTTGGGGGCATTATTCCCACACGCGTTAGTGTGGGGGCGGACATAAATCCGGAAGAAAAGGAGCTTGATTTAAGACTATCCTTTTCTGAACTCGTGCCAAAGGATTTGGTTGGGTATCTACAATTACCAGACTTTTTTACGTCATTGGATTTTCCTTTTTCGCTTCAGGTGGATTTCACCCTTGATGCAGAGGCTGGACTGAAGCAGGCATATTTCCTGACACATATCGACAAAGGAGTTCTTTATCATCCTTCATTGTTTCCCAAAAAGGCACCGATTGAATTTGGTAATATCTCCGCACATTTTGACCCACAAGAGCAAGTGTTTGTGTTTGATGAGCTCGAACTCTCGCTTGGTAAGCCAAGGGTTCTAGGCAGCGGTGTTATTTATTGGCTCGATGATGAAGAACGCCCCGGGGTTCGCTTCAATGCGTCGCTTGAAGCTGCAACCATTGATGAAGTTTTAAGCTTCTGGCCAATTGCTCGTAAACCCGATGGCTCTGAAAAAGGGGGGCGTGCTTGGGTTGCCAAGCATATGATCGGCGGGGAAGCAAAGAATGCCAAGTTTAACCTTGATCTGCCGCCTGATGGTAAATCAACGCTCAAAAGCGGTAGCCCCTATGAATTGAACTTCACTTTTGATGATATTGATACTCACTTTATCCTCTCGATGCCTCCAGTACGCGGCGCAAAAGGCCACGCATTTTTGACGGAAACAGACCTGGATATCATCATTGATTCTGGTACGCTTGTGGGGTTACCCGTAACAGAAGTGAAGGCTGAGCTTACAAACATTAACTCACGGGATAAATCATACGGTAGTTTTAATTTCGAACTAGCAGGCCCTGTTCCAGAAATTTTAAACCTCATCAACAATCCGCCACTTAGGATTCCTGACAAGATAAAGCTCGATATCAATCGTTTTGACGGTACTGCACATGCAAAAGCGCGAATTGGTACGCCACTTTACTTAAAACCGGGTGAAAACCCGCTTTCTTATGATGTCACGGCGGAACTTAGTAATCTCAGTGTTACCAATATTCTTGATGGCGAGGGGATTAGGAATGCAAATGCTGTTATGCACATAACGCCTGAAGCGATCGAAGCAAAGGGAAGGGCACGATTAAATGGTGTTTGGTCTGACTTCGTTTGGCATGAGGATTTAATTGGTGGGCGGGATAACGCGGACCTACAGACAACCCAGATTACGGCTTCTGGAACGACAGATCAGAATGGATTGGAAGCGCTAAAAATAGCTACTAGTCAGTATCTGAATGGGGAAATTGATTTTGAGGCAAAGCTATCCGGTCGTAATTTTGCTTTTTCATCTATCGATTTTACGGCAGATGCAGCCAAGTCAAAGCTGATGCTACAGGAACTTGGTTGGGTTAAAATACCCGGTGTTCCGGCAACAATATCAGGAAAAACACGGCTATCGGATAATGTGGTACATTTGTATCCATTGACGATAAGTGGAGAAGATATCGACGCCACTGGTGATTTTAAGTGGATAAATAATAATTTGTCGGGAACGTTTGTTGCTAAACAGTTAGGGCAAAATAGTTTTACTGCGGATGTTACCTTGCCGCTTAACGACAAATCACGTGTAACGGTGAAGGCAGAACGGTTGGACCTCAGGCCATTCCTGACCAATGCAGAAGCTTCCAATGCAAAAAATGAAAACAATACCGCGACTGAATTATCTAAAACCACCCAAGAAAAACAGGCTTCAAAGGCAAACGAAAAAGCGAACGCTCGTGACATAGTTGAGTTATCAATTGCCTCAAAAGAACTATTGCTTCTGAACGGAGAAGCTTTGTCTGATCTGAAGTTTCAGGGAACAGTTATTTCTAACCAGCCTTATGAAATTTCGGCGGATGGAAATATTCAATCTTCAGGTTCGCCCTTTTCACTTAGCCTAAAACCTCTTGAACAGGTTTTTTACACGCCCACGCAGCAGAAACTTGTCCTGCAAAGCGAAAATGGCGGTGCTGTGATGCGAGGATTGGGTGTTTTCCCACACCTCAATGGCGGTGTTTTGAACCTTGATGTTTCATCGGTTGGTTGGGCAGATACTTGGCGCTTGGAGGGCGAGGTCGAGATCGATGATACCCTCCTGGTGAACAAAGCAACGCTTGGCGAGAAGGTTACAGAAGGCCTTATTGAAGGTATCGAGGAATATGTTGATAGCGAAGGATTAGCTCTCAATGTTGTCGAAGTACCTTTCCTATATGATAAAGGCCTTTTGGACCTGAATGGACTGAAAGCAAACGGTGGTTCCCTCGGTATGACAATGGAAGGCCAACTGGATACTAATAGCGGTAAAATAAATATGAACGGTGTTATTGTGCCAGCTTATGGTTTGAACTCTTTATTGGGTAAAATCCCGTTAGTGGGTGCAATTTTCTCTGGCGGTGAAGGCAAGGGATTGTTCGGTTTTACCTACAGAATCAAGGGAGCCACAGATAATCCGGATGTTGATGTGAGCGCGCTTTCCGGTATTGCACCGGGCTTTCTTCGCGGTATTTTTGAAGGAGGTAAAGGTAAGGTCGAGGATGTGGAGTTACCAGAAGAGGGTGAAGTTAAAAACGACACAGCATCAGTTGCTAAGGACGGTCAAAATGATGATAAAGTTAGCAAGGATATAGAGACTGATAGTTCAAGGGTGTCGCCAAAAAACCAGACCGAACCAAAAGAAGATGATAAGCCACAATATTAAAGGTATAAACATTGGGGCAAAGTAATTTGCCCCAATGTGCATCGCTATTCGCAGATAAATCGTTATTCGCTGATAATGAGAGCGTGACGTTTTTTACCGGCGGAGAGTTTGATTTTTCCATCGTTCAACATGTTGCTACTCAAGACCAAGTTTTCAGTTTCTATCTTGGTATCGTTCAGTTTCAATCCACCTTGTTTCATCAGGCGGCGAACTTCACCTTTTGATTTGCCGAGGCCAGCCTCAACAAAGGCATCGATTATATTAACTGATGCGTTTAAATCCATTTTGAAGGTTGGTAGGTCATCACCTGCACCGCCCTTGATGAAGGTTTCGCGTGCTGTTGATTCTGCCGTTTTTGCAGCGTCTGCACCTCGGCACATGGCCGTTGCAGCATTAGCGAGCGCTATTTTCGCATCATTAATTTCCGCGCCTTCAAGCGCTTCAAGGCGCCGGATCTCATCCATAGGCAAATCAGTGTACAATCTTAGAAAACGTCCTACATCACCGTCATGGGTATTGCGCCAGAATTGCCAGTAATCGTAACTGGATAACATGGCTTCGTTTAGCCAAATTGCGCCGTTTACGCTTTTGCCCATTTTTTTGCCATCCGCCGTGGTAATTAAAGGCGTTGTAAGGCCGTATAATTGATCACCGTTCACGCGCCTACCAAGTTCGATACCATTAACAATATTACCCCACTGGTCCGAACCACCCATTTGCAGGCTACATCCATGTGTTTTGGAAAGTTCCATGAAATCATACGCTTGCATGATCATGTAATTGAACTCAAGGAAGGTAAGCGGTTGTTCACGATCAAGACGTAGTTTTACACTGTCGAACGTAAGCATACGGTTGATTGTGAAATGTGTTCCAATTTCTCTCAGGAAATCAATATATTTAAAAGTGCTCAGCCAATCATCGTTATTAACAAGCTTTGCATCGGATGGATTGTCACCGAATGTAAGGAACTGTTCGAAAATACTGCGAATACTTGCCATGTTTTCTGCAATTTTTTCGTCTGTTAGCATTTGGCGTGTTTCATCACGGCCTGATGGATCACCAATCCGTGTCGTTCCGCCGCCCAGTAACACAATGGGGTTGTGTCCACATTTCTGGAGCCAATGCAACATCATAACTGAAACAAGGTTACCAACATGGATAGAGGGGGCTGTCATATCATAGCCCACATAAGCAGTGATTGAACCTTCAGACATTTTTTGGTCAAGCGCTTCCATATCGGTTGCTTGATGGATAAATCCTCGTTCAGAGAGAATATTTAAAAATTCTGACTTAAATGATTGATTTTCGTTTGACATTATTTGGTCCGTTTACTGCTATATAGCAAATTTCTTATAGTGATTGCGGCGAGTGGTTTAGCATAGGCCATGAAAAACACAAAGCCTCAAGCTGTAAAATAATGACCGAGTAGGAATATGCGCTATGTCAGCGAAAAACAAAACACTCTGTGCCGTGGGATTAATGAGTGGAACCTCCATGGACGGCGTCGATGCAGCTATTTTATATACTAACGGCGAAACCATAGAGCGCCATGGCCCATCATTGACAATGCCGTACACTGATGGATTGCGCAGTGATATTCAAAAGGCCGTTGAGGCAGCAGCAAATTTGCCAGCAATTACCAGTGACAACGAATTCATAAATGAAGTCGCTGATAATATTACGGATTTTCATAGCGACGCCGTGTTTGAATTAGAAAGTATGCTAGGGGCAGGTAGGGACCAGATTGATATCATTGGTTTTCATGGTCACACGGTAACACATAGGCCTGAACGTGGTTGGACATGGCAAATTGGTGATGGTGGTCGCTTGGCTGGAAATACAGGAATTTCGGTTGTCGCAGATATGCGAACAAACGATATGCTGCATGGCGGGGAAGGGGCTCCGATTGTCCCGATATATCATTCTGCACTTTTGAAGAAGAATCTGAAACATAAAACGATTGCGGTTTTGAATATTGGGGGTGTGGCCAATGTAACATGGGTCAAGTTTGATGAAACCGGAGAGCTTATAGATATTGTTGCCTTTGATACAGGGCCCGGGAATGCGCTCCTTGATGACTGGATGCTTGCCCATACTGGTAAGGCGATTGATTTCAATGGCGAAACCGCCGCTACTGGCCTCAAGCACGAGGAAATTATTATGGGGCTAATGGCGTCTCCTTATTTTGATGAAAAACCGCCTAAAACATTGGATCGTAATGACTTTAATATGCAATCGGCACGAGGTCTATCGTTGGAGGACGGTGCTGCCACACTTACAAGCTTTGTTGTCGAATCTGTAGTTGCAGCGCAAAGCCATTTTCCTAGCACTCCAGACGTTTGGTATATATGTGGTGGCGGGCGGCACAATACAACATTGATGCGCCGTCTTCGCCGTCATTTGCCGGCGCTTGTTGAACCAGTTGAAAGCCTTGGTTGGCGTGGTGATGCCCTTGAGGCTGAAGCGTTTGCCTTTTTAGCAGTACGGTCGCTTTATGGCCTTCCGCTCAGCCTGCCAAAGACAACAGGGTGTGAAATGCCGGTTACTGGCGGCGTTCTTCATAAAACGCGAAAGCGCTACGCACGGCGGTAAATAGTTTTATATGATAGGTAGATCAAAAAATAAGGCGGTCAGACCGCCTTATTTAATCATTAAATCAATCAATAATCAGCCTTCTTTAAGGCGTTTGTTTAAGTATGTATTGATCTTCGCCATGAAGGCATTGAGTTCGGTTTCAAAGAAATGATTTGCGCCCCGAACTTCTTCATGGTCAATCACAATTCCTTTTTGTGCTTGTAACTTTTCAACAAGCTTAATGATCGAAATTGGTGTTACCATTTCATCATCGCCTGCTTGCACGATAAGGCCTGAGGACGGGCAAGGGGCAAGGAATGAGAAATCATACTGGTTCGCTGGCGGTGCGACAGAGATAAAGCCCTTGATTTCTGGACGGCGCATCAAAAGCTGCATCGCGATCCAGGCACCAAACGAAAACCCTGCAACCCACGTTCCCGTTGAATTAGGGTTCATAGACTGTAGCCAATCGAGCGCAGAAGCAGCGTCCGATAACTCACCAATACCCTGATCAAACTCGCCCTCGCTTCGGCCAACACCGCGAAAATTGATCCTTAGTGTCGCGAAACCACGGTGAACAAAGGCGTGATAAAGATAATAAGTGACCTTATTATCCATTGTGCCCCCATATTGCGGATGCGGATGTAAAATAAGCGCTACAGGCGCAGTATCAGATTGTGCAGGCTGATATCGGCCTTCAAGGCGACCAGCAGGTCCATTAAAAATAATTTCTGGCATGATTGATCTTTGGTGTGCTTTTCTATTAAATTATTGTCGAGCAAACGACGCCCAATTAACTATATAAATAAGCATATATCTAATTTTACTATCGAATCGCAAGCATCCTGTTTAATTTATGCAAAAATAATCAAAGATTTTGCGCCAAGCAGCGTTTTAAAACGGTTCGACAAAAGCTGAAACTATAGAAAACTTATGGCTAAACCAATTTACCTTGATTTTAATGCGACATCGCCAATCTTGCTGGAAGTGATTGAAAAAGTTGCAGAAACCATGACCTTTCTGGGGAATCCGTCGTCGGTTCACCAAACAGGTCGGAAGGCCCGTTCTATTGTTGAAGAGGCCCGTTCGCAGGTTGCTGCTCTGGTTGGCGCTCGCAGTCGTGACATTGTGTTCACAAGTGGCGGTACAGAAGCAAATAATGCTGTTCTGCGCGCGACCGGTGCCAAAAGTCTGATTATATCCGCGATTGAGCATGACTGTGTAATTGCAGCTTCACAAGTAAGCGGCCTTCATGTTCAGACTCTTTCAGTCAACAATGACGGTAAAGTAGACCTTGAGGAATTATCCCGTCTTTTGGAAAAGACCGAAAATCCAGCGTTGGTTTCAGTGATGCTTGGTAATAATGAAATGGGCGTCATTCAGGATATTGCAAAAGTCTCCACAATCGCGAAAGAGTTCGGCGCACGCGTTCACTGTGACGCCGTGCAGGCCGCGGGTAAGATTTCGATCGATTTTAATGAACTTGGTGTCGATTATCTGACCCTGTCTGCTCATAAGCTTGGTGGGCCGCAAGGTGTAGGTGCGATTGTACTTGCGCCAACTGCGCCATTGAATGCCTTTATCGTTGGGGGAGGGCAGGAACTTGGGCGAAGGTCTGGGACAGAGAATGTAGCGGGTGTCGCAGGGTTTGGTGTTGCTGCTATCGCAGCGCTTAGCAATCAAGCGGAGTATGATCGAGTTCAAAGCCTTCGCGACCGGATGGAAGCTGAGATCAGAGCACATGCAAATGATATTATAATTGCAGGCAAGGATACTGATCGCCTACCGAACACCAGTTGTATTGTGATGCCGGGGATGAAAGGGGAAACACAGGTGATGCATTTTGACCTTAATGGCATCTGTGTATCGTCTGGATCCGCGTGTTCTTCGGGCAAAGTGAAGGTTTCGCATGTTATGACTGCCATGGGGCTTGATGAGGAGTTGGCGAACTCTTCGCTTCGTGTCTCGCTTGGGCTTTCTACGACCGATGAAGAGATTGATCGCTTCATTGAGGCCTGGAAGACATTATATAACCGCACGAAGCGATAATTGCTGCTATGAAGACACCAGTTTACCTCGATAATCAGGCAACAACGCCCCTCGACCCAAGGGTTTTAGAGGTGATGATGCCGTACTTTACCGAAAAGTTCGGCAACCCCCATTCCGCAACGCATAAATATGGCTGGGAAGGTGAAGCAGCGCTCGATATTGCGCGTGAGCAGGTTGCTAGTGTGATTGCTGCAAATGCTGACGAAATTATCTTTACCAGCGGCGCCACTGAAGCCAACAATATGGCGATCAAGGGCGTTATGCAGGTTTGGGCGCAAAAGAAACCTGAAATCATTACCTTGAATACAGAGCATAAATGTGTGCTTGCGTCAGCAAGGGCATGTGAAAGATATGGCGCAAAGGTAACGGTTATTCCTGTGGAGGCTAATGGCCTGTTGGATGTCAAAAAACTTGAGGCAGCGATAAGCGATAAAACCGCACTGGTTTCTGTAATGGCCGTAAATAACGAGATTGGCGTAATCCAACCCCTTAAGGAAATTGGCGAAATTGTAAAAGCAGCAGGTGCAATTTTTCATACGGATGCAGCGCAGGCTTTCGGGAAAATACCGATCGATGTTCGTGATATGAATGTGGATCTCCTTAGCATATCTGGCCACAAAATATATGGCCCCAAGGGTGTTGGCGCGCTTTATAAACGAAACCATCATTCTGTCGCTTTATCGCGCTTTATGGACGGCGGTGCACAAGAGCGTGAACAACGTGCGGGTACACAGGCCCCAGCGCTCGTTGCAGGGCTTGGCAAGGCAGCAGCAATAGCGTCTAACGAAATGCTTCAGGAAAATGGCCGCCTCTATGCAATGATGCAACGCTTTAAAACTCAGATAAAAAGTGGCCTTAATAATATCATCGTTAATGGTGATGAAGATCAACGCATCCCGGGAAATTTGAATATCAGTTTCCCTGATGTCGATAATGATCGGTTGCTATCGAATATTCGTGATTTGGCACTTTCAAGCGGGTCCGCTTGCGCATCTGGCACCAGCGATCCATCGCATGTATTGGAGGCGATTAAGGGACCTGACATGCATGATAAAAACGAGGCTTCCATTCGTTTGGGGATCGGGCGCTTTACGAGTGATGAAGAAATTGACTTTGCCGCCAATAGAATCATTCGGGCGGTAAATAGTTTAAGGGCATAAAGTATGGCTGAGATTGAGATTATTTTTGTAAGCGCAAACGGCGAAGAAACGCCTGTTAAGGCCGAAGTTGGGATGAGTGTCCTCCAACTTGCGCATTATAACGATATTGATATGGAAGGAACTTGCGAGGGCAACATGGCATGTTCTACCTGTCATGTGATCATGGAGCAGAAGCACTATGATGCGATCCCTTCGGCGAGCGAAGAAGAAGAGGAAATGCTTGATTTTACTGTCGGTCTCACAGGTACATCCCGTTTGGGATGCCAAGTGAATATCGATGATACAATGGATGGAATGAAGCTGTTTCTACCGAAAACCAATCAAAATATGATGGGATTTTAATGAAAGTTGAAGCTCTAAAATATGAAGTGAAGCGATACATTGCAGTTTTTCAAAAAGAAGAAGACTGCCTTGTAGGAGAAATCGTTTTAAATGACCCTCAGCTAAATATGTTGCAGAAAATATTTAATGAGCCTGAAACGAACCCCATGTATGATTGTTGGGACATAAATTCACGCGAAGCGAAATTGCTCCAAAAGTATAATATACTCGAAGAAGAACTGGATTTTTCCAAATACGAATATTTTTTATATGCCGACAGGATTAATTAATACTTTTCGCCAAAAAATTAAAATCTCTCCGGAAGGTGATCGTCCTCTACAAGGTCAGTAAAGCGGGTAACTTCTTTGATAAAGCCAAGGCGCACGGTTCCAACGGGGCCGTGACGTTGTTTGCCGACGATCACCTCGGCTTTGCCATACAGATTTTCCATCTCTGCCTGCCACGTTTGATGCTTTTCGTGGTCCGAAAGCGATGGCTCTTCCTTTTCCTTATAATATTCTTCGCGGAACACGAACATGACCATATCGGCATCTTGCTCAATCGATCCTGATTCCCTGAGGTCTGAAAGCATAGGGCGTTTGTTTTCGCGCTGTTCTACCTGTCGGCTGAGCTGGGATAGGGCAAGGACAGGAACATGAAGTTCTTTTGCTAAGCCCTTAAGGCCACGAGTAATTTCAGAAATTTCCTGAACGCGGTTTTCACTGCCGCCTTTGCCGCCACCACGAAGCAACTGAAGATAGTCAACCACGACGAGGCCGAGGTTATGTTGCCTTTTAAGGCGGCGGGCACGGGTCCTGAGCCCTGCGATCGTAAGCGCTGGCGTATCGTCAATGAAAAGAGGTAAATCCTCCATTTCCATGGCGGCGCGGGCGATAGCCTCAAATTGATCCTGTGTCAGCTTACCTTGGCGCATTGCGTGGGATTGTATGGAGTCTGGGCCATTATAATGCTCGTTTGCGCGGTCAGAGAGAATACGGGCAGCAAGCTGATCTGCTGACATCTCCAAGCTAAAGAAGCAACAAACTGCGCCTTTGCTCATATTCATGTCGACGCCGGCAACCAAATCCTGATGATATCTGTGCGCGGCATTGAACGCGATGTTGGTCGCGAGCGCAGTTTTCCCCATCGCAGGGCGGCCCGCAAGGATCATAAGGTCTGAATTGTGAAGGCCGCCAATCTGATCATTAAGTTTCGTAAGGCCCGTGGTTACACCGGACAGGCTATCTGGGTCCTTGAAGGCATTTTCGATGTTTTCAACGGCGACCTTTAGGGCGCGGCTGAATGTTTGAGCACCTGATTCTGATTGCCCCAGTTCGGCGAGGTCAAACAGTTGTTTTTCAGCCGCAGAGATTTGCTCCATCGCTTCTTCATCAATTGGTGCATCATACGCATCATTGACCATCTCTTCGCCAATTTGAATCAGCGAACGGCGCATTGCGAGGTCATAAATCGTACGACCATAGTCTTCGGTGTTGATGATGGTTGCAGCACTTGCGGCCAATCTTACTAAGTACTGCGCGCCGCCTACATCAGATAGCGCCTCATCATTATCAAAATATGGTTTTAATTTAACGGGGTCAGCAATCTGGTTCTTGTCCATCAGTTTAAGAACAGACTCGTAAATACGACCATGTACGGGCTCAAAGAAATGTTCAGGCTGAAGAAACCCCTGAACCTTTTGTGCGGCTTCATTGTTGACAAGAATCGCCCCGAGAATAGCTTGTTCAGCCTCTAGGTTATGTGGGGGCTGTCGGTAACCAAGGTTGCCAGTTTCGTCATTATTGCCGTTCTCATCATTTGCCTGAACAAGTTCCATTCGGTCACCATTTTAAAGAGGTCAAAACGTGTCAATGTTCTACAACAGCTTTGCTGCTTTGTGGCAAATATCTTTTTGTTTTACACACTATCTTTTCCACAGGGGGATAATTCTGTGGATAACTTTCTATCTTGAAAACTTAATGTTTGAGCACAATAAAAAAGGGAAGCAAAATGCTTCCCTTGATTACAAATAGAAATTGGAAAAAACAGCTTATTCAGCGTCAGTTTTCTCTTCTTCTGTTTCTTCTGTTGTTTCTTCAGAAGCTTCAACTTCCTCAGCAACATCTTCAACGAACTCTTCTTCAGCTTCTTCTTCGTCGCCGCCAACAATAGCGCCGCCGATTTCAAACTGTGTTTCTGCTTCCGCTTCAGAGCGAGCAATGTTCACAACAACAGTTTCAGAAACTTCAGGGTGAAGCGTGATTACAACATCATGAAGACCAAGAGTTTTGATCGCACGATCAAGAACAACCTGGCTACGGCCGATTTTAACACCAGCCTCTGTAACGGCTTCAGCGATATCGCGGCTTGTTACAGAACCATATAGTTGGCCTGATTCACCAGCAGAGCGAACCATTACGCATTTAAGACCAGCCATCTGGCCAGCAACTTTTTCTGCTTCTTCGCGACGCGCAAGGTTATCTGCTTCAAGGCGAGCACGTTCGTTTTCAAAAAACTGCTTGTTGGCTTCAGTTGCGCGCATAGCTTTCTTCTGTGGTAGAAGGAAGTTACGAGCAAAACCATCTTTAACAGTGACTTCATCGCCCATCTGGCCGAGTTTCGCTACTCGCTCTAGTAGGATGACTTGCATATTCTGTCTCCTTAAGTGGGCTTATTGAACGATGAAAGGCAACAACGCGATATTACGAGCGCGTTTGATAGCCTTTGCAAGTTCGCGTTGTTTCTTTGCAGAAACAGCAGTGATACGGCTTGGAACAATCTTGCCACGCTCAGAAACATAGCGTGATAGCAATTTTACATCTTTGTAATCGATTGTTTGTGCGTTATCGCCAGAAAACGGGCATGTTTTACGACGACGGAAAAATGGACGGCGTGCAGACATTAGCGTTGCTCCCTTTTGTCACCACGATCACCGCGATCGCCTCTTGGGCCACGGCGTTCTTTGTCAGCTTTAGAGCGAAGAACGATTGATTGACCTTCTTCAAGCTCGTCAACACGGATTGTCATGAAGCGAAGGATGTCCTCGTTAAGGCGAATTTGACGCTCCATTTCAGCAACAGCAGCGTGCGGCGCATCGATGTTCAACAGAACATAATGACCTTTGCGGTTTTTCTTGATGCGGTAAGCAAGGGTTTTAAGGCCCCAGTATTCAGATTTAGCGATTTTGCCTTCGTTCTCTTCGATGATTTTCGAAAAGTCGGCAGTAATGCTTTCTACTTGCGAGGCATTAATATCTTGCCTTGCAATGAAAACATGCTCGTATAAAGCCATGCTTTTTCTCCATTTTGCTGATCGCTCGCAGGCACCCATTGCCAACGCCTCCAGCCTTCTTATTCCTGCGTATTTTCTTGATATACAAATCAGGAGGCGCTTCTTTATCGCTTTGCCGCGTGAAATACAAGGAAAATCCTGGTATTTTCTATAAAAAATGTAAAAGCGAACATATTGTCTTGCAATTGTTGTCTGCTATGTGACATTCCGTAAGGGAATTTAGAGGTCAAACAATGACCTTTGTGAACAGATCAAGGATATAAATATGACAAGAGCGTTTGTTTTTCCAGGGCAGGGTAGCCAGTTTATTGGAATGGGCAAAGAACTCGCACAAGCGTCTGAGGCTGCGAAACTTGTTTTTGAAGAGGTCGATGATGCATTAAGCCAGTCACTATCTAAGCTGATGTGGGACGGTGAAGAAGACGAATTACGCCTTACGGAAAACACGCAACCCGCACTGATGGCGACATCGATGGCTGTTGTTCGCACGTTAGAATCTGAAAGCGGCAAGAAAATCGCTGATCTGGCAAGCCATGTAGCAGGGCATTCGCTCGGTGAATATTCTGCGCTTGCGTCCGTAGGAGCGTTTTCGCTTGCTGATACCGCAAGGCTACTGAAATTACGCGGTCAAGCGATGCAGCGGGCCGTTCCTGTTGGTGAAGGTGCCATGGCTGCGATCCTCGGTCCTTCGTTTGATACTGTTCTCGAAATTGTTGAAGAAGCATCGCAGGGTGAAGTATGCGTTGCCGCGAACGATAATGCTGACGGTCAGGTGGTTGTGTCGGGCCATAAAGGTGCTGTAGAGCGCGCGATTGAGATCGCAAAAGCCAAAGGGGCGAAAAGAGGCATGTTGCTACCGGTATCTGCACCTTTCCACTGTCCTTTGATGCAACCTGCAGCGGATGAAATGCGTTATGCGCTTGCTGATACGCAAATAAACGAACCAGCGCTTCCAGTAATAGCGAATGTTCTAGCGGCTCCTGTTGGTAATCCTGATGGGATTAAAAACCTTCTTGTAGAGCAGGTGACAGCATCTGTTCGTTGGCGCGAGAGTGTGGGCTCAATGTCATCGCTTGGCATTACGGAAATTGTTGAAGCAGGTGCAGGCAAAGTTCTTTGCGGACTAGCGCGGCGTATTGATAAAAGCCTAAGCGCTACCAATATGCAGGAAATGGCAGATATTGAGCGGTTCATTGAGGACCTTTAAAGCGCCAGATACGCATGTAAGCTGATAGAAGATATAAACGAGGAATATGATGTTTGATCTAACAGGTAAAAAGGCCCTTGTAACAGGAGCAACTGGCGGTATTGGTGCAGCAATTGCGACGGCGTTACATAGTGCTGGTGCAGAAGTTGTAATTTCCGGTACGCGGGCTGAAAAACTTGAGGCGCTGGCGGCTGAACTTGGTGAGCGGGTTCATATTGTTGCTGCAAACCTTTCAGAACGTGAGAGCGTTGATGCGCTTATTAAAAACGCAACAGAAGCTCTTGGCGGCGGTGTTGACATATTGGTAAATAATGCGGGTATCACGCGCGACAATTTGGCGATGCGAATGAAAGAAGACGAATGGGACAGCGTAATGCAGGTTAACCTTGAGTCTGTGTTCCGCCTCTCAAAAGGATATTTGCGGACAATGATGAAAGCGCGCTTTGGCCGGATTATCAACATTACATCTGTTGTAGGTGTAACGGGAAATCCAGGACAGGCGAATTATGCGGCCTCAAAGGCTGGCCTTATTGGTATGTCGAAATCTTTAGCTCAGGAAGTGGCATCACGCGGTATCACCGTTAACTGTGTTGCCCCTGGCTTTATTACAACTCCAATGACAGACGCACTCACAGACGATCAAAAGAGTGCGATCACAAAGAATATCCCTTCAGGAAACCTTGGGAAACCTGAGGATATTGCAGCGTCTGTACTATATTTAGCAAGTAATGAAGCTGGCTATATGACAGGACAGACCTTGCATATTAATGGCGGAATGGCCATGATCTAACAGAGTAATTGTTTTACAATTTACTTAAACTTGACTTCTCAAAGCTAAAAAACTGTGTTACCAGCACGGCGATGCGGAACAAAAACTAGGATTTCTTAGCTTTAGGTCGCACAATAGAGACATATCGAAATACCGATATGTCATCATTGTTAAGAACGAGGGAAAAGCAATGAGCGATATTGCCGATAAGGTGCAAAAAATTGTTATCGAACACCTAGGTGTAGAAGAAGATAAAGTCACCGAAACTGCTAGCTTCATCGATGATCTTGGCGCAGACAGCCTTGATACAGTTGAGCTGGTTATGGCTTTCGAAGAAGAGTTTGGTATTGAAATTCCAGACGATGCAGCTGAAAAAATTCAGACTGTTAAGGATGCGATCGATTTTATCGGCGCTAATTCCTAAAACCAATCGAGTTTTAAATGGGGTAGCAGCCGGCTTTTGCCAGTTTGTTACCCCATTTTTTATTTGAACAGGGTTGTTGGGCCTTGAGACTCTGAATAAGGAAGATCTAATGAGACGTGTTGTTGTTACCGGAATGGGTATGGTGTCGCCGCTTGCGACAGGTGTGAATGAAACTTGGGAACGTTTGATCAAGGGTCAATCAGGCGCTGGCCCTGTTACACAATTTGATGCGAGCGATTTTCCTTGTAAAATTGGCTGTGAAGTTAAAATTGGCGATGGAACAAATGGAACGTTTAATCCTGACGACTGGATGGCTCCAAAGGACCAGCGCCGCGTTGATACCTTTATTTTGTTTGGTATGGCTGCTGCGATGCAGGCGGTTCAGGAAGCTGGCATTGAAGACCTGAGCGAAGAAGAACAGCTTCGTGCAGGTGTTATGATTGGTGCTGGAATTGGTGGCCTGAAATGGATTTCAGAAACATCAATCACCCTGAAGGAACGTGGCCTTCGCCGTGTTAGCCCTCATTTTATCGCTGGGTCTATCATCAATCTTGTATCTGGTAATGTTTCAATCAAGTACGGCTTTAAAGGGCCGAATCATGCAGCTGTAACTGCATGTTCTACCGGTGCACATTCCATCGGGGATGCGGCACGAATCATCGCGCTTGATGACGCAGATATTATGGTTGCGGGCGGCGCAGAAGCATCGATCTGTGATATTGGCTACGCTGGTTTTTGTCAGGCACGTGCACTTTCAACAAAATATAACGATAACCCGGTTGAAGCCTCTCGCCCTTGGGATAAAGGCCATGACGGATTTGTTATGGGTGAGGGCGCTGGTGTTGTTGTTCTTGAAGAGCTTGAGCATGCAAAGAAACGCGGTGCCAAAATTTACGGTGAAGTCACTGGCTACGGTATGTCAGGAGATGGCCATCACGTAACCGCGCCTGCACCGGACGGTAATGGTGGTTTCCGCTCTATGAGCGCTGCGATTAAACGCGCAGGCATCAATGTTGAGCAGATTGACTATATTAACGCCCATGGCACATCGACACCTGTTGGTGACCCAATTGAATTTGGTGCTGTGAAACGTTTACTTGGTGATCACGCTGCCAGTGCAGCGATGTCGTCAACAAAATCCTCTATTGGGCACTTGTTAGGTGCTGCGGGTGCTGTTGAAGCAATCTTCTGCCTGAAAGCAATCCATGAAAACGTTGTACCACCAACACTAAACCTTCATGAGCGGGCTGAAGGCTGTGATGGTATTGACCTGGTTGCACTTGAAGCGCAAGAGCGCGAAGTCAAAGCGGCGCTTTCAAACTCATTTGGCTTTGGCGGAACCAACGCATCACTTGTGATGCAGCAGTATGAAGGTGATTAATAAATCACACTGAGGCAAATTAGCATTAAGTCAGTTTTTTCTAGGTTATAAACCTGATATGTTCAGTGCATATGGGTGATTATCTTAGAAAATATCGGCTTTTTATTGGCATAACATCAGGTGTGTTTTTTTTACTGCTGGTGTTGGCGAGCGCGCTTTATGTCTTTGTGAATCACACCCTTTCCAAGCCATCAATCAATCAGGAAACGGTCTATTACTATCTACCTAAAGGGAGTGGGTTAATTCGTGCTGCCTTTATTGCTGAAAGGGATGGGATTGTTGAGCACGCCTGGCAGTTTAAATATGCGGCTTTATATTTAGGGGTCGAGTCTAAACTGCGTTCAGGGGAGTTTGAAATTCCTAAAGGATTACCGCTTCGGGAAATCCTGATGAAAATTGTTCGTGGGAACAGTCATAGCAGGAAGGTAACCATTCCTGAGGGCTATTCAGTATTACAGGCTATTGATGTCCTCTCGAATAGTTTTGGAATAGAGGCTTCATCAAAAATCAATGCGCTACCAATTGAAGGAAGCTTGCTCCCAGAAACATATGTGTATGAACGCGGCGATACGCTAAATACTCTTCTTCAGAGAATGGAAAAAGAGATGCAAAAGGTTTTGCTACAAGCGTGGGATAGCCGTGCAGGAAACTTACCCATCCAGTCTATGGAGGAGGCCCTTATTCTGGCTTCTATCGTAGAAAAAGAAACCGCCCTTCAAAATGAGCGGTCGTTGGTGGCTGCTGTGTTTTTAAATCGGCTTCGAAAAGGCATGCGCCTTCAGTCAGACCCAACAATAATTTATGGCCTAACCAACGGACTGCCACTAGGGCGCGCAATTACCAAAGCGGATATCAATAGTGATACCCCGTACAATACGTATCGTATCAAGGGTCTACCGCCCACTCCTATTGCTAATCCTGGTTTAGAGGCTATCAAAGCCGTATTAAATCCGCCAGAGGGGGCTGATTATTTGTATTTTGTCGCTGATGGAACTGGCGGTCATGCCTTTGCTAAAACATTAAAAGAGCACAATAAAAACGTAGCAAATTGGCGTAAAATTGAACGCGAGCGTGCACAGTAGAAACTATACGTTGCTCAAAAGTCATATTCGCTCTAAGCGTTATGCACAAATATTAAACATATGTCGGAATAAAGAATGACTTTAAAAAGCATGACAGGTTTTGCCCGCATATCAGGAACAGCACCTGACTATGACTGGGTTTGGGAACTTAAAAGCGTGAATAATAAAAACCTGGATATCCGTATGCGGTTACCAGCTGTTTTGGATGGTTTCGATATTAAACTGAAGAAGAATATTGGCGCACAAATAGCCAGAGGGACAGTGTTTGCCAATCTCACTCTTAGCGATTCAGGTGCAGAAGGCGGAATTGTTATTAATGAAAAGAAGTTAGAGGCGCTCATTAAATTGGCGACAACCTATTCAGGGCAGCCGCATATTGCGCCAGCAAGCCTTGATGGGCTTTTACGTGTAAAGGGTGTTGTTGAAGAACGCGAAGAAACCTTAGATGAGGATCAGCGCAGTATCCTTGAAGACCAAATCATGGAAAGCCTTAATGCAGTAATTACAAAGCTGATTAGTGATCGGTCAGAAGAAGGTGAACGGATGCAGCAAGTATTGAAGCAGCAACTTGCTGACATTGAGGCTTTGACAAAGGCAGCACGTGATCATTCTGGTGACCGCACTATATCGATGCAAACACGATTTGCTCAGCAATTGGATAAACTTCAGTCTGTATCAAAGCCTGTGGATGATGAACGCCTAGCGCAAGAGATTGCTCTTCTTGCAGTTAAAGCTGATATAATGGAGGAACTGGATAGGTTGGATAGCCACGTTACAGAAGCAAAAAAACTACTTGATAGTGTAAAACCTGTGGGTAGGAGGTTGGATTTTCTTTGTCAGGAATTTAACCGAGAGGCTAACACACTTTGTGCAAAATCTGGTGATACAAAACTTACTAAAATAGGGCTTGATATTAAAACGCTTATCGATCAATTTCGCGAGCAAGTTCAAAACATAGAATAAGAGTTTCACCATGAGCGATACTGTATCACCCGAAATCAACGCAAATAAACGTAGAGGACTTATGCTTGTTATGTCTTCACCGTCTGGTGCAGGTAAAACAACACTCAGTCGCATGCTTCTCGCTGATGAAAAAGATATGGTTATGTCAGTTTCGGCGACAACACGTGAAGCAAGACCTGGGGAGGAAAGCGGCAAAGACTATTATTTTGTCGGGCATGATCGGTTCCGCGAAATGATTGATAATAACGAGCTTCTTGAGCATGCAGTTGTTTTTGAAAATCGCTATGGTACGCCACGAGGCCCTGTAATGCAGGCTTTAAGTGATGGTAAAGACGTACTATTCGATATTGATTGGCAAGGTACTCAACAACTCGCGGAAAGTGCAGGGGGGGACCTGGTACGTGTTTTCGTTTTACCGCCCTCGATCGCTGAACTTGAAAATCGATTGAAGAAAAGAGCACAGGACAGCGAAGAAGTTGTTCAAAAGCGTATGGCCGAAGCTGAAAGCGAAATTAGCCATTGGGCAGAGTATGATTACGTACTCATCAATAACGATCTTGATAAAACATACGCTGACCTGCGAAATATTTTAAATGCAGAGCGCCTCCGCAGACACAGACGCCCAGCACTGTCAGAATTTGTTAGAACATTAAAAAAATAGCATCCATTTTTAGTTGTAATTTTGGACAATATGATACGTGCGTTTGCAATTGATTCGTCTTTTTTGCGCTGCAATTGAGGCGGTTGGCAACCGAACTTTGTCCCAAATTGATACATTTCTCGCAATAAGTGTATCGTTTTGACATGCTTCACCTTAGAAAATAGCGGTAATTAGCCAATTTCTCTCGAAAATTTTTACATCTGCTAAAAAATTGCTAAAATTTTATCAAGTTGACGCACTCATAAAGTGATTTAGTTGTAAGGATTAAAGAGATGAAGTCTTCATTTAAGAAATTATTTGGAATTATACTTGTAGCATGTGCACCGTTTTTTACAGGTGCAGCAAACGCAAGCACATCATTTACGTTTGTCGGTGGTGATTCTGTAAGTGGTATCCCAGGCAATAATAATGTGGGAAACATTTTAACCACATTGGGTTTAACAGAATTTACAACGGCAAGAGACGTTCAGTTCAATAGCAATGGCACACTAGACCTGTTTTTCCTCGGTTCGGAATCTGGTTTTATCAATACTGTTGAAATTAATGGCGAAACGGTTTTTACTGAAGACCCTGACGGCCTTACGGAAACACCTTTTGTAACGGACTTTATTTTCTCCTTTAATATTAACAGTGGCGACCTTTTATCAGGCCTTGGTCTCTCTTTCGGCAGTAACCGTGGTACTCCTGCCGCGTTTGGTGACGCAGGGTTTGGTCAATTCTTCAGCCCTGTAGAAGGCAATCGATTTGCACTTGGTTTTGGCGATAACACTGGCGGCGGCGACGCAGACTTTGATGATCTTGTTGTTGGTCTTCAGTTCACATCTGCTGTACCAGAGCCCGCCACATGGTTGATGATGATCTTTGGCTTTGCTCTTGTTGGCTTACAAGTTCGTCGGCGTGGGCGCGCAAGCTTAGAGCTTTCCTAAAAGCTTATACCAATACACAAGTTTTGATATTGAAAAGGCGCTGGCAAAATTGCCAGTGCTTTTTTGTATGTAGTTGATTTCAATTATAGCAACTGACGATAGGTTTTGGCGAGTTTAACAAAGTCAGCCACACTAAGGGTTTCAGCCCTGGCTGTTTCTTTAATATCAGCCATGGCTAACAATTTTAAAGCGTCAACCGGTAAAGACTTCAGACTTGCACGCAACATTTTTCGTCTCTGTCCAAATGCCTTTTCAACGACGAGTTCCAAATCTGACAATTTAACATCAGGATCTATTGGCTCTGTCGGTTCATAATGGATGATCGCACTGTCTACCTTGGGTGGTGGTGTGAAGGCGGCAGCTGGGACATGCATTGCTATTCGCACATTTCCTCGCCACTGCGCCAAGACGGATAACCTACCATAGGCTTTGGTATTTGGCTTCGCGACAATACGTTCTGCAACCTCTTTTTGAAACATGAGGGTGAGTGAGCTGTACCAAGGTTTCCATGTCTCTAGTGTAAGCCATTTAATAAAAAGTAGCGTCCCTACATTATATGGTAGATTTGAAGCTATTCGTGCCGTTACTTGGGCATTCAGCTTCATGGCTTCGGGTTCATTAATATCTAGAGCGTTTCCGCTTATGATCTCAAGTCTGTTGTCGAACGCGTTTGTTATTTCTTCTAGTGCAGGAAGACAGCGTTCGTCCATTTCCACAGCAACAACTCGGCTGGCACCATTTGCTAATAAGGCGCGTGTTAAGCCTCCAGGTCCAGGACCAACCTCATAAACAACACTATCATCAAGGTTACCTGCAACACGTGCTATTTTGCCCGTTAAATTTAGGTCTAATAAGAAATTTTGCCCGAAGGATTTTTTTGCCCTTAAGTCATGCTTGCGTATGATCTCTCTTAGAGGCGGGAGTGTGTCATTCATTGCCAAATTCCAATTGGTTTTCGGCAAGTTTCTGAGCGTATTTGATCGCTGCAATCATGCTGTCTGGTCTTGCTTTTCCTTTGCCCGCCAAATCAATCGCTGTTCCATGATCGGGTGATGTACGAATAAAAGGAAGCCCCAGCGTGATATTTACACCACCCCAGAAATCAAGTGTCTTTAGGGGAATTAGTGCCTGATCGTGATACATGCACAAAATGGCATCATAATTTTTTCTAGCCTCCTCGTGGAACAAAGTATCAGCAGGTAAAGGGTCGGTAACATTGATGCCCTGATCGCGTAACTCAATAACAGCGGGTAGGATATGGGTTACTTCTTCAATGCCCATCGCTCCATTTTCACCGGCATGTGGGTTTAATGCTGCAATTGCAATTCTAGGGTTTTCTATATTAAATCGTTTCTGCAAATCGGCGTTCGTAACGAAGCCAGAGTGGATAATTTTTTCATGCGTCAAATGCTTCGCAACATCCTTAAGCGCAATATGAGTGGTTACAGGAACCACCCTAAGACCTTCAGTAGCAAGCATCATAACGGATGCAGATTTAGGCATGCCCGCACGCTCGGCCAAATATTCAGTATGTCCAGGGCTTGAAAAACCAATATCGTACAGCGCGGCCTTGTGAATAGGGGATGTCACTATCGCAGATACCTTACCTTCGATTACAAAGGATACAGCAAGGTTGATAGATTGAATTACCGCTTTGCCATTTGCTGAATTTAAAGTACCAGGAACTATCGTCTCAGTAGTTTTAACTGGAATTATAGCCAGTGTGTCTTCTGGTATGTTATGCACTTTACTTGGACAATCGATAAGCTGGTGCTTGATATTGCTATTGTGAACGCTAAGACTTTCAACGGAGCCTATATAAACAATTTGGGGTAGGCTTAATGCTTTGCGGTTTTCCCATATGGAGCAAAAAATCTCTGGCCCAATTCCTGATGGTTCCCCCATCGTAATAGCAATAGGGGATTGAAATTCCTGTGTATTGGCTTGAGACATGTTTTAATGGTTAGCGATAATCAACGATCGCATCACGGCGAATATCGCGCAAATAGCGACGCGCCATCATGGACATACGCTGTTGCTCGAGCTGATTATAAACTTGATCAAAATCAGGCTCCTGCACGGTGGCTTCACGTCTTTCACAAACGAAAAGAACACGCCAACCATCTTCCATTTTGAGTAAGCTTGAAGCGCCTTTGCCGTCAATTTTTTGCACCGCAGTACGTGCATCGCCTTGCAGGTCACGAACCCTAATGACACCAATATCTTGAGCACCATCTGCCCCGGCTTGTGTCGCGATATCAGGTACCTGTTCACATGTCGCATCACTGGATAAATTCGAGACAGTTTGCTCAAACTGCGCAGCTACCGCGCTATCTGCTAACTTTTCGGTTGAAAGGTGGACTTGACGAAGCTGCAATTGGGTATCAAGTGGATCTGCTGTTAAAATTCGTCTTCTGTCATTCAAGGAGAAAATTACATATCCGCCAGCTGTTCGGATCGGTTTTGATATATTACCAACGCCGATTTCATCAATATCTTCTTGAGTTAAACCTTCAATATCATCGAGTGTTACCCATCCAAGGTCACCGCCAGTCGCGGCAGTTGAAGACGCAGATAACTGATTGGCGATTTCAGAAAACGCAGCACCGTCCTTAATACCCTGAACGATTTCATCAGCGGTTGCCTTTACAGAGGTTTCATCCGCGGCACTGTTTACAAGTAGAACAATTTCACCAAGGCGGTATTCGAATTTTCCTTTGTTGTCATAAAGGCGCTGAATGTAGGCATCGACTTCTTCATCTGATATACTGACAAATGGACCCAATCGGCGCTGTGCTAGCTGTGCCCACACAACTTCCGCCTCTATCTGCGACATCATGGTTTCTTTGCTGGCGCCAATTTGATCTAAAGCACTTGATAATTGTTCAGGGCTTTGACCAAGGCCTTCTGCTCTTCTAACAAAGAAATCTTCGAGCTGCGCATCTTCTATATTGACCTCGTTTTCCGCTGCTTCTTGGATTTGAAGGCGTTCATCCACCATCGCTCGAATAACTTGCTCTCTTACTTTGAGGAATTCTTCTTCGTTTTTTACACCGCCAGATATAGCAATAACCAATCGTAAACGTTGGTTGATATCAAAACTTGAGATCGGCTGGTCATTAACCAAAACTTCAATGCTATTGATGGCTTGTGGTTGGTTTGGTTGCTGAGCATAAACGCCATTTGCCATTATAGCTGTGCCGGTCAAGAAGGTAGCAATTGGCAATACAAGCTTTTGAAGTTGGTTCTTTAAAGTCACAATGTTACTCATTCAGTATATTAAAGCCTGATAAAATAGGCTTATCCATTAATATCCAACTATATACGATATTTAGGCTGTTAGGCTAGCCTAAATTCAATAGTTTAAATCGGAATAATATTGATGTTCCTGGTTCGATATCCCGGTCTTGTGTAAATGTTTCTCTTATCTGAAGGCCAATTTCGATGCATTCATCAATATAAGAAACACCTGCCTCATATTCGACACCGTTGGCCCCGTTAGTTAAATCCTCAATAGCAGTTCCCGTGAAACGCCAGTTATCATTGATCTGATAATACAAACCTAAACGCAATTCTTCGCGGTCTTGACGGTTTTCTACTGCATTCTCGAGGATCGGATTAGTAAGGTCTAGCTCTCGGTCCAAGCGAAAATAACCAACTTCCAAGCCTGTTTTTCTCGAGCCAATCAGGGCGTTCACATCATTCCGCCGAACTGACAACGATGTGTCATCCAACCGGTAGCGATGATCGATTTCGAGCCAGTCCTTGTAGCGAATATTGGTTCGTCCAACGATATCCGAAAAATCACCCTCAAGTCCCGCGCCTTCGAGGAAGAAAGTTTCTTGGCCATCTATTCTAAAGGATTGTCCGATTAAAATGTCGCTTTGAAGGTCTTTGCTTTCATATTGCCACCTAACGCCTACAGTGACGCGTGAACTTTCGTCAAAAAGATCAAATCCTGCTGCGCGTTCTGAAGAGAATAAATTTAAATCATTCAATTCAAAGGCCCGGCTATCCTCATTTACGATACTATTGGGTGTCGCGTCAGACGGTGAAGCCGTGATCTGAATGATTGGTTCTAACGTGTGAAAACCTGATCCCGTTTGTTTAACAAGAGGGTAGCTGAATGTCCCTGTTAAGCGGGCGACGTTTCTAAAGTCAGTGCCGCCTTCACCGCTACCAAACGTTCCCGCGAAGAAAGGATTGTCTGGTTCGGCAACATTATCGATATTGTAGGCGTCTGATCGCACCAACCCATCCAGATCGAAAACAAGCCCGTTATTTCCGATCCAACGTCGCTTCCAGCCTGCTGATAAGGACAGACGCTGAGTATCCAGACCACCAGTACGAACAATGGAAAGTGCATTTCCACCGAGCTTTATTGTCCCGCCAAGCGGTTTAAATTTTGGTATATACTCTGCTTCGATTATCGGTACTGCAAGTGGTGTCAGGCCTGGACGTACTTCGTTTCTTAGTTCTTGGAAAAGAAGAGTGCGTCCTGAAATATAGGAACGATCGAAGAAGCCTTCCAGATTATATTCACTGGTTAAAGTGTCAGCTCTAGAGAAACCATAGCGCCTTAGATAGGTATCATCGGAGGCGAAATTTAGTTGATAGGTAGAACGCCAAGGCCCTGCGTGATTGAACTGGCCTTGTGAACTGATGTGCCCGCGGAACTCATTATCACCAGTTAAATTATTATTTGCGTCACGTTCATCAGTATAGGTGATGCTGCCGTCAACAGTGTATTCACCGTAACTTAGTTTATGTCTGTATTCACCGGATAAAACGAGGCCCTCACGGGTGGTTATCGTCGGAGTGATCGTAAAATCCTGAGTTTTGTCTATCACATGATAATAAGGTAGGCCTGCAACGATACCAAGGTTGTTACTTGTTCTGATCTCAAGCGGTAAAAATCCGCTCGCGCGATCAACTGTTGGATCAGGATGAGAAAAATAGGGGGTCCAAAGAATAGGAATTCCCAAAATTTCTAATGTTGCATTTTCGTAATACAGACGTTTTTTCCCACGATTATGAACAACCTTTACAGCTTTGATCTGCCAAAACGGGTCTTTCGGGTTTCCTTCGCTGTCGTTACAGATCTTACAGGGGCTGTAGACGGCGCGGTCTAACGTTGTGATGCCGTCTTCGCCGTCTCGCTGACCCGCATTCGCATATACACGTGCACCGTCTTCAAGTAGTAATTTAATGTCTTCAACAACCGCATCACGGAGTTCGTTTTCAAGAACGACTTTTGGTGAAAAAATGGTATCGCCGTCGGGCGAAGTTAGTTCAACAGCGCCAATGGCTTCGGCCTTACCTGTCTTTTCATTATAGCGAACTTCACCTGCTTTTAGAATATATCCATTGCGGATGAGGACCACTTGGCCTAATGCGCGAATTTCACCGGTTTCAGAATCGTAGGTTAACTGATCGGCTTCAAACTCTACATTCTCGTCTTGTGCGTTTTGAGATGCAGGAAGCGTATATGCTATCCCCGGTACGGTGAGCATAGTCGTTGCTACAAGAGCTATTAAAAAGCGAGATTTTTGAGGCCCTGAGAATTTCGTTCGCATATGGTCCGATAGCTTTCGAATTATATGTATCATCATTCAAGTGATGATGTTTGTAATTTACTTGCATTGGTTAACCACGCATCACATCGAATGACAACAAGATTATGGCTTTTTAAGGGGCATTTTCTTGCAAATTCGTTTTGTTAAGGGCATTTAGGGTGTTAAGAACCTGCTCAAGGCATTACAGGTGCCTGTTTCGGCACATACGAATTGATAGAGAGGCTTTCATGCAAATTAATTTCAGTGAAATTAAAACCCCATCAAATGGCGCTTGCGTCGTCTTTGTTAAAAAGGATTTGGCCTTTGAGGGCCTGGCAGCAGAATTAAATGCCCAAGCTGATGATCGCTTGAAAACTATTTTTGAAGCGGCAAATTTTGCGGGTGCAAAAGCAAGTAGCCTTGAAATCTTGGCTCCGGCGGGATGCGATTTTGAGCGCCTGTTAGTGATCGGTTTGGGGGATAGCAAGCTAAGTAAACAAGACAATATTGAGCTAGGTGCTCTTGCTACAGCAAAACTATTGCATAGCGGTAGTTCTGACGCCTTCATAGCTGTTGATTTTGAGGGTGCTGACGCTGCTGCAATTGCAGAGGGCGCAATGCTTCGTTCCTATCGATTTGACAAATATCGTACCAAGGAACCAGAAAGCAAAAAACCGTCACTAACCTCTATCACCGTTATGACCACTGATGAGTCAGCGACGAAGGTGTTTGAAGATCGTTCCAAAGTGGTTGACGGCGTATTCTTTACACGCGATCTCGTGTCAGAGCCGGGCAATGTTCTATATCCAGAAAGTTTTGCTGATCGTATTCGTGAACTTACGAGGCTGGGCGTTGAAGTTGAAGTTCTCGGCGAAGCTGAGATGGAGACACTCGGAATGGGGTCTCTACTCTGTGTGGGGCAGGGGTCAGCCCGCGAATCTCAGCTTGCAATCATGCGTTGGAATGGTGGCAATGCTGGTGATGCACCACTTGCTTTCATCGGTAAAGGAGTAACCTTTGATACTGGTGGTATTTCATTGAAACCGGGCGCAGGCATGGAGCAGATGAAATGGGACATGGGCGGTGCTGGCACCGTTGTCGGCTTGATGAAGGCACTTGCTGGCCGTAAAGCCAAAGCAAATGTTGTCGCGGTCGTTGGCCTTGTTGAAAACATGCCGTCCGGCAATGCAACACGCCCAGGTGATGTTGTTACCAGCATGTCTGGTCAGACTATTGAGGTCCTTAATACTGACGCTGAAGGTCGTTTGGTGCTGGCGGATGCACTTTGGTATTGTCAGGAAACCTATAAGCCAAAATTTATGATTGATCTTGCTACGCTCACAGGTGCAATGATTATTTCATTGGGCCATGAGTATGCTGGTATCTTCTCTGATAGTGATGAATTATCTGATCAATTATACGCGGCTGGCATTGAGACAGGTGACAAGGTTTGGCGGTTACCTATTCATGATAACTATGACAAGCTTATCAACTGTGATGTTGCTGATATGAAAAATATCGGTGGTCGCGCCGCTGGTTCAATAACGGCCGCTCAGTTCCTTAAGCGTTTTACAAATGATGTTCCATGGGTCCATATCGATATCGCTGGTACGGTATGGTCTGAGAAGGATCTTCCAATGAGCGAAAAAGGCGGCACAGGCCACGGCGTTCGGTTGCTTGATCGTTTTGTCGCAGACAACTACGAGAACTAGGGCCCGGAACCTTGCAGGATATTCGTTTCTATCACCTGACCCAGCAAACGTTGGAACAAGCTTTGCCAAAACTGATGGTGAAGGTGGTAGAAATTGGCATGCGGGCTTTGGTGAAGGTACCCGATAAAAGCTATCTGGATACCCTTGATAAAGTTTTATGGGATTTCGATCCAGCAAGCTTCCTGCCGCACGATAAGGATGGATCAGCCTTCCCTGAAGACCAGAATATTTACCTTACCCTCGGGGATGAAAACGTGAACCAATCAGATATTATTGTTCTCGTTGACAATATGATGGTTGATGATGTTACCGATTATAAGCGTTGCTTATATATGTTTGACGGACGTAATGAAGCGGTTGTCTCAAATGCCCGAACGCACTGGAAGCAATTCAAGGATGCTGGGGTGGAAATGTCCTATTGGCAACAAACAGAATTTGGCGGTTGGGAACAAAAGGCCTGATGATCCAATCCTCTGAACATGCCGGATATTCCATATCTACGAATGTTGCTGATTTTGATCTACCACGAATTCATAAGTGGCTCTCGGAAATTGCCTATTGGTCGAAAGGAATACCTTTTGATATATGCAAAAAATCATTTGAAAACTCTTTATCTTACGGCCTTTTTCATAAGGTAAATCAAAGCGCTGAATTCGTTCAAATTGGGTGTGCGCGCATGATTACAGATGAAGCAACCTTCGCTTATCTAGCTGATGTTTTTATTGACGCAGGGCACCGCGGGAATGGACTAGGGTATTGGTTCGTTGAAACGATAATGGCGGACGATAAATTAAGTGGTATCAGGCGCATGATGTTAGCCACAAGCAACATGCATTCTTTGTATGAAAAGTTCGGGTTTGAAGCGCTTAAGCAGCCTGAAATTATGATGGAAAACACGAAGCCAGATATTTACAAAATTTGTGATTAGCTATTCGTTTGGGAGTATTATTGTGCTTAAGAAAATATCGATATCTATTCTATCCTTATTTCTACTGATGCTATTTGGTGGTCTTAGCTGGCTTTATTCGACGCAGGAAAGTCAGATATTTAACTTTGATCCAGTCGCAGATAACCATGATTATCAATTTCCTGATCCACACGAAGAAATCTGGTTGGAAAATGGGGATGCAAAGCTACACGGCGTTTTCTATCCAACCCAATCCGATAGGCGTGGTGTGGTGCTCTATTTTAAAGGGAATGCAGGCAATATTGGCCGTAGCCCAAAAATGGCCAATACATTTTTAAAGCGCGGGTTTGATGTTGTTGCGATGGATTACCGACAATTTGGTAAAAGCAAGGGCGAATTGAGTGAAGCCGCGCTTCTTCGTGATGCAGAGGTCTGGTATGACTACACGCGTGCACGCTTTCCAGATGATGATTTGCGCATCGTTGGATATTCGCTTGGAACCACATTCTCCAGCCACATAGCGGCAGTTCGGAACCCAGAGCATGTTTTATTATTCGCTCCAATGAAATCAATCCTGGATATGGCACAACGTCGGTTTGTTTATGTGCCTGACTTTATGACAAATTACCCCTTTCGAAATGATCTGAAGCTCGCGAGATCAAATGCTGAAATTATTATATTCCACGGACTGCAGGATAAGATCGTTCCGCATGCGTCCGGGGCTGAGCTAAAGACGGTATTGAACGCTGACGACCATTTTTACACTATTGATGAAGCAAACCATCTTGATCTGCCTTGGCGTAGTGATGTACTGACTATTCTCGATCAACATTGGTAGGGAGTTCGTTTAAGCGCTCTTCCATTCTTAGGCGTTTTCGTTTTCCGCTAATGGGACGGCCTTTGCCGTCTGCCAGAAGGCCCGTTGACGCAAGGATAATATCCATAAACCATCCAATTACAAACAAACCGCCAGTGATGGTGTATAGAATACCAGTGAAAGGACGACCTATATAATAACGGTGAATACCTAAGACGCCTAAGAAAATAGCCAAAACTGTTGTAAGCGCGCGGCTTTTTGTGGAAATAACCGTTACTTTTTCTCTCTGTTTTTCGCCTTTTTTGGCAAGGATATGTTTTGTGATGTCGTTAGATATGGAAACAGCAATATCCGTTTGCGATGATATCATATCGGTTAGCTTGACGGTGTACCGCTCAGAGAAAATAGACGCTTTATTCATATCGCGTACATGAATGGTTGCGCGCATGATGTCGTCACTTTTGCGCAGTGAAATGTTCAAGCTGTTACGTGCATTATTAACTGGTACAATCGTTAAACCCATTTGTTGAATTTCAACATGTAATTCTTCAGTTAAGCCATCGATAAAGTCTTGGTCGATTGAGCCGATTGTTTCAATTGGTAATATGGCAATTGTTTTGATGTTTGGCTTTACAAATTTTGTCAAAACATTTGATTGGGTATCAGAAGTGTCTGTTATTTGATCTTCGTCACTAACGCCGCGGACACGGTTAATAATCACTTTGCTGTTGGTGAGCATTAGCGTTGTTATGGCGAAAATTGAACCCATCCCGCCAAGAACATCACCGTATTCTTTTAACCAATCTATAATTGCGTAAATTGTTTCCATGGCCCCATCAAACTATTTTAAATGATTACCGTCGCTGTTTATCTTCTGCGAGTAAGATAATTGTTCCCGCGAGTAGAACCATATCTTTTAGCAAAAAATGACCCGAACTGGAAAGATACGGAAAACCATTTAACCAGGTGCCAGCGAAGCTAATCATGAAGCTAAGTGTTGATATGAAGGTTATCAGGCAAAGCATAATGCCGATATGAAATATACGTTTGCTGTAGAACCATCCGAATAGCGCAACCACTGTCATAAGTTCGATAAGCCCAATACCGTATGAAACGTGTTGAATGCTTAGGAAATTAGCCATCCAGCTAAAGAGAAAGCTTGAAGTTATTAACGGTTCAATACCCTGCGCTTCAACTAAGGTAAATTTCATAGCGCCGATCCAGAGAAGGACAACCACAAGACCCATGAAAATGAACAAGAAGCCAGCGCTATCTTTTGATCCTCTTTGCCAAGGGGTGGATATATATTGCTTTATCCACAGCGCGACCCCTAATATGCTTATATACTTTATAATTCCCTGGCCTGCACCGATAGCAGGAAAGCCCCCAAGCGCATCAATCCATACAGGATTAGTAAACATAAGCGATAAAGCGCCAATGCAATAAACAGCAATCAGGTTATAGCCAAGAGCCTCGGATTTTTTAGAAAGCTTAGGAAGCGCGATTAAAAGGCCACTGATAAGTTCGAATGAACCGATGATGTATCTGACGATATTATGGTTATTTTCAAACAACGAAGCCAGTAGTGCATGGCCTGATATCCAGCGTTCAAATATTGGTGCACTCACACCTGTTATGGACATAGCGCCAATCCATATAAATACCACAGCCAGTGCGAAGCGCGAAAACAAATACGCGGTTCGCTGACGGGGTAATAATGGCACTGGAATAATCATAGCTATCCAAATCTAAATCTTACCAATAATCTCTATAGCGTTATTCGCAAAAAGAATCGACAGAATAATGGTTTACTCGTATTGGGTGCGCATTTCGCTGTATTTATCTTCTGCGTTTAGCCACTCTTCCTCAGCTGTTTCGATTTGGTTGTCGAGTTCACCAGATTGCTTTGATAGTTGCGCGAGTTTACTTGATTGCTCAGGGCTATAAAGATTGGGATCAGCGAGTTTCGCCTCTAACTCTTCTTTCTTTTGAACAAGTTTTTCGAGCTTGGCCTCAGCTTTCTCGGACGCTCGGCGATAAGGGGCAAGTTTATTGCGAATATCAGCGGCATTTTGCCGGGCGGCTTTTTTCTGATCTGTTGGTTTTTGACCTCTTTTCGCAGCACGTTCGCCCGATCGTTCACGCAGTAAATGAAGTTTATAATCTTCCAGATCGCCGTCAAAACGTTTCACATCGCCTTTCTCAACGATCCACAGGCGATCGACACAGGCTTCTACCAAGTGGCGGTCGTGACTGATTAAAAGCACTGCACCGTCGAAACCGTTGATCGCATGAATAAGGGCCTCGCGGCTATCAACATCCAAATGGTTTGTTGGTTCATCAAGAATAAGAAGCTGTGGCTTCTCAAATGTGGCAATCGCAAACATCAGACGCGCTTTCTCACCACCGGATAGGGAACTAACTGTGCGATCGGCCTTATCAACACCAAACCCAAAGCCGCCAAGCCGTGCACGAACCTTGGCTTCGATCGCGTCTGGCATTAGTTTTTTCATATGGTCAAGCGGCGTATGATCTTCCCGAAGTTCATCGAGCTGATGCTGCGCGAAATACCCGACTTTAAGGGTTCGCGGTTTGCGCATTTTGCCTTCCATTGGCTTTAGTTTGCTGGCGACAAGCTTCGCGAATGTAGATTTACCGTTTCCATTTGCACCCAATAGTGCGATCCGGTCATCCATATCAATGCGTAGATCAAGCTTCTTTAGAACAGGATTTCCAGCCTCATAACCCACCTGCACACTTTCCATCGCGATCAACGGTGAAGACAGTGGCTCCGGTTTTGGGAAGTTAAAGGCAATTGTTTGCGCTTCAACCATCGATGCGATTGGCTTCATTTTTTCAAGCAGTTTCACACGGCTTTGTGCTTGTTTGGCCTTACTTGCTTTCGCTTTAAAACGGTCCACAAAAGCCTGAATATGACGACGCTCCGCCTCTTGCTTGGATTTAAGCGCCATTTGGCGTTCCATATTTTCACGGCGTAGCTCTTCAAAGCGGTCGTAGCCGCCTTTGTAACTGTTTAGCTTCCCGTTCTCTAAGTGAATAATATGGCCAACCGCTTTGTTCAAAAGGTCACGGTCATGGCTGACGATCAAAACCGTGTAAGGATAATTTTTGAGAAAATTCTCGAGCCAAATAACGCCTTCTAGATCCAAATAGTTTGTCGGTTCGTCCAGAAGCAACAGATCTGGTTCGTTAAAGAGTACGCAGGCGAGGGCGACCCGCATGCGCCAACCACCAGAATAGCTCGCGCATGATCGGGCCTGAGCCTCCGCGTCGAACCCAAGGCCCGCGAGTATGGAAGCAGCGCGGGCTTCAGCCGTATGGGCACCAATATCAGCGAGGCGCGTATGGATTTCTGCGATGCGGTTGGGGTCGGTTGCCGTATCAGCTTCTTTGCTTAATGAGCTTAATTCCTTATTAGACTCGATAACTGTTTCCAAGAGGCTTTGCGGGCCACCAGGCGCTTCTTGACCAACGTGTCCAATGTGAGCTGTAGGACGAACCTTAACGGCACCGGTTTCTGGGCCGATTTCACCCAGGATCATTTTCAGTAGAGTTGATTTCCCGGTACCATTTCGTCCAACAAAGCCAACCTTATGACCAGCGGGGATTGCAACGGTTGCCTGGTCAAATAATACCCGGTCGCCAATTCGATATGTTATGTCTGTTATATGAAGCATGACGGGGCGATAGCATAGCTTTTCTATATTCGCAACGGGTGGAGCATATCGGTACCAGTTAACGTAACAATTCTATCATGCATTGAAGGCTTGTAACAATCGTGCGCACCCGCTATAAGGCGCGCGAATCATTTATTTTGCTCGTCTATTAATCAAGGAATATTAAAATGGCTGTTCAACATACATTTTCGATCATCAAGCCTGATGCAACGAACCGCAACCTTACTGGTGCAATCAATGCCAAATTCGAAGCTGCTGGCCTTCGTATTGTCGCTCAAAAACGTATCCGCATGACACAAGCACAGGCTGAAACATTCTACGCTGTTCACTCTGAGCGTCCTTTCTTTGGTGAGCTTGTTGAATTTATGACTTCAGCACCTGTTGTTGTTCAGGTTCTTGAAGGCGAGAATGCTGTTCTAGCACACCGTGAAGTGATGGGTGCAACAAATCCTGAGGAAGCTGCTGAAGGTACAGTTCGTAAAGAGTTCGCACTTTCAATCGGTGAGAACTCAGTTCACGGTTCCGACAGTGAAGAAAACGCTGCGATCGAAATCGCTCAGTTCTTCTCTGGCAACGAAATCGTTGGTTAAGTAATAAGCTTAGCAAAAGCTACTAAGTAGTATAAAGCCCGCTCATATAGCGGGCTTTAATTATTTCTGCAGCTACAAAAAATTATAATATTGGACTGATAACGGCATCATCGCCCAGGTCAACACTCTCGTAAGTGACTTTATCGTCACGAACACACACGCTGCCATTCGCAATCTTCTTGAGTGCCGCGGGGTACATTTTGTGTTCTTGCTGCTGTATTTTCTTCGCCAATGTCTCTTTCGTATCATTCTGTCCAATTGGCACAACAGCCTGCATGATAATGGGGCCAGCATCCATTTCAGGGACTACATAATGAATTGTGCATCCAGCAAAGCGAACGCCGTCATCAATAGCGCGTTGGAATGTGTTCAGGCCCTTGTAGGCAGGAAGAAGGGAAGGATGAATATTAATCATCCGATCGCGCCATAATTCTACAAATTCAGGATTTAAAATACGCATAAATCCGGCAAGGCAGATGAGGTCAATTGGCTGTTTTGTAAGTTCACTTTGAAGGGCGTTCTCAAATTCCGACCGTGTTTCATATTTCTTATGATCGATCACGGCGGTTCTGATACCTGCTTTTTGAGCGCGCTCGATCCCAAATGCATCGGGTCTGTTGGATATAACAAGCGCTATCTCAGCCGGATAGTCCGACAGGGCGGCAGCATCAATCAAAGCCTGAAGGTTGCTACCATTGCCTGATATTAAAACAGCGACTTGAAATTTGGTCATAGCAGAAGACCTTTAGGATGTAATTGCTGACCAGTCTGTGTCTGAACCCCATGTGCCAGCCTTGCCGCTTACTTCGCATTTGGGTTTGCCGTCACCTGCTTCGATCGAGCCAATGATGACGGCATCTTCACCTGCTTTGCTCAGCAACTCGAGGGCCGCATCTGCGTTCTCTTGACTGACAACAATCACCATGCCAATCCCGCAATTGAAAGTACGTGCCATTTCACGGGTTTCGATATTACCTTCATTTTGAAGCCAGCTATAGATAGAAAGTAAATCCCATGCGCTACTATCGATTTTAGCAAGAGTATTTTCGGGCATAACACGCGGCACATTCTCAAGAAACCCACCGCCCGTAATGTGGGAGAAAGCTTTGGCATATCCCGCTTTCACAAGCGCCATGCAACTTTTCACATAAATGCGTGTCGGTGTTAATAAAGCCTCGCCCAAAGACGTTTTCTCGTCAAAGGGGGCAGGGGATTGATAATTATATCCCTTGTCGTCGATGATCCTGCGAACAAGCGAATAACCGTTTGAGTGGATACCCGAAGACTTAAGGCCAATAAGCACATCACCAGCCGTTACATTGCTGCCGTCTATCATAGTACCGCGTTCAGCCGCACCGACAGAAAAGCCTGCAAGGTCATAATCCTTGCCGTTATACATTCCTGGCATTTCAGCAGTTTCGCCGCCGATTAATACACACCCTGCCTGTTTGCAGCCTTCTGCAATTCCAGCGACCACAGACGTCATTTGATCAACGTCAAGTTCACCTGTCGCCATATAATCAAGGAAAAAAAGTGGTTCAGCGCCTTGGACGACAAGGTCGTTTACACACATGGCGACCAAGTCGATACCAACTGTTGCATGCTGCCTGGCTTCCAGTGCGACTTTTAATTTGGTGCCAACACCATCAGTTGCTGCGACCAGAATTGGGTCATTGAAACCCGCGGCCTTAAGATCAAACAGGCCACCAAACCCCCCAAGGTCTGCGTCTGCACCAGAGCGTTTGGTGCTCGCGGCGAGCGGCTTGATATTGTCGACTAGCTTTTCCCCAGCATCAATATCAACGCCGGCTGATTGATAGGTGTATGATGATCCCTTATCCACGATAAACCCTTTCTCATGGCGCGCCGCATTATGGGCAAAATTTGCTGCAAAAACATCTGATGATCAGACTGGTTTTTACGAATGACCGCGTTATAGTAGCCTGAACAAAGATATGAAAGACTTATGTTATCAATTATAAAACAATTTAGCCTTTTGATGTTTTCTGTATGTTTGATTTTTCTTATCGCAGAAACAAATGCTAATGCGCAAGTCGCTTCTGGCAATACCTATCAGGCGAGTGCGCAGAATGATGATAGTCTTTTGGATTTGCTCTTTACCATCAAAGATATAAAAGTTGATGAAACGGCGCGAACGGCAAGCCGTGCTCGCGCAACTGCTATTGAGAAAGCAGAAACAGAAGCCTTTGATAAACTAATAACCAAATTGACACAGCCCTCTGACCGGGACCGACTCCCTGAAGTAAGTCATGCAGAAAAACAGGCATTGATGCGTGGTATAGAAATTGTTGCCGAACAATCTTCTTCACGTCGCTATATTGCAACCTTCAATATTGCGTTTGAACCCACTTATGTCAGTGAATTTTTTGCTCAATATAAAATTCCCCATGTTCTCAGCCCAGGCAAGGGATTGATGGTGATCCACGGTCACGAAAGGGGCCTTTCCTCTTATCTTTGGGAATATGATGCGAATATTGAGACAGCAAGGGCGAGTGTTGATTGGATTAACCGAATAAGAAGTTATCAGTTTCCTGCGGGTCGTATCTTTGACCGACTAAATTTAACAATAGACACGGTAAAATCGTTTGACGCCGCAACAGCGCTTAAACTTGCCCAGAAATATGATCAGGCATCAGCGCTTATTATTCATTCTAAAACTGTTAGTGACGAAGATGGCAATCAAGAAATTATATATCGTTATTTCTTAACTGACGGCGGCGAAGAGGCACAGGGTATAATTTTTGCTGGAAATGATACTGGAAACATAAGTGATACGGACTCTGTGGAAAATCTATCTTCTTCGACGGAGGTCATGCTTCTCTCGAATATGTACCGTGAAATACTGGAAGCGATAGACAGTGGATGGAGAGAACAGCTTTTGGTCGATACGTCCACTGGCGGCGTTATTGAGGCAGTTGTGCCCACCTTGTCAGCAAAACAATTCAGTGATGTAGAAACCAGACTATCTGATCTATCTTTAATTAAAAGCCACTCGGTTCTGTCGATTGAAATACCGCTTTCGAAAATGACCTTCGAATATTCTGGCCGCGAGGACCAACTCGTTGTCGCCCTTAAATATGGAGGGCTATCGTTGGAACCATATGGTGATGGCTGGTTATTGAGACGAGTAGAAGATAGTCTTGATTTTGAAAGTGGCTCGAAAGCAAACCTGGACGCGGACCTTGCTTCGAACGTCGGTAAGCCAATAACTAATAAATAGGCATTCAAGAAGGGGGAAATATGAATAAAAAAATCTGGTGGGGCGCCGCTCTTGTCGTCATCCTGGTTATTTATTTAACCAAGGCGGTTTTGTTTCCTTTTTTGGCGGGACTTGCTGTTGCCTATTTTCTGGACCCGCTTGCCGACAAGTTTGAAGAACGTAAAGTACCCAGAAGTGCAGCCGCAGGAATTGTAATTGGGTTTTTCTTCCTTGTCCTGTTGGCAATGGTTTTAGCATTGGTTCCAGTTCTAAGGTCACAGTTTGAAGCCTTTGCGACCGTTTTGCCCAAAACATTAGCAAGTCTTAGACCGTGGTTAAATGATACTATTGCCCTTCTTTCTGATAAATTTGGTCTAAACCTGGGCGGTGATGTTGATGGTGTACTCCATACATTTTCGGATCAAATCATGGCGCGAGGGCAAAAATTGGCTGGTAGCATCCTCCAAAATAGCCTCGCTGTGTTTAACTTAATGTCGCTTCTGTTGATTTCACCGGTTGTTGCCTTTTATTTCCTACGTGATTGGGATTTGTTGGTCGATAAGATCAATGGATGGCTGCCGCCGTCACACGCAACCGTCATTCGTGAGCAAGTCGGTAAAGTTGATGAGGTATTGGCCGGTTTCGTGCGTGGTCAGATGCTCGTTTGTCTGGTGATGGGTATAATGTATTCGATCGGATGGAGCCTTGTCGGGTTGAATTTTGGCCTGGTTCTGGGCGTGCTTGCGGGCATTATGGCATTCATCCCGTTTGTTGGAGTTATTTTTGCGCTTGCTATCGCTCTGATTATTGGTGTTGGCCAATGGGGCTTGGATTTTCAGAACTTGGGGCTGGTTTCGCTCGTATTTTTGGTTGTTCAAGTCGTAGAGGGCGCATATTTAACTCCTCGCTTAGTTGGGGAACGTGTAGGTCTTCATCCAGTGTGGGTTTTGTTTGCTGTTTTCGCAGGCGGTGAAATCATGGGTTTTGTCGGTGTGTTGATTGCAGTTCCTGCTGCAGCCGCGATTGCTGTTGTCGTAAGATACATGATAGGCCAATATCTTGAGCATTATGACATAGTTCAGGAAACCGATGAGGAGGGCGGCAAGGATACAGATAATGCCGAATTGCCAGAAGCCTCTTCCTCTGTTGACGATAATGATAAATCATAGCAGCGTTTAAGTTAATTAGTATGCAAATTCCTTTTACTCTTGATCATGCAACGAGTTTTGCACTGGAAGATTTTATTGTCTCCCCAACCAATCAACTTGCATATGACATAGTTAAGGCTTGGCCGGATTGGCCCTATCATATAACTGCATTGGTTGGTCCTGAAGCATGTGGGAAAACACATTTAGCGCATGGCTGGGCCAAGCTGTCAGGTGCAGTTGTTTATGAAGGTGCAGCCTTTCCAGATGTTACCATAGACCCAGAATTATCGCATATTGTTATTGATAACATTGCTGCTGATGCGTTCGACGAAAATAAATTGTTCCATTTGATTAATTGGACCAAAGAAAATCAAACGAGTGTTCTTTTGACGTGTCGTTACGAGCCGACCCGCTGGGATATTAAACTTCCTGATCTTCGGTCCCGATTGTCGCTTATTCAGGTTGCGAATATTAACGCACCAGACGATCAATTGCTTATGATATTGCTCTATAAGATGTTTTCCGATCGTCAATTAACTGTTGACCTGTCTGTCATCAATTTTATTGTGCCCAGAATGGAACGCTCCTTTGCTGCTGTGCGTGAACTGGTTATAGCGATGGATGCCAAGGCACTTTCCAGAAAAACTGGAATTTCAATTAAAATAGCGAAAGAATGTCTTAAAGACATGAAAATGCTATAGAATATATTAAACTGTAATGTATCGTTGATATAGGCGTTTCTGGAAACAGTATTAAGCGGACAATTTGTTATGGCTGAGCAAGACCCAATGAAACAAAATACACAAATATCTGACAGTCAGGATACTCAACAAGACGCAAGAGAAATGCTGTTGAATATGCCAAGGCATGAGAAATACCTGAATAGAGAGCTTAGTTGGCTCGGCTTTAATATCCGTGTTTTGGAAGAAGCCGAAAACAAACGTCATCCACTTTTAGAGCGCCTCAGGTTTTTATCCATTTCGGGGAATAACCTTGATGAATTTTATATGGTACGGGTTGCAGGCCTTCGAGGGCAGCAGGAATTGCAAGTCGATGTTATTTCCGAAGATGGTTTAACACCGGAACAACAGTTAGAGAAGGTCAATAGTTTTGCTGATAAATTAATGCAGCAACAACAAAAAACATGGGCGTCCCTCAGTAAGGAAATGCGTGATGCTGGTATCTCAGTTCTGGGGATTGATGAAGTAACATCAAATGAGAAAAAATGGTTAGAGACTTATTTTTTGGAAAACATCTTTCCAGTTCTAACGCCAATTGCGGTTGATCCCGCGCACCCATTCCCGTTCATACCCAACCTTGGTTTTAACATGGCCCTCGCGCTGGAGCGCATTTCGGACGGGCGGGAAATGATGGCGCTCTTGCCTGTTCCACACCATGTGAAAAGATTTGTACGATTACCAAATAAAAACGGGGCAAAATCTGTCCGGTTTATTTCGGTTGAACGAATATTAGAATTATTCCTCGATCAATTATTCCCGGGCTATGAAGTACAGGGAAGCGGGGTTTTTCGGGTCATTCGTGATAGTGATATCGAGATCGAGGAAGAAGCGGAAGACTTGGTCCGCGTTTATGAAAGCGCACTTAAACGCAGGCGTAGAGGGCGGGTTATTCGCCTGAAGCTTGACAAGGCAATGCCCAAATCACTTCGCCAGCTCGTCATTAAACAATTGGATGCAGACGCCGATAGTGTGATTCAGGTTAAGGGTATTTTGGGTGTGAATGAAACCTCCCAGCTTATTATTGACGATTTTCCTGAATTATTGTTCCCGCCCTATAATCCACGTTTGCCAGAACGCGTGAAGGATTTTGGAGGTGATATCTTTAAGGCAATTGCTGCCAAGGACTTCGTTGTTCATCACCCTTACGAATCTTTTGAGGTAGTGCATAATTTTCTGCTTCAGGCAGCAGGGGATCCAAATGTTGTTGCAATCAAGCAAACCCTTTACCGCGCTGGCTCACAGTCTAAAATTATTAAGGCGTTGATCGAGGCAGCAGAAGCCGGGAAATCGGTTACTGCTGTGGTTGAATTGAAGGCAAGATTTGACGAAGCACAGAATATTATCTGGGCCCGCGATCTGGAACGCGCCGGTGTTCACGTCGTGTTCGGGTTTTTGGATATGAAAACCCATGCCAAGGTTTCAATGGTTGTAAGACGTGAAAAAGGGCAGCTTCGCTCTTACATGCATTTTGGTACTGGGAACTATCACCCAATTACCGCTAAAATTTATACTGATCTTTCGTTCTTTACGGCGGACCCTGCACTAGCGCAGGATGCAAACAAAATGTTCAATTACCTAACCGGATACGTGAAGCCGGATAGATTGGATAAGCTTTATTTGTCTCCTGATACACTTCGATCGAATCTTATTAAGTTGATCGACAAAGAGATAGAGTTTGCAAATGAAGGTAAGCCTGCTGCAATTTGGGTTAAGTTGAATTCATTACTCGATTCCAAAATTATCGACAAACTTTACGAAGCATCGATTGCGGGTGTTCAAATTGATCTGGTTATTCGAGGCATTTGTACACTACGGCCAGGCATTAAGGGATTGAGCGAGAATATCCGTGTGAAATCAATCATTGGACGGTTTCTTGAGCACGCGCGCATTTGCTGCTTTGGGAATGGGTTTGGTCTGCCTTCAAGGCAAGCGAAGGTCTTTATTTCGTCCGCAGATTGGATGCCTCGAAATTTCAAACGTCGGGTTGAAACGCTTGTCCCGATTGAAAATCCAACCGTTCATGATCAGATCATGGGGCAGGTGATGGCTGCCAATATGAAAGACAATGGTCAGTCCTGGGAAATGAATTCGGATGGAACCTATAGTCGGTTAAAAACAGACGCAGATACGAAACTTTTCCTAGCTCATGATTATTTCATGACGAATCCCTCCATGTCTGGTAGGGGTAGGGCATTAATGGACGATGAGCCAATCACACCGTTGATGGAATATGACGAAGATTAAGACTAAGCAGGGTAAAATATGACTGAACCGCTCCTCCAACAAACTGAATATAAAGCGGTTATTGATATTGGATCTAACTCTGTGCGGCTTGTGGTGTTTTCGGGCCTGTCACGGGTTCCCGATGTTATCTTTAATGAAAAAATCATGTGTGGATTGGGTGCCGAGGTAGGTACCACAGGGGCCATGGGTGAAGATGCGATGGAGTTGGCTGTCACAGCCCTGAAGCGTTATCGTCATCTCTGTGAACAAATGGGCGTCGTTGACATCGACACAATTGCAACCGCGGCAGCTCGGGACGCTGATAACGGTGCGGATTTTGTAAGGCGTGTACAAGATGAGGCCGGGTTAGATGTTAAAATTATTTCTGGTGATGAGGAGGGGCGCCTTGCAGGGCTCGGCGTTCTTGCAGGGCAGCCCAATGCAACGGGTATAATGGGTGACCTTGGTGGTGGTTCGCTTGAGCTTGCGCGGATGAAGTCTGGAACGATCCATGAAACCGTAAGCTTGCCAATTGGTCCTCTTAGACTGCGTGCAGCGTATGGTAATCACCTTCCTAGTATTAAAAAACATATTCAAGCCGCGTTTGAAAAGGTTGAATGGTTAGATAAAGCAAGCTCAGAAGATATTTATCTTGTTGGTGGTGCTTGGCGGAACATTTGCAAATTAATGCTGTGGGAGCGCGCGAATAATCTGACCATCTTGCATGGCTATAAAATACCCCACAGAGAATTAACAACCTATTGCCGCCGGTTGGTTTCCTTAAATCCTGACGATATTCCGTTTGCAAATAATTTGCCGTCCAAGCGACGTGATGTTTTACCGATTGCCGCCTTGATTTTATCGGAACTTGTTAAATTTCTTCGCGCGAAGCATGCAACAGTTTCAACATACGGTATTCGAGAGGGCTTTGTTTTTGATCAACTAAACGAAGATGAGCGGGGCAAAGACCCATTTCTATATAGTTGCCGGGTTCTTGCAGAGGAACGCTGCAGGTTTCCTGAGCATGCTGACGTTATTTATGATTGGACACGACCATTATTTGAGAAGCCAGTCTTCTTAAGTAATCAAATGGAACGACTACATATGGCTATTTGCCTGCTTAGCGATATTGCATGGCGCGGTCATCCTGACTTTCGGGCAGAGAAAGCAGTGGAACTGGTTTTACACGGAAATTTTGTGTCTATAACGCACAAAGAGCGGGCTTTTGTCGCTGTTGCCTTAAATCAAGCTTATGGCGCTCCAATCGAAGCCTTGCAATCAACGCGAATTTTATCCCTTCTCTCTATCCCAGAAATCATGGAAGCACGAATTATGGGAAGTGCAATACGGCTCGCTCAAAGATTGTCGGGTGGTGCTGTGTTCGGCTTAGAAAATAGTTCTATGGAACTATCAAAAAGAACTGTGTATCTGGCCATTAGCCATAAAAATAAAGAAATTTTGAGCAGTGTGGTTGAAAAGCGTTTCAAGCAACTCGCTATTCTTATGGGTAAAACGCCGATGATCAAAGTTGATAATGATTTGTGCGACTTGAGTAAATAGGCCTCATAGGTCATAACGATCAAACACGATAGCTCAGGCTACTTACTCGTTATCTTCTTCAAGTTCGACAATATCGATTTCGCCTTTCAGCGCAGTCAATGCTAGGTTGCCAGACATGAGCTTCAGTGCATCGTCGCCAAAAATTTGACGTCGCCACCCCTTAAGGGGGCGCACATCTTCGCGCCGTGGGCTTGCAGCCCAAGCGTCTATTTCCTGACTGGAAGCGATAAGTTTTGGTGCAACACCCGTTTCTTGGCATTTAATTTTCAAAAGAACTTTTAATAGATCAGCCATCGGGGGCGTCGCAGGGCGTGGCTTTACCTTTTCAATTTTGGGTAACTGATCATCGGGGATTGCAAGCGCCGTTTGAACGGCCTCCAGCATGCTTTTACCTGCACGCGATCTGCTGAAGCCTTTAGGAAGCCCTCTGATCTTATCAAGATAGTCTGCATTTTTAGGCGGGTGCGCCGCGACCTCAAACAGGGTTTCATCTTTCGCGACGCGGTTCCGTGGTATGTCACGAGTTTGTGCCTCGATTTCACGCCATTTTGCAAGTTCACGGAGAACCCCCAAAAAGCGTGGCTTATTGGTTCTGATCTTCATGCGAAGCCATGCAGCTTCTGGCTCGATGAAATAAATAGAAGGGTCCAAGACCACAGCCATTTCTTCTTCGACCCAAGAATGCCTGTTGGTGCGGTCAAGCTCCGCAACAAAGTGCCTATAAATATCGCGTAAATGCGTAACATCGCCGAGCGCGTACGATAACTGCGTTTCCGTCAACGGACGGCGTGACCAATCCGTATAACGTGCTGACTTATCCAGTTGCGCTTTAACGATTTTTGTAACAAGTGTTTCGTAACCCACTGAGTCGCCAAAACCACAAACCATTGCGGCAATTTGTGTGTCAAATACGGGCTTGGGTAACGCACCTGTTAGATTGTAGAAAATCTCAAAATCCTGGCGACTTGCATGCAAAACCTTCATCACAGATTCGTTTGACATCAGATCAAAAAATGGCGCCAGGTCTATATCTTCAGCAAGCGGGTCAATCGCATGTGCACCATGATCATCAGCGACCTGAATTAGGCAAAGCTTGGGGAAGTAGGTGTTGTCGCGAAGAAACTCAGTATCTACTGTAATAAACTCTGCTTTGCTTAGGCGGGTACAAAGTTCCTGTAAACTTTCGGTCGTAGTGATGGGCGTCATGCCATAATCCATTGTTGTTTTGCACGGTGTCATACACGCTCTCGACCGCTTAGTCACTCTTTCTCTTGAAGTTATTTAATATCTTTCTTGACAATTACCCTCATTCATGTGCTTTTCCCTGCAAAATTCATGTTGATTTATGGCCTTAAAAAGCGCTATTTGCTTGGCCTTAAATGGTATAAATAAAATATTATGTAGGATGTCATGCACGCATTTCGCTCACACGACTGTAACGAACTTCGTAAATCACACGTAGATGAAACAGTAAAACTTTCTGGTTGGGTTCACCGTAAACGCGATCATGGTGGTCTTTTATTTATCGATTTACGCGATAATTATGGCCTAACTCAGTGTGTGTTTGATGTTGATAGTAGCTGCTTTGCTGCCGCGGAAGCCGTGCGGGCAGAGAGCGTGATTACGATTATTGGCCGCGTGAAAGCGCGTTCAGACGAAACTGTAAACGCTGATCTGCCTACTGGTGAAATTGAAGTCTATGTTGATGAAATGGAAGTTCAATCAGCAGCTGGTGATCTGCCGCTTCCTGTATTTGGCGATACTGAATATCCTGAGGATATTCGCCTGAAATATCGTTTCCTAGACCTGCGCCGCGAACGTATTCACAATAACATTCTTTTGCGCTCAAACGTAATTTCAAGCATTCGTCGCCGCATGACAGACCAGGGATTTACTGAGTTTCAAACGCCGATTTTGACAGCCTCAAGCCCAGAAGGTGCTCGTGATTTCTTGGTTCCTGCTCGTCAGCATCCTGGTAAATTTTATGCACTTCCACAAGCGCCGCAGCAGTTTAAGCAGCTTGTGATGGTGTCGGGCTTTGATAAATATTTCCAGATTGCACCATGTTTCCGTGATGAAGATGCACGTGCTGACCGCAGCCCTGGCGAATTTTATCAGCTTGATGTTGAGATGAGTTTCGTAACGCAGGATGACGTATTTAATGCTATTGAGCCTGTGATGGTTGGCGTATTTAAGGAATTCAGCGATAAGAAAATCACTGAAGCCCCGTTCCCACGCATTCCGTTTAAAGAATCGATGCTTAAATATGGTAACGACAAACCAGACCTTCGTAACCCAATCGAAATTCAGGACGTAACTGAAATTTTCCGTGGTTCAGGCTTTGGCATTTTCGCAAATATGATCGAAAACGGTTCAATCGTTCGTGCGATCCCTGCACCAGAAGCTGGTCTGCGTTCGCGCAAGTTCTTTGACAGCACAAATGACTGGTCAAAGAAAGAAGGCTTTGGCGGACTTGGCTATATCAATATCAAGGACGGCGTTCCTGGTGGCCCGATTGCCAAGAACCTCGGTGAAGAACGTACACAGCAAATTATCGATCAACTTGGTTTGGGCGCAAATGATGGTGTTTTCTTTGCGTGCGATAAGGAAGCACGCTCGGTTAAGTTAGCGGGCCTTGCGCGTACACGCGTTGGTGAAGAACTCGGCCTAATTAAAGATGACGAGTTCAAATTCTGCTGGATCGTTGATTATCCGATGTTTGAGTATGACGAAGACAACAAGAAAATTGACTTCTCACATAACCCATTCTCAATGCCACAAGGTGGAATGGAGGCATTAGAGACAAAAGACCCGCTTGATGTTCTAGCTTATCAGTATGATATCGTTTGTAATGGTATTGAGCTATCCTCGGGTGCTATTCGTAACCACCGTCCTGATATCATGGTTAAGGCGTTTGGTATCGCTGGATACAGTGAAGAAGTGGTTGAGCAGGAATTTGGTGGCATGCTGAACGCATTTAAATACGGCGCGCCGCCACACGGTGGTTTGGCACCAGGTGTTGACCGGATCGTAATGTTGCTCGCTGACGAGCCAAATATTCGCGAAGTTATCCTCTTCCCGATGAACCAGAAAGCGGAAGATTTGATGATGAACGCACCAAGCGAAGTATCGCCTAAGCAGCTCCGTGAACTTAATATTCGCACTGTCGAGCCGCCTAAAAAAGAAGATTAAGACGAAATACATAAAGGGGCTTTGCGGCCCCTTTTTGATTTAATACCGTACGCTAACAACCTGCAAAGAAAGCCCTTTGTATGTCAGATAAAATTCTCATCCTCGATTTTGGTTCCCAAGTTACCCAGTTGATTGCACGCCGCGTTCGTGAAACGGGGGTTTATTGTGAAATTGTGCCTTTCAATATGGCAGATGAGATGATCGATGATTACGCACCGAAAGGCATTATCCTTTCTGGTGGCCCAGCGAGTGTCACGCATTCAGATACGCCGCGTGCGCCAGAGCGTATTTTTAATATGAATATCCCCATTCTTGGTATTTGCTATGGGCAACAAACGATGGTTGAACAGTTGGGCGGTAAGGTAAGCACGTCAGATCATCAGGAGTTTGGCCGGGCATTTGTTGATGTTAAAAATGATTGTACGTTGTTTGACGGTGTTTGGGAAAGCGGCACGAATAACGAAGTATGGATGAGTCACGGCGACCGAGTAGAGGCACTGCCTGACGGTTTTGATATCGTAGCGGTTAGTGAAAACGCACCATATGCTGTCGTTGCAGATGAAGCTCGGAAATTCTTCGGTGTTCAATTCCACCCGGAAGTTGTTCACACACCGTCGGGTGCAGCCCTCCTTAAAAACTTTGTACGCGAAATTTGCGGATGCTCTGGCGATTGGACGATGGCCAGCTTCCGTGAAACTAAGATCTTGGAAATCCGCGAGCAGGTTGGTGATAAGCGTGTAATCTGCGGCCTGTCGGGCGGTGTTGATAGTTCGGTAGTTGCAGTTCTTATTCATGAAGCGATTGGTGATCAGCTTACCTGTGTCTATGTAGACCACGGTCTGATGCGGGCAGGGGAAAGCGAGCAGGTCGTTAGCCTGTTCCGCGAACATTATAATATCAAACTTATCCACCGTGATGCGTCTGATTTGTTCCTCGGGGAGCTCGCGGGTGTGACTGATCCAGAAGTTAAGCGAAAAACCATCGGGAAGTTATTTATCGATGTGTTTGAGGAAGAAGCCAGAAATGTTGGCGGCGCTGATTTTCTGGCGCAGGGAACGTTGTATCCTGATGTGATCGAATCTGTTTCTTTCATTGGTGGGCCGTCCGTTACCATCAAATCACACCATAATGTTGGTGGACTTCCAGAGCGTATGAATATGGGTCTCGTTGAACCACTCCGTGAACTTTTCAAAGACGAAGTCCGTGACCTTGGTCGTGAACTCGGCCTTCATAATGATTTTGTTAGTCGTCATCCGTTCCCAGGGCCTGGCCTGGCGATCCGTATCCCTGGCGAAATTACTCGCGAGAAAGCGGATATCCTTAGAAAAGCCGATGCGATTTACCTTGAGGAAATTCGCAAGGCAGGACTTTATGATGATATCTGGCAGGCCTTTGCCGTATTGTTACCTGTCAAAACAGTTGGGGTGATGGGGGACGCACGCACATACGATCATGTTTGTGCGCTTCGTGCTGTTACGTCTACCGACGGTATGACAGCTGATTATTTCCCGTTCCCGCATGATTTCCTCGGCCGTGCTGCAACACGGATTATCAATGAAGTCCGCGGCGTTAACAGGGTGGTTTACGATATTACATCGAAACCTCCGGGAACGATTGAGTGGGAATAGAATAGATAATGAAAAACAAAGTTCCTCCACCATTTGTTATGATCTTTTTCGGTGTCTTTATTCTTCTGTCAAAAAGAATACTGCCTGAATTTGATTTTGGCTTTGTGGGGGACTTAGGTTTTGTTTTCTATCCTGCGGCTGCATTGTTAATTGCAAGCGCAGTATTGTCCTTTAAACGGCATGAAACAACAGTTAACCCATTAGAGCCAGAAAGTGCCAGTAATCTCGTCACATCCGGGGTCTTTCGAATTTCCAGAAACCCCATGTATTTGGCAATGGCCTTTATACTTATTGGACTGTCGCTGCATAAAAATGCTATCAGTGGTTTCGTGTTTGTACCCAGTTTCATAGCCTATATTACGAAATTTCAGATTTTACCGGAAGAAGCCGCGATGCATAAGCTATTTGGTGATGATTATAGTCATTATAAAGCCCGTGTGAGACGCTGGATATAAAACATAGTCACGAATTAAAATCGATTGTGATGATATGGTATTTGCCAATAATGCGATTGATTATTATGGTGCCCACTCAATATCGATAATCAGAGATTACTTATGACGACAGAACCCAAAGATGTATCCGTTGATGTTAGACCAAAACGTCAGGCAACGGTAAAACATATTGCCACCAGAAAGGGCGGGACTCCGCTCGTATGCTTAACTGCGTACATCACACCAATGGCGGCACGTCTTGATCAGCACTGTGACCTTCTTCTTGTTGGAGATAGTGTGGGAATGGTGCTTTATGGAATGGATTCTACGCTTGGTGTCTCCTTGGACATGATGATCAGCCATGGACGTGCTGTTTGCCGCGGCGCCAAACAGGCACTTGTGGTTATCGACATGCCGTTTGGGTCATATGAAGAATCGAAGGAGCAGGCATTTAGAAATGCCGCCAGAGTGCTCTCAGAAACAGGGGCAGGTGCTGTGAAACTCGAAGGTGGTATTGAGATGGTGGAGACCGTTGAGTTCCTGTCCAAACGTGGCATCCCTGTCTTAGGCCATGTTGGTTTAATGCCGCAGTCTGTTCATACAAACGGCGGGTACGGCGCACGCGGTCGTACAGTTGACGAATGGCAGCCAATCATTGATGACGCAAAAGCCATTGCTAATGCTGGCGCGTTTGCCGTGGTCCTTGAAGGGGTTGCAGAACCACTTGCTCGCAAGGTTACAGAAGAGGTTGCTGTACCAATCATTGGAATTGGTGCTTCGAATGCATGTGACGGTCAAATACTTGTGACAGAAGATATGCTTGGCCTGTTTGCGATAAATCCAAAATTTGTGAAGCGCTATGCTGAATTAGGGGATGGTATTGCCAGTGCAATCGAAACATATGCAGATGAAGTTCGCACCCGTGCTTTCCCCTCTGAGGAATATACCTATAAAATGCGCGGCGCCAATCAATAGGTAAGGTGTGAAAACTGCCGCAAAATCAACATATTCTCATGATGGTTTGTGTTAAATGAACCATATGCAGTTCTTGGTTTGCTAATCTGGATTGCATTGTTTATGGTAGCGGCAAATTTGAATGATAAGAAACAACTAAACCGTTAATTTGCTGGATATAGTTGTTGATGTGAATGGAGATAAAGCGTGTCAGACCGTGATAGTATACTGGCAGAGCAGGAAGTTGATGACGAGCTGCGCCGCGAGCGATTAAACGCCATTTGGAGTGCTTACGGTAAATATATTATTGGTTTAGCGATTTTGGTTGTCGTGATCGTTGCTGGTAATGAACTTTATGTTTGGCAAAAAGAAAATACCGAACGGGAAAACTCGTCAAGATATGCGGAAGCGATTGAAAAGGGTTCACTTGGTAATCTTTCTTTGATTGCATCAATCGAAAGCGCTCTCCCTGAGCTTGATGCAGGGTATGCAACGCTTGCAGGTATGCAGGCCGCAGCCGCCAAAGCAAAAGAACGGGATTTTGCCGGAGCAGTGGCAAGCTATAATGCAATTGCTTCGTCAGCAGAGGACAAGGTCCTCGCTGATCTTGCGTCCTTATTGTCAGCGATGTTGCTTGCAAACGAAATTGGTGATTTGGATACTGCGCGCTCTAAGCTCTCTATTTTAGCCATCAAAGGTGAGCCTTACTATTATTCTGCTTTAGAACAATTAGCGCTTATTGACCTTCAGCAAGGAAATGAAACGTCTGTAATTGAAACGCTTGAGCTTCTTATCAATGATATTGATGCGCCGCCATCTATCAAGGAACGCGCTAACCAACTTAGTTCATTGCTTTCTGACAGTGCCGAAGTTGTTGAGGCACCTGTTGTTGAAGAGACAAGCGTCGATACACCAGTAAACGAGGAAGAGGGCGTAAATTAATGGGTAATTTTTCCTCGTCTATTTGTCGGTCAAAACTGTTGAAATTTGGCTCTCTGACTACGTTAGTTCTTTTACTTGCAGCTTGTGGTTCTAGTGGTCCTAAGCGGACCTATGATGATGAAGGACGCGAGCGTATTTCGATCCTATCATCGACACAAACATTGGATGCAGATAGTGCGATCGCAAATTTGCCGGTTGTTTTACCGCGCCCTTATGTGAATAAAAATTGGTCGCAAGTAGGGGCCAATGCAAACCATTCTGCGCAACACCTGTCACTAGGTGATGACCTTCAACAGGTTTGGAAAGCAAATATCGGTTCAGGTAACCGTAAGTATCAACGAATTCTAACAGGCCCAATTGCGGCTGACGGTAAGGTTTTTGCTGTCGACGTAAAAGGTAATGTTGCAGCGGTATCTTTATCGTCGGGCAACGTGATCTGGCGTACAGAGCTGGAAAGTGCGGATGAGCGAAGTGATGTCGGCTTCGGCGGCGGCGTCGCTTATAGCGGCGGTAAAGTTTTTGTCTCTTCTGGCTTTGGTTTTGTTGCTGCGCTTGATGGTAATAGCGGCAATGAACTATGGCGTTACTCTGATATCGTACCTTTTCGTGGGGCGCCAACAGTTGCCAATGGCCGTGTTTTCAGTATTACCCAAGATAATCAGCTGATAACACTGGACGCAGAGTCTGGTGAACTATTGTGGGATCAGGTAGGTATTGCGGAAACAGCAGGCATGCTTGGTGCGGCAAGCCCAGTATTCGATAACGGAACAGTTGTAACAGCATTGTCTTCGGGTGAATTGGTTGCGATGTTAGCTGCCAACGGCCGTATTGTTTGGCAGGATGCATTATCGAGTAGCAGACGCTTAACACCGCTTGCAACCTTGGCAGATGTTGACGGTGAACCGGTTATTGACCGTGGTAAACTGTATGCTGTCAGCCATGCAGGACGGATGGTATCGATTGATATGCGTTCCGGCGAGCGGTCATGGGAAGCCGATATCGCGGGCGTTGGTATGCCGTGGGTTGCAGGAAATTTTGGCTTTACGACTACTATTGACGGCCAAATCGTTTGCATTAACCTGACAGATGGTCGAATTCGTTGGGTGACACAGCTTCAAAGGTTTGAAAAGCAGGAAAGCCGCCGCGGTTTAATTCGCTGGAATGGTCCTGTGCTTGCTGGGGATCGATTGCTTGTTACAAGCTCACATGGCTATGCTTTATCGGTTTCACCATATACAGGTGAGGTTATTGGCGGAACTGAACTGGTTGCAGGTTCAACAACACCACCGATTGTTGTCGATAATACATTTATTTTCTTAAGCGAAGAAGGTGAGCTTGTCGCCTACCGATAAGCCCATCAAGAATTAAACTTATATATATGAAGGCAGCGTTATGGGCTTTACTGTCGCCATTTTAGGCCGTCCAAATGTTGGAAAATCAACGCTTTTCAATCGACTGGTTGGAAAGCGTATTGCTATTGTAGATGATACACCTGGTGTAACCCGGGACCGTAAGCATGGCCGTGGAAAGATTTCGGACCTTGAGTTCGATCTTATTGATACAGCTGGCCTAGAAGAAGGTGAGCCGGGATCTCTTTCTGATCGTATGCGCCAACAAACACAGGCAGCACTCAATGAGGCCGATGTTGCTTTGATGCTTTATGATGCACGTGCTGGTGTAACACCGATGGATGAGCATTTTGCGACTTGGCTTCGCCGCGGCGACACACCGGTTGTTTTGATCGCCAACAAGTGTGAAGGCAGTGCTGTTGTTGATGGAATTTACGAAGCTTACACACTCGGTCTTGGTGATCCCGTGGGATTATCGGCGGAGCACGGTGAAGGTCTTGCGGAACTGTATAATGAAATCGTCGCTACACTCGAGAAAGCAGGTGTTGACCCATATGCTGACGAAGCTGAAGACGACGAAGACAATGTACGTGAAGAAGATTTCGGCCCTGAAGAAGGGGATATGGAGTATGAATTTACTGATCACGCCATGGACGCGGAAGAAGATAGCCCGCTCCGCCTTGCAATTGTTGGTCGGCCGAATGCAGGTAAATCTACGCTTATTAACTTCCTGACCGAGCAAGACAGATTAATTACAGGCCCAGAGGCCGGATTAACGCGTGATAGTATTGCCGTTGATTGGGAATGGAACGGACTTCCGGTTAAGTTGTTTGACACAGCAGGCTTGCGAAAAAAATCAAATATCACAGATAAGCTCGAAAAACTGTCGGCATCTGATACGCTTTGGGCCATTCAGTATGCAGAAGTTGTTGTGCTGCTTCTTGACGCAGAGCGTGGTTTTGAGCGTCAGGATTTGAAAATTGCGGAACGCGTTGCCAATGAAGGTAGGGCGCTTGTTATCGCGCTGAATAAGTGGGATGTGGTTGAAGACCGTTTGGCCGTTCAACGACAGATCAAAGACACTCTTACAAAAAGCCTGCCACAGTTAAAAGGCGTTCCTGTTGTTACATTTTCGGCTCTTACAGGTAAAGGTACGCAGCATTTGATGCCTGCAGTGGAAGAAATTTACGATACATGGAATGCACGTGTACCAACGGCAGCGTTCAATCGTTGGCTTGCAGATGTATTGGAAAAACACCCAACACCATCCGCAGCAGGTGGGCGGCGGATTAAAATCCGATACGGTGCGCAAATTAAGGCAAGACCACCCACATTCAAATTATTTTGTAACAAGCCTGAGGATCTTCCTGATAGCTACAAGCGCTATATGGAAAATGAACTTCGTCGTGATTTTAATTTGCCGGGGATTCCAGTTCGCTTCACCTTTAAGAAAAGCGAAAATCCATACGAAGGTCGCCGCAAAAAACAGCGTTAATTATTTACACAAAATACTGAACTCATATTGCTAGACGGCGTATAGACATTATAGTCTCTTATTGAAGAGGATACATTCTATGCGCCGTTTTTTGTTTGTGATTTCATGCTTGGCTTTAATCGCCAGCTCAGTCATTGCTGAGGATACGAAAATTACCTTCGTTACCGATTGGAAAGCACAGGCGGAGCATGGTGGGTTTTACCAAGCGGTCGCCAAAGGATATTATAAAAAACGCGGCCTTGATGTAACGATCCGGCAAGGTGGGCCACAAAGCGATAACCCAAGGCTTTTGGCGGCGGGTGCGATTGATATCGCGCTAACATCCAACAACTTTCAACCCATTAATCTGCTAGCGGCTGGCGCTGATACCAAGGTTGTCATGGCTGTTTTTCAAAAAGACCCACAAGTCTTTATGGTTCACCCGGAAAATCCAGCAAACTCGATTGCTGAAATGAAGGATATGCCAATTTTCATTGCTGATAGCGCGATTGGAACGATATGGCCGTGGCTGGAAGCCAAGTTTGGTTTTACAGACAAGCAAATTAGAAAATACACATATTCTTTGGCGCCCTGGCTCGTGAATAAGGGAACGGTCCAAGAGGGATATTTATCGTCCGAACCCTTTACAGCGAAACAAGCGGGCATTGATCCAAAGGTATTTCTACTCGCAGATGAAGGTTACCTTGGATACGCTGCGATGGTAACGGTGCGCGGCGAATTTATTCGAAAGTCGCCTGAGGTTGTTCGCAAATTTGTGGAAGCCACAATTGAGGGATGGCAAGATTATTTATATAATGATCCTGTGCCCGCAAACGCCTTAATCCTGAACGATAATCCGGAAGCAACGGAAGAACTGCTTGCGTATTCCATTAAGACGATGAAATCAGCCAATATTGTTGGAACTGGTGGTGATATTGGCCAGATTGATCCAGCTCGTTGGAATAGGTTTTACCGCGAAATGTCTGCTCTTGGCGTTTTTCCGTCAAATCTTGATGTAAGGAAAGCCTTTACCACTGAATTTTTGCCATCATCTGTCAAAACAGATACAAAAACAGAGTAGTGGGCATATGTTGACGATTGAAAATCTGAATTTCTCTTATGACAGTGGCCCAAAAATCCTTGACGATGTTTCTATCAACCTTAAAGAAGGTGAAATTGTTTCGTTGCTTGGACCGAGTGGATGCGGAAAATCCACGCTTTTGCGGTTGATAGCAGGGCTTGAACACTCAGGTGATTTGTCATTATCCAATACGCACCAAACGTCTTTTGTGTTTCAGGAAGCTGCATTGCTTCCCTGGAAAACCGTGAGGCAAAATGTGTCGCTGCCCTTAAAGCTTCAGAATGCTAATGATGAAATGATCATTGATAGTGCATTAGAAGCCGTTGGATTGATTGAATTTCAGGATAGATATCCTGCAATGTTGTCGGGCGGTCAGAAAATGCGTGTTTCCATCGCACGTGCGCTAGTTAGTAAAGCCACCCTGTTGTTGATGGATGAGCCATTTGGGGCCCTTGATGAAATATTACGCTTTAAATTGAATGATTTGCTTCTTGATCTTCATGGAACACATAATTGGAATATTCTATTTGTGACTCATAGCATTTTTGAAGCAGCGTATATTTCCGATTGGGTTCTGGTTATGGGAAAAGGTAAAATTATCGGCGAAATTCGTCCTGAACTCGATAAAACACTGATACCGCAGGAACAACGGTCATCCCAGGCGTTCTTGAAAGCCGTAAGTGATATAACAAACCTATTGGAAGAAAGTTATGCTTAAGCGAACTATTCTGCCAATCAGTGTTCTATGCCTTGCCTTGATATTTTGGGAATATTGGGTCAGTCACAATAATATCTCCAAATTTATTTTACCGGCACCCAGTTTGATTTGGGATGCACTCATTCAAGATTTTTCGTCATTGATGGGATCACTTTTCGCAACGGTAAAAGTCACACTCATTGCTTTGGTATTAGCGGTCATTAGTGGTGTTTTGCTGGCGTTTGGTTTCAGTGTTAGCAAAAGTTTTGAAAGTGCGTTTTATCCCTTTGCGGTTATTCTTCAGGTAACTCCTATTGTATCCATCGCGCCTTTGGTTTTGATATGGGTTGGTATTGACGGCGTTGATAAGGCACTTGTTATCATCGCATGGCTGGCAGCATTTTTTCCCATTCTATCGAACATGTCGGCAGGTCTGAAATCAGTTGATCCCCATCTCGATGACTTGTTCAGGATTTATAAGGCAACAAAAATACAGAAGTTTTTACATCTTTCATGGCCAACGGCACTTCCGTATCTCCTCGCAAGCTTGCGCATAAGCGGCGGGCTGTCGTTAATCGGTGCCGTTGTCGCAGAATTTGTTGCAGGATCAGGCGGCTCAACCGGTCTTGCTTGGCGTATTCTTGAGGCGGGCAACCGACTTCAGGTTGAGAAAATGTTTGCTGGACTTATCCTGCTCGCGCTTCTGGGGATAGTGATTTTTTATAGTTTTGTTTTGTTGGAGTGGATAGTCCTTAGGAAATGGCATCCAGCGTATCAAAAGAAATAGCACGTCCTGTTAGGGCTACGCAGTGCGGCATTGTTACCGCTTGTTTGAACCAAGATTTCAAGGTACTCACCTGCATATGATTACAAACTCTATACATAATGATCGGCGCAGTGTTGGCCGTTGGTTGATCTTCATGGCGATGATTGTTGCCCTGATGGTAGTTGTTGGCGGCGCAACGCGCCTTACGGAATCTGGCCTGTCTATGGTCGATTGGCGTCCTGTCACTGGGGTTTTGCCCCCCATCGGTGAAAGCGAATGGCAAGCAGAGTTTGAAAAGTATCAAACAAGCCCCGAATACCAATTAAAAAATAAAGGGATGAGCCTTGATGAGTTTAAAGGTATTTTTTATTGGGAATGGGGACATCGCCTGCTGGGTCGGTTAATCGGTCTCTTCTTTTTCCTGCCTCTCGTCTGGTTCTGGTTTAAGGACCGAATTCCAAACGGTTACAAGCCGAGGCTTGTGTTCCTTTTGATCGCAGGCGGATCACAGGGTTTGCTTGGCTGGTATATGGTGCAATCGGGCTTGGTTGACGAGCCGGCTGTTAGCCATTACCGTCTAACGGCCCATCTTTCCCTTGCATTATTTATTTTCGCCGCACTTCTGTGGACCGCGTTTTCCCTTTACAGGCCGAGACCCGCAGGTTCTTCGAAAGGTATGAAATTGCTAACGCATGCAACAATGGCCGTGCTTGTTCTTCAGTTGGTGATGGGAGGCTTGGTTGCAGGCCTTAAGGCAGGGCACATTTTCAATACTTGGCCCTTGATGGGAGAAACTTTCGTTCCGAATGGGTTGTTTGATATCACCCCGGTATGGCGCAATTTTCTTGATAATGCCATTACGGTGCAATTTGATCACCGAATAGGGGCCTATATCTTTAGTTTATTTGTGATTGGTTTATTCCTGAAATCAAGACGCGAAGTTCCCGCCATTAAATTTGCTGCAATGCTCGTTCTTTTGGCGACGGCCTTGCAATTTATCCTTGGTATCATCATGTTATTAAAGGTAGTTCCTGTTTCATGGGGAACTGCACACCAAGGGGGCGGGGTTGTTGTTCTGGCCACCATGGTGTATTTGATGCACCTTCAACGAAAGTTTGAAGCAAAATAAAACGAATTAAATAAAAATGATAAACAGTGAGGAAACAACATACCATGGATGATATTGTTACAATATATACGCTAACGGATAGCGAGGATGTAGCGGTTCACTTGGCAACAACATTAGTACGAGAAAAGCTTATTGCGTGCGCTAACGTCGGGCAATCTGTTCGATCGGTTTATGAATGGAATGGGACAATCCAGCTTGAGGGCGAAGTGCCCCTTTTTATTAAAACGTCAAAACACCTGAGTGAGCTGGTTATAGAGCGCATTAAGGAACTGCACACTTATGAAGTACCTTGTATTACCGTTTGGCCGATGATCGGGGGTAACGAAGTTTATGCAACTTGGGTTAAAGGCCAAGTGTTAAATCCTGAAACAGAGGCCTATGTGAAAATTGATGCGGATGCTGAGGCGCTGGAATAGAGTTATTTAAAAAAATAACTACAATAAAAAAGGCCGGAAATACCGGCCTTTTTCGTGATTATATATTAGAAAATATACCTATTCGTCGCCAACTTTCACAACTTGCTTCCCAAAGTTCTTACCTTTCAGCATATTGATGAAAGCGTCAGGGGCGTTTTCAATACCGTCTGCAATAGTTTCGCGGTACTTCAGTTTGCCTTCCTTGATCCAGCCAGCTCCAATGCCAATCCATTCACGGCAGAGTTCAGGGTACATGGAGACAATAAAGCCTTCCATTTTAGCATTTTGACCAATCAGAATTGGAAGATTGCGTGGGCCAGGGGGCATATCATCGATTGTGGAGTTATAGTTAGCAATCATGCCACAAAGCGGAATACGCGCTTTAAAGTTAAGGCAGTTAATCGCCGCTTCCATTACGGGGCCACCGACGTTTTCAAAATAAACGTCGATCCCTTTTGGGTTAGCGTCACTTACAGACTTAAAGACATTTTCTGTGCTTTTGTAATTGAAAGCCTCGTCAAATCCGATTTCCATCAAATATTCAACCTTATCATCAGCACCGGCACTTCCCGCAACATGGCAGCCCATGTTTTTAGCAATTTGCCCAACAACCTGCCCAACAGCACCGGACGCGGCTGATACGAAAACATTTTCACCTTCCTTTAAATTGCCAACACCTTTAAGTCCGACATAGGCAGTCATTCCAGGCATGCCGAGGACACCCAAATAATAGGAAAGGGGGGCAAGGTCAGGATCAACAGGCGTAAATCCTTCACCGTCTGTAACCATATAATTAGCCCAAAGGCCCATGCCGCTTAGGTACGTGCCAACCGGGTGTGCGCCATTGTTTGATTCTACAACCTTGGCCACTACGCCGCCTTGTAATGCTTCACCAATTTGAAATGGGGGAACATAACTCTTACGATCATTCATTCGACCGCGCATGTATGGATCTACTGAAAGATATAATATCTTTAAAAGCATTTGCCCATCACCGGGTGTTGGCATTTCAGCGCTAACATGATCGAAATTATCATTGGTTACCCAGCCATCGGGCCTGCTTTTCAGAACAATTTGGTTGTTGGACATGTACGATTTCCCACTTCATTTACAAGTTAATCAAAGTCATTAAGTGGACTATATGGGTATAAATACTGTGTGCAAGTGATTTTCGAGGATATAAAAGATAAAAAATGTGGGGTATTTATATACCGAAACAATAAGTCACTGTATTTATTGTATTTTTAATATTTTATGCTCAATAAAATGGTTGACAGGAGACGAAAACACTATATATCTCGCCGCCGAAAAGGTCACAAAGCCTGAATTGTCTTTGATGGTCCTTACAGTAATTAACACCAGAGGCATATTGCAATGAAAACTTATACTGCAAAACCTTCGGAGATTGAAAAGAAATGGCTTATTGTTGACGCTGAGGATGTTGTTCTCGGTCGTTTGGCGCAGGCTGTTGCTAACGTTCTTCGTGGCAAGCACAAAGTAACATACACACCGCACATGGATTGCGGTGATAATGTTATCATCATCAACGCTGAAAAAGTGAAACTCACTGGTAAAAAGCGTTCAGACAAAGTTTATTACCGTCACACAGGTCACCCAGGTGGTATCAAATCACAAACTGCGGGTGAAATCCTTGATGGCCGTTTCCCAGAGCGTGTTCTTCAAAAAGCGATCGAGCGTATGATCCCTAAAGGTCCGCTTGGCCGTCAGCAGATGCGTAACCTTCGTGTATACGCTGGTACTGAGCACCCACATACAGCACAGAACCCAGAGGTTCTTGATGTGGCTGGCATGAACCCTAAGAATAAAAGGTAAGTAAAATGGCAGACCTTCAAGATCTTAAAGAAATCACTGGCGAAGCAGTAGCTGCTGAAACTGCTGGTGAAGAGCGTAAGCCAGTTGTTGATGCGCAGGGCCGCACATATGCAACAGGTAAAAGAAAAGATGCGATCGCACGTGTGTGGATTAAGCCTGGATCAGGTAAAATCACTGTAAACGACCGTGACCAGGAAGTTTACTTTGCACGTCCAACACTTCGTCTGATCGTGAACCAGCCGTTCCAGGTTGCTGATCGTGTTGACCAATATGACGTTATCGCAACAGTAAAAGGTGGTGGCCTTTCTGGTCAGGCTGGTGCGGTTAAGCATGGTATTTCAAAAGCTATCCAGCTTGCAGAGCCTGAGCTTCGCGGCGCACTTAAAACTGCTGGCTTCCTTACTCGTGATAGCCGGGTTGTTGAACGTAAGAAATACGGTAAAGCGAAAGCGCGTCGTAGCTTCCAGTTCTCAAAACGTTAAAAGCGACGTTTACAAAGTTATTTCAAAAGGCTGCACGATTGTGCGGCCTTTTTTACTTTCAAATTATCCTAATGTTATTGCGTCTTACAATTGTGTTAGTTAGCATTTTTCAAATATAATTTGATAAAATGGGCGTGAGTTTAGTAATGACAATCAACTATTTTGGCTTAGATACAAAGAGTATATATATCGCTTGTGAACACTCGGTTGGTCGTGTTGAGTGGGAAAACAGTGGTGAGGGTGAATGGTACTACATAGGAGATGGGAACAGGCTTGATGGAGATAGGCTACTTGATTTTGTAAACCAATTTTTTGGTGAAGAAGAAATCTATTTAGTTGTTAATAGACGTGTTTCCTTCCTTGTACTTGCACATGACTTTCTGAAGCAGGTTTCTGAAATGCCTAATGTTACTAACTACAAACTTTGCGATTTTCAGTTCAAAAAGTTTGTGCAGGTAAGCCATGTTGGTGTTGCGAGAAGAGGTCAAATCAGGACTGGCTGAATACATATTAATATTGTTATTATTATTCTCATTAATACGTAAATATATTTTAAGACTTAACAAAATAACGAAATAATGCTATATTTAATCATTCGTATTATTTTGGGATAGCCTTCATGGCTTACGAATTTCGAGAGGAGAAGTGCAAAACAACGTTTTATAACGGGAGATTGTATTGTGAAGCTCCGAACTATAGCGTCAGCCTTTTGTTTACTGGCAGGAACCTTATCCGCTAATGCTGCAATAACAATTGTTGCTAACAACGACGCACAATCGCTAGGTAATTTGCTCGTTGGCAGCGGTGTTACCGGCTCCAATTTTTCGATTAGCGGAAATGCAGCACAATTTGGGACATTCTCAGGGGGAAGTTCACTTGGTCAAGGTTTCTTTGATCAGGGGTTAATCCTAAGTTCTGGCAATGTTTTGGATGCTGCCGGGCCTAACCAGTCAACTTATACATCGACAAATTTCGGTGGAGCAGGAAACTCTCAATTAAATGACTTAGGCTTTTCTACATTGGATGCTGCTACGCTGAGTTTTGATTTTACTACAACGGGCGGCAGCATCTATTTCAATTATTTTTTTGCCTCTGAAGAATATAATGAATATGTAGGTAGTCAGTTTAATGACGTGTTTGGTTTTTTTGTAAATGGAGAAAATATTGCGAAACTTCCAAACGGTGACGCCGTTTCAATTAATAATGTCAATAATAATAGTAATTCCGAATTCTATAACGATAACACAAGAGGTGATTTCGCAACTGAATATGATGGTTTTACTGACGTTTTAACGGCATCAGTGATTGAGTTGGAAGCGGGAACCCATAATATATCAATTTCTGTAGCGGACGTTTCAGACCGGATTTTGGACTCAGCTGTATTCCTTCAGGTAGGATCATTTTCAGATACGATAACGCCGCCGACCGCAAATGTGGGAGCAGTACCTGAACCCGCGACGTGGATTATGATGATTATAGGTTTCGGGGTTGCGGGCCTCACCTTAAAGCGCAGAAGGCGATTTGAAGAAGAATAATCTAAGTCACCTGAACAATACTGATTGCGTTTAATATTGTAGTTTACAATGTCTGTGGAAGGTGCAACATATCTGCATATGCAATTTTGGAGTTTGTTATGCGCCTGATATTTTCTGTTTCCGTTCTTTTGATTTTGTTCACTTTACCAACGTTTTCAGACGACGCTGATAATGAAGCAATGAAAATCATTGAACTGAGTAACAGTGTAGAGCCATCTATAAAATTAATGAGTGATTTACTCGATCAGTTGTCACCCAATATAGTGGCCCAATTACAGCAGGGTTTTGAGCAACAAGGCAAGGACGTTAGCGAAACAGCGGTACAGGAGTTAGTTGGTAATTATAAGGTCGGCGTTATCAGTGAGTTGCGGAAACAAATTATTCCGTTGACAGCTAATGAGTTAAAAAAGCAATTCTCGCTTGAGGAATTGACACAAATTAGGCAGTTGATGGAAAGCCCGATTTTTCAAACCTATGCAGAGAGGTTACCCGCGGTTATGCAGTCAGCTCAGCAAGCAAGCCAAGTTCTAGGCCAGCAAATCGGCGCACAGGTTATGCAGGACCTCATCGCTGCGGACCCCAGATTTCAGTAAGAATTTCTAGATATTAGATAAACATTAGGCTGCAATATCTTTGCAGCCTTTTTTGTTGGCATGACTATTATAATATGAGAACAATAGACAATATAACTAGGTAATTCATTTGGGGTATAGGGTATGTCTTCGAACAAGGACGATAATTCTCCATCGTTAATCAAAGATTTTGTTGAGGAATTTCTGGATGTCCGGAAAGGGATGCTATTCACGCTACGAAAAGTATTTTTAGCACCGCATAAAGTTTATCTGGAATATATCGATAATAACAAATTTAACTACACCAACCCCTTTAAATTGCTGGTCACGGTTGTTTCCCTGTTAACTGTTATTGACTTCGTCGTTCCCACGGACGAGCTAGAACGTCGTATCGCTGAGGAGTGGGCACAGAATAGCACTGAACATTTTAAGACTGGTTATAGATTGGGAAGTGATGACCCGAGTAAGCAACCTTCCGAGGAGAAACTTAAAGAAGTTCGGCAAGAAAATCAGGAGATTTTTAATACGCTGTTTGAAGCAACGGACGAGTATCCGTTGATTGCGTATCTTGTTACTGTAATTACGTTGGCCATAGGCCTTAAAAGCGTTTTTTGGAAGCAGGTTTCTTTCAGTAATTCCCTCAGGTTAGCCTGCTATATTTCTATACCTATAAATATAATTTCTGGGTTAGCAATATACACGTCAGTATTATTGTTTAGTATCGATAATGTGCTTGCTTATTTCACTTTGTTAAGTTCCTTGCTTACCTACGGCCTGTTGATTTTCTATATTTTCAGGTCATCAAAGCATGTTTTTGGTAAAACAAACGGCAGAAGCATACTGAATGTAATCGTGGCATTTATTATTATTCAGTTTGCCTACGCAATTGTGGGTGTATTAGTTGGTGCAGGGCACACAATTATTAATTCAGAGGAAAACAACGCGATAACCGTGATTCAACAGGACTAACTGTTGTTACTGCAAGTTGGATCACTGCAACAACTACCGCCTTGTTTTTGACCTTTGATCATTTTTTTGATCAAGCGGTCCCGTTTCATGCGCGATAGATTATCCAAATAGGTTTTTCCGTCCAGATATTCCATTTCATGCTGAATAATTGCTGCTAACCATCCGGTAGCTTCCAATGTGTGAACCTTGCTCTCCAGATCCATGTAACGAAGTTCAACAGTTTCTGGCCGCGTGATCTCAGCAGAAACTCCTGGGAAGCAAAGAGAGGCCTCGTTGTTAACTTGTATCTCCTTGGAGGTCGCGAGAATTTCAGGGTTCACACATACGATTGGCGTCCGCTTGCCATCTTCTTGCAAATCAATGACGATAATGCGTTTTAAGATACCAACCATAGTGGCCGCCATGCCAACACCGCGTTCAGCATATAATGTCTCTAGCATATCATTGGCTATTTGCTGTGTTTCAGCATCAATGAAAGGAACAACGAGCGCGCTTCTCTTAAAAATTGGATCAGGTGCATAAACAAGCGGTAAGGCAGGCATTGTAATATCCTAAAATATTTCTTATATAATGCGTATCTTTTAGGAGGACACTGGCAATGATTCAAGCAGCATAAACATTTTAATTTCATTCGAAAGCCATTTCGGCACCATATATGTTTATCTGTAAGGAAGAATTATGCCTGAAAACGTTCAATTTTCAAAAGAAAGCAACTCATCCCAAATACACGCGAAAACCAATGTAAATAAACGCGACAAAAAAGGCAGGCTTGAAGGCCAGGTAGCCCTCGTGACAGGTGCAGCACAAGGGATAGGACTTGCTATAGCAAAAATATTTGCCTGTGAAGGCGCGATTGTTTACCTGTCCGACCTTCATCAAACGCTGCCGGATCAAGATAATGAATGGATTGATGATCATATCCGTTACATTCAGCTTGATGTGAGACAGGAAAGCCATTGGCAGGGTGCAATAGATACCATTTTGACTAATCATGAACACCTGGATATTCTGGTTAATAATGCTGGTATTACGGGCTTTCTTGAAACAGACGGGCCTCATGATCCCGAAAATCTGGATATGGCTAGCTGGTCTGAGGTCATGAATGTGAACCTCAACGGAACTGTGCTTGGATGCAAATATGCGATCAAAGCGATGAAGAATAGTGGTTCAGGAAGTATCGTGAATATATCATCGCGGTCTGGTATCGTTGGAATACCGGGCGCCAGTGCCTATGCCGCGAGTAAGGCAGCCATCAGAAACCACACGAAAACCGTTGCACTTTACTGTGCAGAGCAAGGGTATGGTATTCGGTGTAATTCCGTTCATCCCGCCGCCATTTTAACGCCCATGTGGGACCCGATGCTCGGTGAAGGTGCTGCGCGTGAAGCCGCGCTTGAGGCTGTGGGCCGTGATATTCCATTGGGGCATATCGGCGAACCTGATGATGTAGCGAATGCTGTGCTTTATCTTGCATCCCCGGAATCTAAATATGTTACCGGGATAGAGCTAACGGTTGATGGAGGTATTCTTGCGGGTAGTAGTGCACGTCCATCACAAAGCGATGAAGGATGAAATTTTGATACCTCAAAATAGGTCATCGATTTTATCACTGATATTAAGCTAATTTATGCGTAAGACAATTTGATCGTAAGCTGGTACAAAGTAATTCAATATCCAAGGTATGTAAGTGGTTCCTGAGCGGAGATATGCAATGCGACAAACTATAACCCTGTTCTTAATGCTTTTATTTAGTTCAATCCTATTGAATGCTAACGCAATGGCAGAAGACTGGAAGATTGATCAAGAGCAATCAAGGGTATCTTTCATAACGGTTAAACAATCCGAAGTAGGAGAGGTTCATACCTTTCAGAAGCTTTCTGGAAACGTTCAGGATGATGGTGATGTTTCAGTTACAATTTCGCTCAATAGCGTCGAAACAAATATCGATATTCGAAATGAACGAATGCGTAAGCTTTTGTTTGAAACAGAAACCGCCCCAAATGCAGTCGTTTCTTTAAATATCATAGATTTGAACCTTAGCAGTTTGAAGGTTGGAGAACGAAAGCTTGTGAACGTGACTTTCAATCTTGATCTTCATTTCGAAAATATGGATCTGGATGCTGATATGTTTGTGACACGGATATCAGACACTACGGTTTTGGTTGAAACTGCCTCTCCGGTATTGGTTCATGCCGATGATTTTAATTTGGGCGCGGGTGTGTTGAAATTGCGTGAATTAGCAGGGCTGGATGCAATTTCACCGATTGTGCCGGTAACAGCCTCGTTAATTTTTACGCGGTAACTGTTGACCAAAATCTAATTCATTTGACCCTCGCTTTCAGAAAAAGAAGCGGGGGTTTCTTTTTATTAATTCTTGTGCGCAAAACTTTAACAATTTCAAATCATCGTTAAATAGCTGCTCTGCGTCGCATTTCTTGACAAGCACTATGTGTTTGCGGAATAAGCTAAGTCAAATCATTGAGAGCGCAGTTATTGTGGCCACAATTAACGTGCTTTCGGTCAATTTTGGTTTGGAAGTTTTATGCCTCATATTATTATTGAACACTCATCTGACCTTGATAGTGAGTTTGTACCGAACGAACTTATGCTAGCCGTGCATGAAACCTCTATGGAAATGGGTATTTTTGAAGAAAAAAGCATTAAAATCCGGACCAAAAATTTCGATCATTCATTCGTTGAGGGACGACCAGCCAACTTTATGCACATCACTGTATATTTGTTTAAAGGCCGCGATGTTGCAACAAAGCGCAAGTTGACTGAAAATATCATTACAAAGGTCAAATCTATGATTACGGTACCAATCGCGAGCTTAAGCGTGGATGCCCGTGATACAGATCAGGATATTTACGTTAAAATATTGGATTAGAGATTTTATTGATGGGGAACTTGAGAGGATAGGGGAAATCAAAATGGGTTTCAAAACAACTACCTTTGGCCTGATGGGGGCTCTGTTTGCCACCACATATTTAGCGCCAAATGCTACTGCACATGAGCATGAAAATGCACCAACCGAAGTAAAGCGCCTTCATACCATGGTTGCAGATGTCTCTGCTGATCGTATCGAACAGGATATTCGCAAACTGGTAAGTTTTGGAACTCGCCACACGCTTTCCGATACAAAGTCGGATACACGGGGTATCGGCGCTGCTCGTCGTTGGATCGAGGCTGAGTTTAAGCGGATAGCAAAAACATGTAATGCTGACCTTGAAGTCTATACAATTTCAGACACGGTTACTGGGCCACGCATTCCCAACCCGACCGAGGTGGTGAATGTGATTGCGGTACAAAAGGGTATTTTGGACCCTGATCGCGTGATTATGATGTCGGGCGATATTGATAGCCGCGTTTCTGATGTGATGAATTACACAGATGACTCGCCAGGCGCAAACGATAACGCCTCTGGAATGGCAGGAACCATCGAGGCAGCGCGTGTTCTTTGTAAAACAAAGTTTCCTGGTACGATTGTTTATGCGGGCCTTTCTGGCGAGGAACAAGGGCTTTATGGTGGGCGCATTCTTGCTGATCACGCCAAAGAAAAAGGCTGGCGTGTTATGGGCATTCTCAACAATGACATGATCGGCAATATTGCAGGTGTTAACGGTGTTATAGATAACACGACTGCACGTGTGTTTTCTGAAGGCACGAAAGCGCTTGAAACTGAGCAAGAAGCTCGCTGGCGGCGTTTCCGTGGAGGTGAAGTTGATAGTCCATCGCGCAATCTGGCAAGATTAATTGATCGCCTTGCTGATCAGTATATTCCAAATCTAGACGTTATGATGATTTACCGTCTTGATCGCTTTGGTCGTGGCGGCCACCATCGCCCATTTAACGAAGCCGGCTGGCCGGGTGTTCGAATTATGGAAACGAACGAAAATTATAACCGCCAACATCAGGACCTTCGCACTGAAAACGGTATCAAATTCGGCGATACAATCGACGGTGTAGATTTTGATTATGCGCGCAAACTGACGGCTCTAAACGTAATCACACTTGCTGATATCGCCGGCTCGCCTCCGTTCCCGGTCAATGTTCAATTACAAGGTGCTGTTCAGCCATCAACAACCATTAAATGGCAAGTGCGCGGTGATCAGAAAGAGCACGCAAACCTGCGTGGATTCCGTGTTTATTGGCGCCTTACTACGGATAGCCAGTGGCGCTGGAGCCGCTTCATCGGCAAGGACGCACGTGAGATGACCCTCGATAACATTGTTATCGACAATTATTTCTTTGGGGTCGCGGCAGTCGCAAACGATGGCCTTGAAAGCCCCGTTGTATTCCCAGGCCCGATCGGTGCCTTTGATGCAAGCGATAATGCAAGCGAATAATCAACACACAACTGGCCAATCCATCCACATGGATTGGCGCAGTGTTCTAGAAGGCTTGTATGGTGTCGCAGTTGCGGCTGCGCACCCCCAGAATTGCTTACCTAATCGACTACCAGACCCTAGCGGTTACAACAGTGTTAAAGTTATTGCGCTTGGTAAAGCGGCAGCCAGCTATGCTGAGATTGTTGAAACCTGTTGGCCTGATGTTGATGTAACGGGTATTGCGGTTACACCGCACGCGGGCAATAAAATCAGCAAAAAGATCGAAATTATTGAGACAAGCCATCCTTTTCCTTCAGACGCAAGTGTGCTCGCAGGCGATAAGGTTTTGGAAATAGCAAAGTCTGCCTGCGAAAATGATCTATTGCTTATTTTACTATCAGGTGGCGCTTCTTCCTCAGTCGCGCTTCCTGTTGATGGATTAAGCGTTACTGAAAAAAGTGAAATTACCAAAAAGCTTATGCACGCTGGAGCGGATATTCAGGAATTGAATATTGTACGAAAGCATTTATCTCGTTTAAAGGGTGGGCAGTTGGCGGTTGCAGGACAGAATGCAAAGCAAATTATAACGCTAGCTATTTCTGATGTTGTTGATGATGATCCATCAGTGATCGGTTCGGGGCTGACTGTTTCTGATCCGTCTACAGTAAAAGATGCAAAAGAAATTTTGGCCAAATATGGTATCGACTATAGCGGTAAATTTGCTGAAACAGTCAATGCTGATCACCCTGTGTTCAATAAATGTCGGTACGAAATTATCGCAAATGCCAGATTTGCAATTGATTACGCGGCTGAGTTTGCACAGCAGTTGGGCCTATCGCCGCAAATACTTAATTACAACACCATTGGTGACGCCGCAATTAACGGTAAAGCACAAGCACGGTTTATTACGCGGATGTATACCCGGCGCGGCCGGCGCCCTAAATTGCTTTTATTTGGCGGCGAATTTACTTCAGGGGTTAAAGGGGATGGCAAAGGTGGGCCTAACCAACATTTCCTTTTAACGCTGTTAAATGAGCTACCAGATGATGTTTGGGTTTACGCACTTTCTGCCGACACAGATGGCCTTGATGGATCAGGAAATGCAGCAGGTGCATGGTTTACGCCCGAGAGCAAAGCCTTAATGCGCGATATGAAGTTAAACCCCGAAGACTATATAGCGAATAGTGATAGTAACGGTTTTTTTAATAAATTAGGGACTATTATTCAGGCAAATCCGACACATACGAATGTGAATGATTTTAGGGCTGTCTTAATACCTGCTCTTGATTGATATAACGTGCTTTTATCTTTATATCTGATTTTAATATCACACTTTTTTTTGAAATGCGTAGTCACCCAGCACTTGCTATAGAGCAAGGGTAATTTTGAAAGGTTTGGGTATGAGAAACGTTTTCTCATCAATTGGTATACTAATATGTTTTCTGATGTTTGGGGCGGTTGCTCAAGCGCAGCGTAGTATTGTCGAAGATACTCACACAAAAGCCATATTAGCGTCAGAGGTTTCAGTGATTGGGGCCAATGATGTGACATGGCTTGCCTTACATTATGAACCAATTGAAGGGTGGCATACATACTGGAAAAACCCGGGCGATAGTGGAATGCCGACCAATATCAACTGGGAACTACCAAATGGATTCAAGGCTGGTGAAACAGTGTATCCTGTGCCGGAACCATTACCCGTTGGGCCACTAACCAATTATGGATATAATGGATCGTCAACACTTCTTATTCCTATTCAAACGCCCCAAATTATCACCGCAAATTCAATTAGGATTAAAGCAACAGCGGAATGGTTGATTTGCGAAGTCGAGTGCGTTCCTCAGTACGGCGAGTTCGAACTAGAACTGCCTGTTGGTGAACAATCAGCGAGTGCAGAAAACGCAAGTCTGTTTGCAAACGCTCGTCAAAATATGCCTGATCCCGCTTTTTGGGATGCCTCGATTGAGATAGCACCGGAAGCTGCCAAGCTTATGGTTTATATGTCTGCGGATGAAATAGAAACAATCCAGAATGCATATTATTTCCCGGCGTATGAGGGTGTGCTGGATTATGCCGCCGCTCAGATTGTCAATGTAAGTGACGATGGATTAGAGCTAAATCTGAAACGCTTGAAAGGGTCATTATCGCCCGAAAGCGGTTCTGGTATTCTGAAACTGGAATTACCAAACGGTGAAATTACCGCCGTTAATATTGATCCTGCGCTTAATATTGTTGACGCTATTCAAATTGCAGCCCCAACAGTTCCAGCTGCTGTTCCAGCCTCGGAAGGGCTACCAGTATGGCAGGCTGCGCTATTTGCCTTGCTAGGTGGTATTATTCTGAATTTAATGCCGTGTGTATTTCCCGTGTTGTCCCTGAAGGCCTTTTCCTTTTTATCCGCTGGCGGCATGAGCAAATCTGCGCGTAAGCGTGAAGGTTGGGCATACACCTTTGGTATCCTCGCAAGCTTCGGTGTGATCGTTGGTATTTTACTGGCCCTGCGTGCTGGTGGTTCGGTCGTTGGGTGGGGCTTTCAACTGCAGGAACCAATTTTTGTTGCCTTCATGGTTTTATTAATGGTTTTGGTGTCGCTTTCGTTAGCAGGCATGTTTAATATTCAAACGGGATTTGAAGGCGCAGGGCAGTCGCTTGCCGCCCAAGAAGGAACAAAGGGCGCATTCTTTACAGGTGTGCTGGCGACACTTGTTGCAACGCCGTGCACTGCACCTTTCATGGCACCGGCCATCGGATATGCGCTTACGCAGCCGATATATGTGGCGCTCCTCGTTTTCTTCATGCTTGGCTTCGGCTTGGCGCTACCGTTTTTAATTCTTAGTTATAGTGACCGTATTGCAAAGGCACTACCGCGCCCTGGTGCATGGATGGAAACATTTAAGCAAGGTCTTGCCTTCCCGATGCTGGCAACCGCGGCTTGGCTTTTGTTTGTTTTCAATAATGAAGCGGGCAGCATTGCGATGCTATTTTTGATTTTCGCTATTATTGCAGTCGTTTTCGCCATTTGGTTATGGCAACAAGGTAATGGCAAGATACTTAGAACTGTATCAGGCGCTATTGGCCTGCTGTCCATAGTATCAATTTTCTGGAACGTAGAGCCGATACATGAAGGATCAGGCAGTGAAACAGCGGTCAAAAGCAGTGATAGTGTATTTGCGAATTCCGGTATTTACAGTAACGCGGCGCTTGATGACTTAACAGTTGAGGGCAAGCCTGTATTCGCCTACTTTACCGCGGATTGGTGCATTACCTGTAAGGTTAACGAACGGGTGGCCTTAAACCGCGCGGAAACAATAAAATTGTTTGATGATAAAGGTATCACCGTTTTAAAGGGTGATTATACAAACCGTGATGCAGAAATAGCCGGCGTTCTTGCTAAGTATCAACGCGCTGGCGTGCCGCTTTACCTTTATTTCCCGAAAGGACAAAAAGAGGCCATTGTTTTACCCGAAGTTTTGACAACGGGTTTATTAAAGGACATGGTAACGTCTAACCCGATTTAATTCGGAACCTTTGTTTCAAGGAGTGATCACATGCTGAATAAACTTGTTTTTGCACTTATTATCGTTGTCGCACTATCTGTTGCCGGTATTGCAAACGGCGTAGAAGTTGGAAAACCGGCACCAAACTTCACAGCGGTTGATTCAAAAGGAAATGAAGTATCATTAAGTGACTTCCTCGGTAAGCCTGTTGTCCTTGAATGGACAAATCATGATTGCCCATATGTGCGCAAACATTATGGAAGCGGTAATATGCAGCGTACCCAAAGTGCACTCACTGATGATGGTGTTGTCTGGCTATCAATCATATCATCTGCTGAAGGGGAACAGGGGTATGTGTCTGGTGCAGAAGCGGACAAGTTAACAGCAACGCGGGGTGCATATCCATCAAGTGTATTGTTAGACCCGGAAGGGGACGTGGGCAGGCTTTATGCAGCGCGTACGACACCACATATGTTTCTGATCGATGAAAAAGGCATTGTTCAATATCAGGGCGCTATTGACGATAGACCATCCGCACGCCCCGCTAGCCTTAAAGGCGCAACAAATTATGTTAAAGCCGCATGGGATAGCCTGAAAGCAGGCAACGATATTGAGGCTGTAAATACAAAACCATACGGCTGCTCAGTGAAATATAGTCATTAATTCAAACCTGGAGTAATTAATGACAATGTCACGGTTTATAAAAACTTATGTTGCGATTGTTGTTGCATTAGCCTCTGTTTCGCTTGCGAGCAAAGCCCAGGACAATAATCAGTCTAAGTCTGTAGAACGTATAGCCATCGAAAAACTTGAGTTTCTTGTTGGACACTGGGCAGGCGAGGGGACATCCTATCAAGCGGATGGTGCTACCAGCAAATATTATGATACAGAAGATGTGTGGTTTGATGTTCAAAATAGTGTTTTGATCATTCAGGCGCGGGGTTTTCGAGACAATAAACAGTTCTATGGCTTACATACGGTCATATATTTTGATGCTGAGCGCGGCCAGTATGTATATAGCCCATACACGTCCAAAGGCGTCAGTCGGCCCTTTTACTGCGACTTACATGGTCAAAAACTTATTTGCTTCATCGAAGATAAAAGTTATCGTTTAACCTTCCAGCGCAGGGAAAATGGTGATTGGAACGAATTTGGTGAGCGGTTCGTTGATGGTGTTTGGCAAAAGAATTTTGAAACCATTCTCCAACCTGCAACCAAGGTTAAATAATCAGTAACGGGCTTTTTATAATTTTCCCAGATTTTTTAAGGTGTTGTTAAACCTATTCGCGCATATTAACCATAAGTGGAAAGGTGTATGAACTAAATTCATGCACTAAAATGGAATTTGAACTTATGTTTTTTATCATTGGTCTTGTCATTGTTTTGGTCATGGTGTTCGGTGGCTTTACGCTTGCCGGCGGTAAGTTTGACATCATTATTAAAGCACTTCCTTTCGAGTTGATGATGATTTTTGGTGGCGCGATTGGCGGTTTTGTCAGCGCGAACGGTACCAACGTTATCAAGGGCGCGTTAGGCGGCATTGGTTCCGTAATGAAGGGACCGAAATGGAATTCGCAGGATTATAAAGATCTGCTGCTTCTGATGTTTTTGTTTGTTAAAACCATACGAAGTAAGGGCGTCGTGGCAATTGAACCCCATATTGAAAACCCGCACGAATCTAAAATCTTCCAACAGTTTCCAAAGATCGAAAGCGACCATCATGTTACAGAATTTATCTGTGACTATGTTCGTATGATGACGATGAACTTTGAAGATCCGAACCAAATGGAAGACGCCATGAAGGCGGATTTGGACAAGCACCATAAGGAAGAGCATGAACCACAACATGCTATTCAAAATATGGCGGACGCACTTCCGGCGATTGGTATCGTAGCGGCCGTTCTTGGTATTATTAAAACAATGGGTAAACTCTCTGAACCAGTAGAAGTTCTTGGTGCTTCAGTTGGTGGTGCCCTTGTGGGGACATTCCTAGGTATTTTCCTCGGTTATCTATTGATTGGCCCGATTGCCAACCGCTTTAATCAGATTTTACAAGAAGATGGTCACTTTATGAATTTGATCCAGATCATTCTTGTCGCCCACTTACAAGGGAACGCACCGCAGATTTCTGTTGAACTCGGCAGGCGCGCATGCCCAAGCCATCATATGCCGTCTTTCACAGAGCTTGAAGAAGCCATTGCGGAATTGCCGCCAGACATTTAAAAGACTTATCTGAGTGATTATTCGATACCGTCTGTCATTCGGCAGGCGGTATTTTTATGGAAAATAGATTATGAACGATCTAATCAAAGTTGGTATTTTAGGCGCAAGTGGTTACACAGGCGCAGACTTGGTTCGGCTTTTACTGGAACATCCATCGGTTGAAATTTCAATGTTGTCCGCTGAACGTTCAGCCGGGAAAATGATTGGGGAGGTATTTCCGCACCTGATTGGATATGACCTTCCAGAGCTAGTTTCAGCTCATAGTGTTGATTGGAGTAAGAGCAGTCTTGACGTTGTTTTTTGCGCGCTTCCACATGCCACAAGTCAGGAAATTATCGGTAAAATTATGGCGTGTGAAAATCCGCCAAAAATTATCGACTTGTCTGCGGACTTCCGCCTACGTGATGTGGGTACTTATGCAAAATGGTACGGCGGTGAACACCAAGCGGTTGAACTTCAAAAACAGGCAGTTTATGGCCTTAGTGAAATTTACAGGGATGAGATCGAAACCGCAGATTTGGTAGCATGCCCAGGATGCTATCCAACTGCTGCTTTGTTAGCGCTTATTCCGATTTTGCAAACCGGGCTGATATCACCTGAAAATATTATTATTGATGCAAAGTCAGGTGTTTCAGGGGCCGGTAGGTCCCTAAAGGAACAAAATCTGTTTGTAGAAGTTTCCGAGGCCATGCACCCATACGGTCTGGGGCATCACCGCCATATGCCAGAGATTGAACAAGAATTGTCAGTTGCGGCAGAAAGCGATGTTACTATCAGTTTCACCCCGCATTTGGTACCAATGAACCGTGGTGAGTTAGAGACAATTTATGTTCGGCTTAATGAGTGTGAAATCGAAGATATTAAAAATTGTTGGCAACAACGGTACGGCTCTGATCCATTCATCCAAATTTTAGACGGGTTTACAGCCCCGGCAACACGAATGGTTCGCGGTTCAAATCGTGCTGTTATGAATATCTTTAAGGATCGTAGAGCAGGGCACGCTATCATTGTTGTTGCGATTGATAACCTTGTGAAGGGGTCATCTGGGCAGGCCATCCAGAATATGAATATTATGCTGGGACTTGAGGAAGATCTGGGGCTTACCCAAGTCGCAATGTTCCCATAACTTTAGAACTTCTCATCGGAAATGTTCTTATGAATAAAAAAACACCGCTTTACAAAGAAACCGACCTTGGTGGTCGGTTAACACCGTTTCAGGGTAAGTGGCCGGACATTGCCGATAGCGCCTATGTCTTTCATGGTGCGCAAGTTGTCGGTGATGTATCCATCGCGGAACATGCTAGCATTTGGCATAACTGCGTTCTACGAGGCGATGTAAATCATATTAAAATTGGTGAGCGAAGTAATATTCAAGACGGTACTGTTATCCATGTGAGCACACATACCTATCCAACACTTATTGGTAGGGATGTATTGGTGGCTCACATGGCTATGCTTCATGGGTGTACCTTAAAGGACAATGCCTTCGTTGGGATGGGGGCAATTGTGATGGATAACACAGTTATAGAAAGTGATGGTATGCTTGCGGCTGGGGCAATGCTTACACCAGGAAAAACAATAAAATCCGGTGAACTCTGGGCCGGAAGGCCTGCCAAGTTTGTTCGCGGTTTACGTCCCGAAGAAATTGAAAAAAACCGCAGTATGGCGGAACATTACCGAAGGATTGCGGAGCAACATAAGATTGATGCAAAGGGTGAAACTGCGGATGAACCCTATCCCTAATGGAAATTTATAACTTTTCCCTTGAAAAACATCATCCAAAGCGCCCATATAGCGTACACATATTCAGTCAATAACATCAGCTAGAGAGGTTAGTAGCAATGCCATTTGAATTACCAGCTCTTCCTTATGCGCAAGATGCGCTTGAGCCACATATCACAGCCAATACCTTAAGTTTTCATCACGGCAAACATCACAATGCCTATGTTGTAAACCTGAACAACCTTGTTGCAGGTACAGAATTTGAAGGTAAAAGCCTTGAAGATATTATGAAAGCAACTGCTGGCGACGCATCCAAAGCAGGCGTTTTCAACAATGCGGCACAAATTTGGAACCATACATTCTATTGGCATTCGATGGCACCGAACGGTGGCGGCAAACCAACTGGTGCGCTTGCAGAAAAAATCGATGCAGATTTTGGTAGCTTTGATGCTTTTGCTGATGCTTTTAAAACCGCTGGTGCAACTCAGTTTGGTTCCGGTTGGGCTTGGCTTGTTTTGAATGCAGACGGTAAGCTTGAAGTTGTGAAGACCTTAAATGCAGAATGCCCATTAACAGACGGTTCAACACCGCTTCTAACAATGGATGTTTGGGAGCACGCATACTATCTCGATTTCCAGAATCGCCGCCCTGATTATATTGCGACTTTCCTTGAAAGCCTTGTGAATTGGGAATTTGCTGCGGCAAACCTTGCAGCTGCATAATGCAAAATACTATATGAACTGAAACAGGGCTCTTTACGGGCCCTTTTTCATATAATCTGAAACTACAATAACCATTTGAATGCAATGACCCAAGCAACAGACAATCAAAGCTATTGCCAAAATATGGTAAGAAATGACGATCCTGATCGGTATTTGACCGTTTTGTTTGCGGCTGAGGATAAACGTAGAGCGTTATTCGCCCTTTATGCCTTTAATCAGGAAATTGCGAAAACCCGTGAAACCGTCTCAGAGACGATGATTGGCGAAATTCGCCTTCAATGGTGGGCGGAAGCAATTGAGCAAATTCTTGATGGTCATGTTCGGGAACATCCTGTTGTACAGGAACTATCGGAAATTGCTCAACTAAGGACGATTGCGCCGTTGCTAATGGACGTAATCGAAGCCCGAAAGTCTGACCTCTATACTGATGGTATAGCGGATATGGACGCATTGAAAAACTATGCTGAAAATGTTGGCGGTAAATTATGCCAGGCCGCTTTGCTAATCTGCAATGATGGACAGCCTGATGGTAGGGAGGTAGCCGTTAAATGTGGAACAGCGTGGGCACTTATGGGGTTAATCCGTGCCATTCCTTTTCAAGCGAGTTCTGATGATCAGCTTATCTCTTTTGGTGTAAACTCTAATTTACAACAATTCGACGATCAGGTCCGTGAGATTGTTCAAAATATCGCAACCGAAATCGAAAACGGCCTCAAAAACACCAAATTAAAATCTAATGAGGCTAAGGATCAGAGTGTATTGCTTTTGATCTCTATGACACGCAAGTATTTATCTGCATTAAAGCGTTCTGATTATAAGGTTTCAATGTTTGTTGATAACCAGCCAGGAACAGCACGAAAAATTATAGGCATGATCTGGCAAGCAATTGTTGGATAAGGCCCATCTATTTATTTGAATTGGACACAGAAAAAGCCCTGCAAAAACAAGCAAGGCTGATACGCTGTATTCGTCAGACAGCTAGGCTTCTATATCTACCCGTTCCCCAACACCAGGGCCTGTAGATGAAGGCTCAGCTTCACGTCTTTCAACAGAACTATCTTCTGCTACCCGCTGTTCAGCTACAGCAGACTCTTGTGCAGAACTTCCATTTCCAGCTACAAATTGGTTACTTGTAGCCGTTGAACCAAGAATATCCATTTTTTTACTCCAACGGCGTGTATTTACCCATGACACACGCCTACTCAGCAGTTAGTAATATAACAAATAGTAACTGCAAATGCAAAAAATCGCAGAAAATAGCTGTTTTTTGTGTTGTTTGTTACGAAAAGCTTAATAGAAAGCGATAAAAGGCGGGGTTTAGATGCCAAACTTTAATAAAATTTTATCGGTCCGAATCATTTTCACCGTTTTCATCTTAGCCCTAACCGCATGCTCCAGTGGTCCGGAAAGGCGCACAAATAACGGTGCGGGGCCATTTTCCGCGAATGCACGAAACGAGGTAGCCAGAAAAAGCCCGGAAGGGTTGGTACGCATCGGGGAAGGGTTTGAGCGGTCTGGTAATCTTGTCAACGCACTGAACTTATATGAGCAAGCCCTTGCAAACGATCCAAACCTTCTTACTGCAAAGCTCGCTAAAGGCAGAATTCTTAGTCAAACGTCAAAGCGAAGTGAAGGAATTTCCCTACTAACTACGCTTGTTATGGAATATCCAGACCTCTCGGTTGCCAAAACAACTTTGGCTCAAGCCTATGCCTTTGGTCAGGAGTTTGAAGAAGCCTACGCTGTTATCAAACCTACCGCAGAATCAGGGGAAGCGACATTACCAATATTGGCTTTGGCTGGCTCCTTGGCACAGGTGTTGGAACTGGATGAAAAAGCGAGAGTTTTCTACGACAAAGCCCTTCAGGTTGACCCTAAGGATTCGGGGACAATTAATAACCTTGCGATTTCTTTTGCCTTAAGCGGTGAATATGAAAGTGCGATTGCATTATTGCAGCCACTTTTAAATAATCCGCGGATTAAAAACATTGCGACGAAAACACTTGCAAACATTTATGCGCTTTCAGGGCAATTGGACGCTGCGAGTGTTATCATTAGGTCGTTGGTTGACCCAAAGGAAGCAAAGCAGCAAGAAGGATATTTCACGCTGTTAGATGGAATTAGCAAGCGTGAACAAGCAATTCTATTGCTCTTTAATGTAATTCCTGAGTCTGTTTTGAAACGCATCAATGATGCGTCGGTGAAATCATCATCATAACGCGACAAAACATCGCTTGAATGAATGCACAGCAAACTATAAGAAATAGACCGTTCCATAAAGATGTTCAAATGAGGCTGGCCTTGAAAAACTGCACAACAATGCCCGAAGTTCGCGCTGAGATCGATCGTATTGACCGTGAAATTGTCCCTTTATTACTAGAGCGATTAGAATATATCGCTCAGGCTGGTCACATTAAGGCGGACAGAAATACCGTTCGTGATGAAGACCGAGTTGAAGATGTCGTGCAAAAGGCCTTAACGACAGCAGAAAAATTGAACGGCAACGCTACTTATATTGAAGATGTTTACCGGTATTTAATTGAGTGGAGCATCAACTATGAATTTGGTGTTTGGGATAAAGTTGCAGAGGAAAAATAAGTTCAAGTGCTGCGGGTGTCCAATCCACCTTTATTGACTTGTGAACGGTTCTTTTTTGTTTCGATGTTTATTCTGGCATCTGATTTATAATTTATATCCTTCATATTGTATTTTCTTGTCATTTATTGCGTAGTTTACGTATTTTTTAACTCATACTTTTCACTACTGTATAGACCCCATATTTAGCGAATTCGTTGCAAGATAACATGCGGGTAATATAACCGTGAGATCGACGTTTTTCGATTGCGGAAGTTACGCAAAATAACATACAAACCTTCTTGTAACGGGCTAGCAGAGTTTCGCGGCTTGTTATTCAAACTCAGAGGGCTAACCCCCATCGCCCTCTGAGTTTCCCAACTTAAAATTCCGATGAAATTTCATACAAATTATAAAGAAAACTGTAGGCTTAGATTAAGGCTATTTACGTCTTGTCTTTGATTAACCGGGCCGGACCGTGTGTGAATTAAGTTTGTTACAAGTTTTAGATTCCGTTCCATATGCCATATAAAGGCGAGTTCTTGAGAAAATTGCCTTTGAGCAATATTGGCGTCGTCCTGAATACGTGCATAATCTAACCGCGCAGCGACCTCGAATGCACCAATGCCGCCATGAAATATGCCATTTGATACATCGCTTAAATCTAACCTGGCGTTCGCCTTCTGGTATCCGCGCTTTCCACCAAAGAACCAGCTAATGTCGCCGTAAAAACCAAGACTATCGCTATTGCTGGCACGCAAATAAATAGCTTCTCCGGTTAGCGTAAGGGGTCCGCTTTGATATAGCGCCTCTCCTCCAGCCAATATATCTTCGCTAGAATTACGGGCAGAGTTGATCAATCTTGGTACAGCGCGGGTTTCAGGGCGTATTCGGTAAATGAATGAATCGTTGTCAGTGCGGTTCCTGTATCTAAGAGCCCCACCAATATGAAATCTGTTGCCATCGGAGTTTTCATGGCTCCACACCAGACGTGATGAAAAAACCGTAGCTTCTTCGTCCCCGCCATCTGATATCGCTCCTTGATATACCCCGCCATGATAAACAAAATCGCCTGAACGATAACGCACCGCCAAACCAGTTTGCCGAGTAAGTGCTGATGTAAGTTCAATAATTGCAGGACGATTGATAAAGGATAATGCTAACCTGCTGTTGGCAACATCAAGACCGGTTATGAGCTTGGCTTGTCCTAGCCTAAATCTCCATGCCCCGGTTCGCTGTTCGAGAAAAACGTTTGGCAGCTCAATATTATTATTGGAGACTTCAAAAGCGGCAACAACCCTAAAGGTATCAGAGAAATTATAGGTTGGTCTTATGCGTAATTGCCTTAGTTCACTCTCATCAAAATTAACACCGTCAAATCTTGCTTCTGCATTTTCAAGAATTATACGCCCGCCGATATGTAACCTATCCTGACTGAAGGGGCCCGGCGCAGCCTCACTTTTGTCATCGGTGGCACAAACACTTTGGGAAAACAGAGTAAATGATAGTGCAAGTATGGACGAAAATTTATGTCCCATAGAGGTCTTCAATATTATTTTTGTGGTGTCTCATTATCTATCTGAAGAATAGCAAGCAATAAGTCAAATCCTGAGCTTGCTAATTTTTTCAAAAGATCAATCGTTTGTGATCCCGATACCAGCCCTTTACTAATCACTTTCTGTTGATATACCTATAAGAAAGCAGCAACTTATAAATAGCTTATAACAAGTTGAATTTGGGCACTGCGGGGAGCAAAACTTGAAAACTCAAAAGTTATTTCGCCAGATACACCACTGGGGATCTATTATCATTGCTATTCCACTATTGGTGATGATTGGCGCAGGCATCCTGCTGATGCTAAAAAAAGAAATTGAATGGATACAGCCCAAATCACAAAAAGGAATAGAGCGCGAGGCAATTCCAACAAGGTCACTAGCCGAATTATATGAAGCCGCCAAAACTGTTGAACATGCGGGCATTACCACTTGGGCAGACCTTGAACGGGTAGACGTTAAGGCCGATAAAGGAATGGTCAAGTTTGTGTCGGCAACGAATTGGGAAGTTCAGGTTGACGCAAATACAGCAGAAATCCTGCAAGTCGCTTTCAGGCGTTCAGACATTATTGAACAAATTCATGATGGAAGTTTCTTTGCGGATTGGGCAAAGCTTTGGTTGTTTTTACCAGCAGGTATTGTTCTATTTGTGTTATGGATAACGGGGATTTATTTGTTTTTTCTACCGCATGTTAAAAAATGGCAGAAAAAGCGAAGTCGAAAATCAGCATAAATTTGTTGATATTCAAGTACAATTTACCAAAACTATCATCGGTAAATTTGGGGGGAAAGCTTTTAGCTAAAGGGCAAGGAGAGGGTTGAAATGTCCAAAACTTTCAAAGGGCGATTTACAAGTATCACTGCAACAATGATTGCCTGTGGTTTCATGATATCATTACCACAATCGGGGGCAATTGCCGACACGGTTGATGATAAATTATTACAAGCATTGGAATATAGAAACATTGGTCCGTTTCGCGGCGGCCGTGCAACGGCTGTTGCTGGTATCGCAAGCGATCCATCGACATATTATATTGGTACTGTCGGCGGTGTTTGGAAAACAACAGACGGCGGTCAGAACTGGAACGTAATTTCAGATGATGATTTTAAAACAGCAAGTGTTGGCGCCATCGCTGTTGCACCATCAGACAAAAATGTCGTTGTTGTTGGAATGGGGGAAAGCCCATACCGCGGCGTTGCTTCGTCCCACGGTGACGGTGTTTACATATCAACAGATGGCGGTGAGAATTTTAAAAATGTCGGCCTAAAGGATAGCCGTCAAATATCGACAATCCAGATCGACCCAAATGACCCTGAAACAATTTATGTCGCTGTTCAGGGAAGCCCTTGGGCACCAACAAAGGAACGCGGTGTATACAAAACAACAGACGGCGGTAAAACCTGGTCGCAGACATTGTTTGTGAATGAAACATCAAGTGCAATTGATCTTTCAGTAGATCCAAATAACCCACGTATCCTGTATGCCTCAATGTGGGATAACCAGCGCAAGCCATGGGAAATTCGCTCTGGCGGTGAAGGCAGTGGCATCTGGAAATCAGTTGATGGCGGTGATACCTGGAAAAAAATGAGCAAAGGCCTCCCTGATGAGATGGGTAAAATTGGTGTCGTCGCGGCACCTGCAAAATCTGGTCGCGTGTGGGCAATTGTAGAAGCCAAGAAAAAGGGCGGTCTCTATAAATCTGATGATTTCGGGGAAAGCTGGAGCCATGTAAACGGAACCCGCGGCCTTCATGCGCGTTCATGGTATTATATGCATGTGTTCGCTGACCCACAGGATGCTGACACTGTTTACGTTCAAAACTCAGCCTTCTTTAAGTCAATTGATGGCGGTAAAACATTCCCGACACGAATAACCGGCACTCACGGCGATTACCATGATCTTTGGATCAACCCCAATAATCCAGACATGATGGGCGTAGCCAACGATGGCGGCGGCGCTGTTAGCTGGAACGGTGGCAAGACATGGTCAACACAGATGAACCAGCCAACGGCACAGTTTTACCGTGTAAATGCCGACAACGATTTTTTCTATCGTGTGTATGCAGGTCAACAGGATAACTCAACGGTTGCTATCCGCAGTCGCGGCCTTGACGGTGGTATTGGTATTGAAGATTTCAAGCCGGTGGGTGGTTGTGAAAGCGGTCATGTTTCCTTTGATCCAGATAATCCAAGATTTGTCTATGCTGGCTGTTATCTCGGTCAAATCAATGAATATGATGATGAAACTGTAAGCTCACGGGATATTCGTGTTTACCCAGAAATCGGCTTTGGTATTGCCCCGAAAGACAGGAAATACCGTTTTAATTGGAATGCGCCCATTCATGTTTCCACACATGATACGAAAGTGATTTATCACGCTGGTAATCGCTTGTTTAGATCATCTGATCGGGGTCAAAGCTGGACGGTTGTTAGCCCGGACCTTAGCAAGAATGATCCAGACACACTGGGTGATGGCGGAAGGCCGATCACCAACGAGGTTTCAGAAAACTATGGAACCATTTTCGCGCTGGCCGAGCACGGAAAAGACGCAAACACTTTATGGGCTGGTACCGATGATGGCCTTGTTCAGGTCACCACGGATGGTGGTGCTAGCTGGAATAATGTTACGCCAAAGCGCGCAGGCAACGGCCTTGTTAACTCGATCGATCTCTCTGTACATGATGATAGTACGGCTTATGTTGCATTCACACGCTACAAATATAATGATCACACACCATTGATTTTCAAAACCACTAACAATGGTAAAAGTTGGAAAAATATCGCCAAAGGTATTCCTGACGGACACTTTGTTCGTGTTGTTCGCGAAGATCCTGTTCGTAAAGGACTTCTTTACGCTGGAACAGAAGTTGGCATGTATGTTTCCTTCAATGACGGTGACGATTGGCAGCCAATGCAGTCTAATCTGCCTGTTATTCCTGTAACTGATATTAAGGTTCACAAGAATGACCTTGTCCTATCTACACAGGGGCGTGCCTTCTGGATAATGGATGACATCTCACCGCTTCGCACAATGGGCGGTGATGTTCCAACAGAGGCAACACTTTTTGCGCCTTCAACCGCCTATGACGTTCAATATTATGGACGCTCGAACTCGCGGCAGGCACCAAACCCTGATCGCGGAGCAGTATTTTATTATTCACTTCCTGAAAGCTTTGATCATAAAGAAACTGCATTAACTGTTGAAATTGTAGATAGTGACGGTAACGTAATTCGTACCCTTAAATCTGATAAAAAAGGGAATGCAAAAGGCGGCGGTTCCGGTACACGGTACAAGTTACCTGCAAAAGCAGGGCTTAATAAAGCTGTTTGGGATTTAAATGAAGATGCTCGCCCGGGCGTTAAAGGTGCCTGGTCACCAGCATGGGGCAATAGGGATGAATTCTCAGGTCCCGGGGCTTTACCGGGTAGCTACACACTTCGCCTAAAAGCGGGCGACACAATTAGCGAGCAACCATTAACCCTCATGTTCGATCCTCGTCATAATATTAGCGATAGTGACTGGGCTGAAAAACGCGAACTCATGAAAAATGTCGATGGCATCTTCACTGAACTTGCAACAACACTTGCGACATTTAAGGATGTGCGTGGACAACTGAAAGGTCAGTTAAAGTTTGTTGGCGATAAGGATTTGAAGAAACAAGGCGAAGCTATCTTAAAGTCGATGCAAGAATGGGAAGACGGTGTTTTCTCATCTAAGCGTACATTCTTCCAAGATGTTCTGAATTGGCCTGACCGATTGGTGTCAGAGCTGTCAGGCCTTTACGGTGGCATTGACGGCGCTGTTCCTCCGCTTACCGGCGGCATTAAAGAGCGCTATAGCGATTTGTCTTCCAAGTGGGAAATGGCAAAAGCGAAACGCGATGAATTGATTGCAAACGAGATTGCTGCTTTCAATAAGGCGTTCAAAGAAAAAGAAGATGTCATTAATCTCTCAAAAATAGCGCAGTAAACAGAGGGGCAGGCGTTAGCTTGCCCCCCCCACCAACGTTATTTAGAACTATAAAAATAAAAGCCAGCTACTCATCAATAGTAGCTGGCTTTATTTGCAGTCCGGAATGAGAGAGAGGAGGGGAGGTTTCCGAACTGTTTGCAAATCTCTTATGACTTATTCACAATTCTATATGTGCTGCAAAGTCATACTCATATATAAGCATTGTTTATGCCAGTTTTTGAGGCGCTCTTGCGCGAGTTTTAGAACCTTTTATAAGCTTTTTGAGCCTCAATTTTAGGCACACGACAATTTCTGCTTATTTTTAAGGCATTAGATATTCTGATCATTACGCAGAAAATAAATAGGGCTTGTCATGAGTTGTCATGTGATATGAATACAATATCGACATTATGTGGGGATAAAAATATGAAAATATACGGCGATAAACGGTCAGGAAACTGCCTGAAAGTTCAATATGTCTGTGATTATTTGGGTATTTCTTATGACTGGGAAGATGTCGATGTCCTATCAGGACGCACTCGAAGCGGAACATTTTTGAAGTTAAATCCATCAGGCCAAGTCCCGGTGATAGAACTTTCTGATGGTCGCTGCCTATCTCAATCCAATGCAATAATACGGTTCTTAGCCAATGAAAGCCCACTGGTACCGGCCAATTCCTGGGCACGAGCCAAGATGGATGAATGGCTGTTTTGGGAACAATATAGTCATGAACCAGCCATAGCCGTTTGTCGGTTTCATATGTTATTTTTGGAAAAGGCAAAGAACGAGCGTGATCCAGCGTTGGTTACCAAGGGTGAGTCTGCCCTGAATATCATGGAGAATCACCTGCAGGATAATGAATGGTTCATAGGGGATCATATTACGCTCGCAGATATAGCGCTTTATGCCTACACACAATTCTCAGCGGATGGTGGTTTTGATTTGATGGCAAAACCAAGAATAAAATTATGGCTGAGGCGCGTGCGCAAAGAACTCAACTCATCTTTCGCTGCCTGATCTTGTTAAAACTAGCCGCTTACAGGCTCATTTGTGTTCAGCACGGGCGGGTACACAGCCAATCTGCAAAATTCATTATTATACAGGCATAATAATAACAGTCTTAAGGGCAAGCTTACTAATAAGCTAAGGTGCTCTTGTCGGGTATTTATATATTCAGAAAATAGTGGCGGGCGGGGTGGGATTCGAACCCACGAAGGGCTTGCACCCTTGCCGGTTTTCAAGACCGGTGCATTCAACCACTCTGCCACCCGCCCGTGTGCTGCGATGGCGTGATCTGAGCGGTCTTTTAACCAAACAAATTGTTTCCGTCTAGCCCTATTATTATGTTTTTTTTACATAAGTGAAAAAAGACACCTAAACTCCATTTTGTTTCCTTGCGTGGAAGGTTCCAAATTGCTAGAAAAATAGAGTGAAAATGCTATGCAGCACGTGCTTGTGAATGCTCATTAGTATTTGATGATAATATTTAAAATAGGAATTCAATATCAGAACATAAATGTGTGTATCGTTTTATTGTTTTAAACCGATATTTATAATTCTGTTTTGATTAAAGAAGCCAAAAATAACAGGGAATACCCTCTTGAGCGATAATACCCCACTCACTCCTGAAGAACGCGATATTCAACCCATTACTATCGAAGAGGAAATGAAATCCTCTTATCTCGATTATGCAATGAGCGTAATTGTTTCTCGTGCATTGCCTGACGTACGTGATGGTTTGAAACCTGTTCACCGCCGTATTTTATATTCAATGCATGAAAATAACTATGAGTGGAACAGGCCGTATCGCAAATCGGCACGTATTGTCGGGGACGTAATGGGTAAATACCACCCCCACGGCGATAGCGCGATTTATGATGCATTGGTTCGCTTGGCGCAGGACTTCTCTATGCGGGCGCCGCTTATTGATGGGCAGGGTAACTTTGGTTCTATGGACGGCGATAGCGCTGCTGCAATGCGTTATACCGAAGCCCGAATGGATAAGATATCAAGCATGATTCTTGCTGATATCGATAAAGATACAGTCAACTTTCAGCCAAACTATGACGAAAGCGAAAGCGAGCCTGTTGTACTTCCGGCCCGTTTTCCGAATTTGTTGGTGAACGGTGGCGCTGGTATCGCGGTTGGTATGGCAACGAATATCCCGCCGCATAACCTCCGTGAAGTTATTGATGGTGTTTTTGCGGTTATTGAAAATCCGGATATCGACACGTTAGGTCTGATGGAACACATCAAAGGTCCTGACTTCCCGACAGGTGGTATTATTCTGGGTGCTGGCGGCATAAGGTCCGCGTTTGAAACAGGGCGGGGTTCGGTTGTAATTCGAAGTAAAACCCATGTTGAAGAAATTCGGGCTGGTCGATTTGCTATCGTGATTACGGAAGTGCCTTATCAGGTCAATAAGGCGTCCATGATCGAAAAGATCGCAGAATGCGTGCAGACCAAGCGTATTGAAGGCATTTCAGATATTCGCGACGAATCAGACCGCGATGGTGTGCGTGTTGTTGTTGAGCTTAAGCGTGATACGGTTCCCGAGGTTGTTCTTAATCAGCTATTCCGCTTCACACAGGTTCAAACTAGCTTCGGCGTTAACATGCTTGCCTTGAATGGCGGCAAACCAGAACAATTAAACCTTAAGCAAGTTCTGGAAGCTTTCATTGATTTCCGTGAAGAGGTGATCACTCGCAGGACCAAGTTTGATCTGAATAAGGCTCGCGACCGCGCTCATATCATGGTTGGCCTCGTGACCGCAGTTGCTAATATTGACGAAGTTGTTGCAATCATTCGGGGCGCGCCATCACCGGCCGCAGCGCGCGAGGCGCTTCGCAACCGTCGTTGGCACCCTGGTGAGATTATGGACTACCTTGAGCTTATCAATGAAACCGGCGCGCTGAACGAGGACGGCACTTACCAGCTTTCTGATATTCAGGTTAAAGCTATTCTCGATCTGCGTTTGCACCGCCTAACAGCGCTTGGACGTGATGAAATTGGCGGCGAGTTAGAAGAGCTTGCAGCCCGTATCCGCGTCTATTTGGAAATTCTTCAGTCACGTGAAAAACTATATGAAGTTTTAACCACAGAATTATCCGCGGTACGTGAAGAATTTGGTAATGACCGCCGCACTGAAATCGATATGGATACTGCGGGTGCGTTCGACGATGAAGACCTGATCGCGCGTGAAGATATGGTCGTCACTGTAACCCACACCGGTTACATTAAACGTGTACCGCTTTCGACCTACCGTGCGCAGCGCCGTGGCGGCAAAGGCCGTTCTGGCATGCAGACCAAAGATGAGGACTTCCTCTCTACCGTATTCATCGCTGATACGCATACGCCTGTGTTGTTCTTCTCGAACACAGGACAGGTATATAAAATGAAAGTGTGGAAGCTTCCACTTGGAACACCACAGTCAAAAGGTAAGGCAGTAATCAACCTACTACCACTTCAGCAGGATGAAACGATCGCAACCATTCTCCCACTTCCTGAGGACGAGGATAGCTGGGGTGACTTGCATGTTATGTTTGCAACGGCAAAAGGGAACGTGCGCCGCAATCGACTTTCCGATTTCTCAAACGTCATGGCGAACGGCAAGATTGCTATCCGTTTCTCAGATGACGATGATAAATTAATAGGTGTTGATGTTTGCACAGAAAACGATGATGTCTTACTAGCAGCCAAAGGCGGCCGTGCAATCCGCTTCAAGGCAGCGGATGTTCGTTTGTTTGCTGGCCGTACGTCCACTGGTGTGCGCGGTATGAAATTCGCTGAAGGTGATGAAGTAATTTCCATGTGCATTCTGAACGGCACTGATGCGTCAACAGAAGAACGTGATGCATACCTTCGTGCGGCTTCGTGGAAAACGGAACCTGGTGAGCGAACGCTTTCTGATGAGCGTATGCAGGAATTGAAGGATGTTGAACAGTTTATCCTTACAGTTACGAGTAATGGATTTGGTAAGCGAACCAGCAACCATGAATACCGCGTGACTGGACGTGGTGGGCAGGGTATTTGGAATGTTCCTAGTGACGATCGCCTACGTTCTCAAATTGGTAATGTCGTTGCTGTTTTCCCAATCACGGACGATGAACAGGTGATGATGGTTACTGATCAAGGCAAGTTGATCAGAACGCCTGTTCATGATGTGCGGATTGCTGCAAGGAATACAAAAGGCGTAACGTTATTTAAAGTGTCTGATGATGAAACAATCGTTTCTGTCGCAAAACTTCAGGAAACTGATGAGGAAGAAGCATCAGAAAACAATAGTAGCGATGCTGGTTCCGAGGCCTCTGAAGCAAACGCAGCGCCAGACACAAATAATGAAGATTAATTGCTAAGGGAAGGCGGATGTCAAAATATCGTATTGGATTATACCCAGGTACATTTGACCCGATAACAAACGGGCATATTGATATTGTTAAGCGTGGCCTCCGTCTTGTTGATAAACTTATTATCGGTGTCGCGACAAACCCTAGCAAGAACCCTATGTTTAGCCTGGAAGAACGCGTTGAAATGGTTGAGCGCGAATTAAAGCCACTTGCTGAAGAAGTAGGGGTTGATTTTGAAGTTCAGCAATTTGATGAGCTTTTGATGCATTTTGCTGAAAAGGTTAATGCCACTGTAATTATTCGTGGTCTTCGGGCGGTAGCAGATTTTGAATATGAGTTCCAGATGACTGGGATGAACTATCAAATCAATCCAAATATTGAGACATTATTTTTAATGGCTGATCCACGCTATCAAACTATTGCCTCAAAGTTGGTTAAAGAAGTTGCATTGTACGGTGGGGAAATAGCGCCCTTTGTACCGGCAACGATCGCAGAGGCCGTTAGGGCCAAAATTGCTGATGCGAAGTAGCTCAGTAAGTGAGAATGATATGTTTAAATATATTTTAGTAGCAGTTTTAACGATGGTGGGAATTATGAGTGAAGAATTAGACGCCGCTGAATTACAGCTTTCGCTAGATAAAGAGAATATACTCTATATGGACCTGGAATTTGGTCGTGTGGAAATATTGATGCGACCTGACGTTGCCCCTAACCATGTTGATCGCATGAAAGAATTAGCGCGTGAAGGCTTTTATGATGGCATTGTGTTTCACCGTGTGATCCCAGGTTTTATGGCGCAGGGCGGTGATCCGACAGGTACAGGAACCGGTGGTAGTGACAAACCTAACTTGAAGGCTGAATTTAATCGTGTTCCTCATTTGCGCGGTACACTATCTATGGCTCGGACCGACAATCCAGACAGCGCAAACAGCCAGTTCTTTATTTGTTTTACCCGCTGTGCGCAGCTTGATAACAAATATACTGTTTGGGGCCGTGTAATCAAAGGTATGGAATTTGTCGATATGATCGAAAAAGGCGAGCCTCCACGTAATCCAAGTAAAATTATTAGTGTGCGTGTTGCCGCAGACGTTGATAAATAAACAATAATGCCATTACATGAAAGAGGCGCTTCCGGCGCCTTTTTTTGTTTCTAACCAACAACAATCAATGTATATAGCCAAGCCTTTAAAACCCTAAAACAGCATAAAGTCTATTTGCTTTGATAACTGAATGAAACATCGTCATGAACGTAAATGATTTCGATTTTGAACTACCGAAAGAGTCGATCGCCATAAGACCAGCAAGGCCGCGTGATAGCGCCCGTATGCTTGTTTTAAATGCTGAAAGCCAATTAGAGCATAAATCGGTTTTGGATTTAGCAGATTATTTAACGTCTGAGGATGTGATTGTCTTCAACAATACCCGGGTAATTCCTGGAAGATTGTATGGAAAGCGCGGCGATGCCAAAGTTGAGGTAACGCTCCATAAGCGCAATTCGGCGACAGAATGGCAGGCCTTTGCAAAACCAGCAAAAAAATGCCGGTTGAATGATATTCTTGATTTCAATGGACTAAGCGCAAAGGTAACCGCAATAGGCGAAGCTGGCGAACGTACACTTCAATTCAACGTCGAAGATAATGCGATGACTGAGGCACTCGAAGCGCATGGAACAATGCCTTTGCCGCCTTATATCGCTGCACAGCGCGCTGTTGATAATGCCGATGCTGATGATTATCAGACTGTCTACGCGGCGGAAGACGGCGCAGTTGCGGCACCAACCGCTGGTCTGCATTTCACTGATCGAATGTTTGAAAAATTAAAAGAAAAAGGCGTTAAGCAAGCAACGGTTACTCTCCATGTTGGGGCGGGGACATTCTTACCAGTGAAGGTGGAAGATACTAAAGATCATAAAATGCACAGCGAATGGGGTGAAATAACACCAGAAACAGCAGCATTACTAAATGATACAAAGGCACGAGGTGGTCGAATTATATCGGTAGGAACAACATCGATGCGGCTTCTTGAAAGCGCGGCAGATGAAAAGGGCATCATTCATCCCTTCAAAGACGATACAGATATTTTTATTACGCCGGGCTATCGCTTTAGGGCTGTTGACATTTTAATGACTAATTTTCATTTACCTAAATCAACTCTTTTCATGCTGGTATCAGCATTCGCTGGTTTTGAGGAAATGCATTATACATACAAAACAGCAATTAAAGACGGGTACCGTTTTTATTCTTACGGCGATTCCAGCCTTCTCTTTCTAAAAAAGGACGCTTAATCATGAGCGAACGTTTTTCCTATAAAATTCATGCAACCGACGGCATGGCGCGCGCTGGTACCATTCAAATGATGCGCGGTGAAATCAGAACACCCGCTTTTATGCCAGTAGGTACAGCAGGTACAGTTAAGGCTATGTATCCTGAAAATGTACGATCTACAGGCGCGGACATCCTCCTTGGCAACACATATCACCTGATGCTTCGCCCTACCGCAGAGCGGGTGCATAGGTTGGGTGGACTACATAAATTTATGAACTGGGACCGCCCGATCCTAACAGACTCTGGTGGGTTTCAGGTTATGTCGCTAGCGCAGCTTCGGAAAATGAGCGAAGAAGGTGTTACATTTCAATCCCACCTCGACGGCAGTAAGATTTTACTCACTCCAGAACGCTCGATGGAAATTCAGCGGCTCTTGGGTTCTGATATCGTAATGGCTTTCGATGAATGTACACCGTACCCAGCATCAGAGGAACAAACCAAAGAATCTATGGAATTATCCATGCGCTGGGCAAAGCGTTCACGTGACGGTTTCAATAGCGGTGAAGAGCATGCGGCACGGTCTGCGCTTTTTGGTATTGTTCAGGGCGGCGTTTATGAGGACTTACGATTTAAATCAATCGACGCCTTGACCGATATTGGCTTTGATGGTTATGCGATTGGCGGCCTTGCGGTTGGCGAAGGTCAAGAAATGATGTTCAAGGTGTTGGACTTCACAATGCCCAGAATGCCTAAAGATACGCCACGCTATCTAATGGGGGTTGGCAAGCCTGATGATATTGTTGGTGCGGTAGAGCGTGGCATTGATATGTTTGATTGTGTTATGCCCACGCGCTCGGGAAGAACAGGGCAGGGGTTTACTCGCCGTGGTGCCATCAATATGAAAAATGCGCGCCACAAAGATGATATGCGACCAATTGATGAAGCATGCTCATGTCCCGCGTGTACGCAGTATTCACGTGCCTACATCCATCACCTTATCAAGTCGGGTGAAATGTTAGGGTCAATGCTCCTTACCTGGCATAATTTACAGTTTTATCAAGACCTTATGGCAGGGCTTAGAAGCGCGATTAATGAGGGCCGATTAACTGAACATGCGAATAAGTTTCGAGAAACATATGCGCTTGGAGATATTGATCCCGTCTAGATCAGTTTACCTTATGGTTACAGGCGTATAAAATTGTAAGCGCAGGTCTTTTTCACGGCAGTTTGAGGTCGGCTGCTCTTTTGTCGTGAGTGAGATTTCATCCTTATATGGAGTGTTGATGTACTGTTTTATATCCTCAACTACGCATTCCGCCTGATTATTAACAACGTGACCAAGCTGTGGGTAGCGATAAAATGTTACATTGGGGAACACTTCAAAAGCTTTCATGACTATATCACTGGGCGTTACCGGGTCTAAACCACCAGACAATATCAACACCCTAAGTGATGGATGTAACACAGGTTTTGTCATTGTTTGGCGTGGCTCTATGCCAAACCGGTTGCAAATAGCAGTTTGTCTTTCAAATAGCGCCTTTTTAAATCTAGATAATATTTCAAAATTGAAACTATCGTCTTTATCCGGTGTTCTTTCGCCCCATTTCCAATAGGGTAGCTCGGTGCACCGTATATAGTGTTGAACACCAAAACTGGTTAAATTCCTTTGTTGCTCTTCCGTAGTCATGTCTTGTGACAAACGTTTTAGAAAAACCTCTAAAGACTGAGCCGAAAGGGTGTACGGAAGATATCGCACTGATGAGGGATGGCGAAAAGAGTTGAAAACTCTAGCCAACACATCGTTATCGTTTAATCGATAAGGCGTGGTTTTGTTAGCAGATTTAAAACTCTTAAGCGTTATGTAGTGTGGCCCTGAGTTTCCGTTCGTCAACATATGAAAAATATTTTCAATTCGTTTCGATATCTTTTGACGGCGATTCGGACAATTTGCTTTTCTTGGAGCACACAATTCATCCAATTTCATTATGGTATTTTTAAATTGCGTTTCCAGATGCCAAAACTCATCAACCCACGGAGTTTCAGGGGAATCGAGTACAAGGCTTGTAACCGTGTTTGGAGATAAATTAGCGAGCTGTATTGCAGGGCGGGTTCCATAGGATTCTGCCATGATAACCCATTTTCTGATTCCTAAACTTTTTCGTAGCTTTTCGTAGGAATCTGCAATCGCCACTGTACCATATTTCAAAAGCTCGGCTTTTTGGAGGGATAGACGATCAATACATCCTTTTAAAAATACCAGCCTTTTTAATTTTTGATGTGTTTTCTCATCTATGTCACTTGCTTTGGACCTGTATTCAAAGACCTGTTTTTCTTCTGCAATACAATCAAATTTTTCTTTTGATTCGCCGTACAAACCATGAAGTGCTGGAAACAATATTATGCGGCCGAGTTGTTCCGATAGCTTCTCCATTTGAGGAAGATATTGTTCAGTATAAATGCCAGGGCCACCAGACAGATAAAAAACAGGTATATCATGTACTCTTCTGGATGGAACAAACCGATACAACCTGTGTTCCTGCTCCCATACACAATAAGCTGATTTGGCTTGCCTGAAAAAATCTGGATCGCAGCTGGGTGGATTTTCTTTTAAATTGATAGCGTTTGAATATGCGTGGCAGATTGTCGCAATATTCAGGGTGCTCAAAAGTAACAAATAGCGTAGAAATAAAGCCATACTGTGAGTGTAAAAGCAGGCAAATCAAAGCGCAATAGATCAATAGTCATAAAAAATTTCATTTTAATGATAGTTTTGCTTGACCGATTAGAATGATGCCCCTATGTTCCGCCGCGTTCCCACCGAACACTGAGTTCGTTACCAACATATGGGAATAATGATATGGGCCCGTAGCTCAGTTGGTAGAGCAACTGACTTTTAATCAGTGGGTCACAGGTTCGAATCCTGTCGGGCTCACCATCAAAAAGCTGACACTTTAAAGTGTCAGCTTTTTTGTTTTTTGCGCTCCTAGAGCATGTTCGCCATAATTACCTCACAATCATGATACTTTAATGAAATAAGCTTTTTTCTAGCTTGTGCATGGGGGCTCAGATTGCCTAATATCAATTTACAAAGATACGGATTAAGCATTGAACGGAGTGCAAATGAACATCAATAAATCGATCGCAGTAATATTATGCTCTGTTTTTTCCATATCGAGTCTTTCAAATCCCATATTATCTTTTCAAACTATTGCTTCAACCGATGGTGTTGATGCCGTAGTTCAACAAAACAATACAGACGAACCTACCTTGTCCGAGGAAGAAATTGCTTTTCAGAATTGGCTGACTGAGTTTAGGGCTGAGGCATTAGCAAAAGGCATTTCGCAGGAAACAATTGATACTGCGCTGCAAGGTGTCAAAGCACCCGAGAAGAAAATTGTAAAACGCGACAGAAGCCAACCGGAAGTCGTTCAAACCTACGCGAACTATTTGTCACGCCGCGTAAGTGACTGGCGCAAAACCAAAGGCCGGGCGATGATGACAAATCACGCGGCTTCTCTTAAAGGGGCATCGGAAGCGTTTGGTGTTCAGTCGCGCTTTATTGCCGCCATTTGGGGAATTGAAACCAACTATGGAACTGTTCCGCTTACGATCCCTGTTTTCAATTCGCTTGCAACCCTTGCATATGACAAACGTCGTGGCCCTCGTTTTAGAAGGGAAATGTTTGCTGCCTTAGAAATAATGGAAAAAGGTTATGCCGATTATGATCTAATGAAAGGGTCATGGGCCGGGGCGATGGGACAACCGCAATTTATGCCCGAAAATTACCTTAAATATGCTGTTGATCAGGACGGTAATGGTAAACGGGATATCTGGACAACAAACCCGGATGTCTTCGGCTCTATTGGTAACTATTTAAAATACTATGGCTGGCGTGATGATCAGACGTGGGGGCGGCCTGTAACGATACCTACGGGAAGTGAAACAGCACTGCAAGGGAAGCAGGCTGATGGTATAACGCCAGCCCGTTTCTGTAAGGCATACAAAACAATGGGCATATGGCGTGACCTTCAAGATTGGCAGGCCCTTGGTGTAAGGCGCGCAGATGGAAGTGATTTGCCAAAAGTGTCCATTCCAGCTGCGATCATTATCGCTGACAAAGGCGATAATCAGGCTTATCTCGTGTATCAGAATTTTTGTTCAATTATGCGGTACAATCCATCCTTTAAATATGCCCTGTCCGTTGGCCTATTGTCAGATACGATAAGGTAAACCTTGTGTATAAAAGCCTGTCCTTAATCCTATTTCTTTTGTTTTTGGCGGCTTGTTCGACAACGCCTTCCGTGCGCCCACCGAATGATAATGAACTTCCAAAAGGGGATCAAGGCGGCGCCCAAAAGGTTGGTAAGCCCTATAAAATTGCTGGAAAATGGTATTACCCTAAAGAAGACCCAACCTATGATGAGGTTGGTTTGGCATCATGGTACGGCAGGCAATTTCACGGTAGAAAAACAGCGAACGGTGAAGTTTACAATATGAATTCACTGACTGCGGCGCATAAAACTCTACCGCTTCCAAGTTTTGTTAAAGTCACCAATCTGGCGAACGGCCGCTCAATCGTTCTTCGGGTGAATGACCGTGGCCCTTTTATTGATAGCCGGATTATCGATGTGTCCCGGCGCGGCGCCCAGTTACTTGGCTTCCAAAAGCAGGGGGTTACCCGCGTACGTGTTCAGGCCTCCGATGCGAACGGCAATGTTGTAAATCCTTTGCCAACGCGTCAATATGCCGAAGCGCCAGATGACGCAGAGGTCACGCATTTTGTACAAATTGGGTCTTTTAGTAAAAAATCCAGTGCAGATGAGCAGGCACGCATGGTGCTGAGGGCAGGGGAAACACCTAAAATATATGAAACCATCATTGATGGCCGTAAATTATGGCGGGTTAGGATTGGCCCGCTTCTCAGCCGAAATTTAGCACAGGAAATCCTTGACCGATTGGTCGGTCGCGGGTTTTATGAAACACGCATTTTTACCGAACAAAAAAGGTAGCACGCAGTAATGAATAAAAAGCTTTTAACGAAAACCACTGCCATTTTTGCAGGCCTCGTTATTATCACCAACACACTCTTTGCTCAAAGCATGTCAACGCCTGCCAAGCGGGCAATTTTGATTGATGCAACGACAAACAGCATTCTGTTTGAAAAAGACGCTGATACACCGTTTCCTCCTGCGTCCATGAGTAAACTGATGACCGTTTACATGGCTTTTGATGCCATCAAAAACGGCGAGCTACAATTGGATGATGAGGTCGTCGTTTCAGATAGTGCTTGGCGCGATTGGAATAACCGTGGCTCAACCATGTTTCTGCGAGCCCGTGATACGGTGACTGTTGCTGATTTGCTGCGCGGAATCATCGTGCTGTCTGGAAACGATGCCTGCGTTGTTTTGGCAGAACATATGGCGGGTTCACACGGTGTTTTTGTTGACTGGATGAACGCCAAGGCCACACAGCTTGGTATGGACGGCAGTAATTTTGAAAATGCAAACGGATGGCCGGCAGAAGGTCACGTGATGACAGCGCGTGACCTTGCGACCTTATCGTACAAGCTCGTGACTGATTTCCCTGATCTCTATCCAATGTTTGCTGAAACAGAGTTTTTGTACAAAGATTTTCGTTCAAATCGTTTTAACCGCAATCCTTTGTTGGGTCGTTTTGCGGGTGCTGATGGCTTGAAAACAGGCCACACAGAAGAATCAGGCTACGGCCTTGCAGCGTCAGCAGAGCGCGATGGTCGTCGGCTCGTTCTCGTTGTTGGAGGGCTTACCTCAGTTAATGAACGCATGCGTGAAAGCCAGCGTTTGATGCAGTTTGGTTTCAGAAACTTTAGCCATTATCCCTTATTCGGTGCAGGGGATACTGTTGACACCGCTGAGGTTTGGCTGGGTGATCAACCGTCGCTGAAAATGGTACTCGCTGAGGATATGGCCCTTACCATGTCACGCAGGCAGCGCGCTGAAATGAAGGTTAGTGTGAAATATACGAACCCAATTGCAGCTCCCATCAAAAAAGACCAGCAAGTAGGTACATTGATTATCGAGCTTCCAAACCGATCACCGATAACAGCACCGCTTCTTGCTGCCTCAGATGTTGGTGAAATCAGTGGCTTTGGCAAAATCACTGCTGCGCTCGAACATTTGCTCTTTGGAACGGCTGGCCGTGTGCCAACTGCTCAAGAATAAGTGGATGAACAAACGTAATGACTAGGGGTAAGTTCATTACCTTCGAAGGGGCTGAAGGGGTCGGAAAATCAACCCAAATTGCGCTATTGAAGGAAAAACTGGAAAATCAAGGGATTTCGTTAGTCGTAAGCCGTGAACCGGGTGGGACCGCAGGCGGCAAACTCATCAGGGAACTCCTTTTAAAAGGGGACGTTAGCCGTTGGACTGCGAAAACCGAAGCTTTACTTATGGCTGCCGATCGCGCCCAACATGTTGAGGAGCTAGTTCGTCCCAATCTTGAAAGCGGAACCTGGATGATACTCGACCGTTATTACGATAGTTCCATAGCATATCAAGGGGCAGGACGCGGTATTGGCATAGAGAAGGTTCGTGCACTCCAGGAGTTTGCAACTGATGGCCTTAGGCCTGATCTAACGATCCTGTTGGATATGGACCTCGATGTTAGCCTTAAGCGTGCCTTGTCACGTGAAGGAGATAACTCAGATGCAGAAGACCGGTTTGAGCGAATGGACAAAAGCTTTCATCAAACACTGAAGCAGACATTTCTCGATCTCGCCTCAAAGGAACAGGACCGATTTAAAGTTGTGGATGCCGGACGTAATATCGAGGTTATCGCTGATGATATCTGGAGTATTGTTCAAAAGCGCTTCGAGCTTTCATCATGAGCGATACTGAATCAGAACATATCAATCATCCTAAAATGAATGATTTGCTATTTGGTCATGAACGGGCGGAACGTGATTTTCTGGACAGTTTCAATAGCGGGCGTTTGCACCATGGATGGTTGATTACAGGACCAAAAGGCATTGGTAAAGCAACGCTTGCTTGGAAATGCGCAAAATTCCTATTGTCTGACGATGATAATGACACAAGCGACGGACTGTTTGGTGATGACTTGGCAGCTCAGGCGACATCACTTGATATCGATCCAGAGAAAGCGGTCATACAACGTATTAAATCCGGTGGCCACGGTGGTATTGTTGTTGCCGAACGCAGTGTAAACACCAAAACAGGCAAACTTCGTAATGACATCGTTATTGATGATATTCGAAGCATCATCAGTTTCTTTTCAAGAACCAGTTCGGAAGGTGGCTGGCGTATCGCGATTATTGATGCGGCTGATGAGATGAACAGCAATGCCGCTAACGCACTCTTAAAAGTACTGGAAGAGCCGCCGGAAAAATCAATTCTTTTTTTAATTGCCCATTCCCCGGGCAAATTGCTGCCGACAATTAGAAGCCGCTGCCGGACGCTTGAGTTAAATCCGCTCTCAAATGATAGTGTACGTGCCATGCTCGCACATCGTTATCCAGAACTGGATATGGCAACAATGAACACGTTAACTGCTATGTGTTCTGGTGCACCCGGCCGGGCGATAGAAATGGAACGTCTTGGCGGCGCAACCATCTATCAAAAGACATTTCAGGCTATAAGTATGGCCCCTAAGCTGAACATTCCTGATATTCATAAGCTAGCGACTGAATTTGCGGCAGCAAAGGCCGATGCCGAATATCGGCTTTTTACACAAATCTTTACGGCATTTTTGGAGCGAATTACCAAGGCCGCAGTGCTGGAAAGCAGTGAAGTAGAAATACTTGAGAACGAAAATCAGCAAATATCGCGAATTTCCGCAATGGCGAGGGTTGATAAGTGGCTGGAGCTGTGGGAAAAGGTGGGGCATTTATTACAACGGGCCGACGCTGTTAACCTTGACCGCAAACAAGTGATAGTTTCCTTGTTTTCAGAATTAAAAGCAACGACCCAAGGCTAAAGTATCGATTGCCAATCACTTTATGTGATGGCTCACTGATCACGAGTTAAGAGATATTTATGACTGACCGTCCTTCCTATTATGTTACGACGCCTATTTATTATGTAAACGATGTTCCACATATTGGCCACGCCTATACAACGCTTGCAAGTGATGTGCTCGCGCGTTTTAAACGGCTGGACGGATACGATGTCATGTTCCTGACTGGCACAGACGAGCACGGGCAGAAGGTTGAAAAGTCTGCTGAAAAGGCTGGCATCGATCCGCAAGCCTTTTGTGATAAGGTTTCAGCGCGCTTTCGTGACCTTGCTGAAGCAATGAATTTTTCCAATGATCAATTCATCCGAACTACCGAAGATCGGCACAAAAAGGCCGTTCAACACCTTTGGAATCGCTTGGTGGATAAAGGATATATCTACGAAGACAAGTACGCTGGTTGGTACAGTGTACGTGATGAAGCCTTTTATGCTGAGGATGAATTAGCTCAGGGTAATAACGGCAAAAAACTAGCCCCGACAGGAGCGCCAGTAGAATGGGTAGAAGAGCCGAGTTTCTTTTTCAAGTTATCGGCATTTCAAGATAGGTTAGTGGAGTATTATGATGCTAACCCCGATTTTGTTCTGCCAAAATCGCGCCTTAATGAAGTGAGAAGCTTTGCAAGCGGCGGCCTTCAAGATCTTTCAATCTCTCGGACAACCTTTTCTTGGGGCGTTCCTGTTCCTGATGTACCTGGGCATATCATGTACGTATGGATTGATGCGCTTGCAAATTACCTGACGGCGCTCGGGTACCCCGACGAAGAAAATCCAGATTACTCGAAATTTTGGCCTGCTGATTTGCATATGGTTGGTAAGGACATTCTTCGCTTCCATGCCGTTTACTGGCCTGCCTTCCTAATGGCTGCAGATATGCCCTTACCAAAGCGTATTTTTGCCCATGGTTGGTGGACAAACGAAGGCCAGAAGATTTCAAAATCCCTTGGCAACGTTATCGACCCATTTGAACTGATTGATACATTTGGGCTGGACGCAGTTCGTTTCTTCCTTTTGAGGGAAGTACCTTTTGGAAATGATGGTGATTTTTCAAGAAACAGTTTTGTCCAGCGCTGCAATGCCGATCTAGCAAATGGTATCGGTAATTTGGCTCAACGCACACTTTCGATGATTCATAAAAATTGTGATGGTGCACTTCCAGATTTTAGCGAATTAACAAGTGAAGATAATGAACTATTAAATTTACCTAAAGTAACACTTGAGAAAATACGTGAACTGATGGACCGACAAGCTTTCAACCTCGCGTTTGATGAAATCTGGCGTATTGTAAGTGCAGCTGACGGCTATATTTCACGGGAAGAGCCATGGGCGCTTAAGAAAACGGACATTGAGCGCATGAAAACGGTTCTTTTTGTTCTTGCAGATACAATTCGTCAGATTGGGATCTTAATGCAACCGATTATGCCGGACTCTGCGGATAAATTACTGAACCAGTTAGGTGTGGCTGAGCGTACATTTACCCAGTTGGGCGAGGCAGGGCGCCTTAAGCCAGGAACGTCGATTAACAAACCACAAGGTGTGTTCCCACGTTTGGAACTTGTTGAAGAAGCGAGTGCATAATGAGCTATATTGTCGATAGTCATTGCCATTTGAATTACAAAGGTATCGTAGAAGATCAGGATGCTGTCATTAATCGCGCCCGTGCGGCGGGTGTTGGCTGTATGCTCTCGATAAATACGAAAATTCGCGAATTTGATGAAGTTCGTACCATCGCGGAAACGCACGATGATATTTTCGCGACAGTTGGTATCCATCCCCATGAGGCTGAGAATGAACCCGATGTAGCTCTTGACGCACTATTAGAGCGGGCAAAGCATCCAAAGGTCGTGGGAATAGGTGAGACCGGTCTTGACTATTTTTATGATAATGCCCCGCGTGATATGCAGAAGGTTAATTTCCTGACGCATATTGAGGCTGCGCGGATGACAGGCTTGCCCGTTATTATCCATACACGTGATGCTGATGAAGACTGTGTGCAGATATTACAGGATGAAATGAAAAAGGGTGAATTTAAAGCGCTTATTCACTGTTTCACTGCCAGTCAGATGCTTGCGGATGCTGTTCTTGAAATAGGCATGAGTATTTCAATTTCAGGTATTGTTACTTTTAAAAACGCAAAAGACCTTCAAGCAACGGTCAAAACAATCCCGATGGATAAACTGTTGGTGGAAACAGACTCGCCGTTCCTTGCGCCGGTGCCGCACCGCGGTAAAACCTGTGAACCTGCTTATGTTGTTGATACCGCAAAATATGTGGCGGAGCTAAAGGGTATTCCGTTTACTGAACTACGGGATATCACCACAGCTAACTTTTTTAATCTCTTCGATAAAATTACACCTCCAAAACCAGTTGGCGCGGCAGCATGAAGCTAACTATTCTCGGTTGCGGCACCTCTGGTGGTGTTCCAAAGATGCCCGAATACTGGGGAGCCTGTGATCCGAAAAACCCTAAAAACCGTAGGCTTCGTGCTAGTGTTCTCGTAGAACAAGATGACACACGGCTGTTAATTGATACCAGTCCGGACCTTAGGGAACAAATGCTGCGTGCCAAGGTTCATGCGCTTGATGCCGTATTTTATACCCATGACCATGCGGACCATACGCACGGAATTGATGATCTTCGTGGTTTTTTCCATGTCACACGCGAAAAAATCCCTGTTTACGGTGATGAGCAAACGATCAACCTCTTAAGACACCGTTTTGACTATATCTTTAATAGTCAGAATGGATATCCTGCGATGTGCCGCTCGAATGTCCTGAAGGGCCCTAAAACTGTGGGCAATATTAAGATGATACCTTTTGAGCAAGGTCACGGCAATTCCATCAGTCTTGGGTATCGTTTTGGTGATATGGCCTATTCAACCGATTTAAACAGGCTACCCGAAACTGCATTTGACACACTTGAGGGTGTTAAAGTCTGGGTTGTTGATGCGCTTCGCTACGAACCCCATCCTACGCATTCTCATCTTGAGCAAACCCTTGCATGGATTGAACGATTAAAGCCAGAACGTGCGATCCTCACCCATATGACATGGGATATGGATTATGAAGAATTGAAGAATCAACTTCCTGAGGGCGTTGAAGTTGCATACGATGGGATGGTTCTGGAAATTTAAGCCTGCCAATTATGTAATTCGTTCATAAATAAAAACATTGCTTGGATAATATAGTATTAGTCGGCTATCCTTTTGAGCTGATTGGAAAGGATAGCTTTATATGACCGGGAATCCCTGGCGACCAGACAACGACGAAAAAGACAATTGGCGTGATGATTTAAATTATTACTCCAATGACTCTGATCAAGGTCGTCACCATCGGAACTCTTCACCACGCTATATGCGGCTTGTCGTATTTCTTTTGGGTATCCTCTTACTATTTGGTGGTCTGGCAATTGCATTTCCGGGTGATATGATTGATACAGCCTACCTGATCCGGGGCTTGGTGATTATTGTTATTTTCGGCGGCGCGGCAGTGCTATGGAGCCAAAGTAGTCTATTGCGGCTTGCCAAGATTGCAGGACTATGGGTTGCAATCATTGGGGCTCTATCTGCCGTTTACCTGTATAAAACTGATTTCAATAACAGTTTTATGAGCGCCGTTGACCCATCAGGTATTTCAGAAACCGAAGACGGGTTAATTGTTCATCGTTCCAAAGATGGGCATTTTTGGCTACGGGCATACGCAAACAATGTTCCTATTCGTATGATGGTCGATACTGGCGCTTCAAATATTGTTCTTAGTCCAGAAGATGCTGAACGGATTGGTATGCAACTTGATGATTTGAGCTTTAATGGCATTGCACATACCGCGAATGGCGAGGTTTCGTACGCACGAGCAAAAATTGACCATATTGCCTTTGGTGATACCCGCTTCAATGACGTTCCCGTTACGGTAAACGGCGCTAAAATGAATGGCTCATTACTTGGCCTTAGTGTTCTAAATGAATTTTCAAGTATTGAATTTCGTGGCGATATAATGATTTTACGCCCATAGGCCTGTATGAAACATCAATTAAATTAATGACTTATTAGTCTAAAAAATGTAACTTATCGTAGAAAGATAGAGTTTCTTTAGGCTGAAGGGTAAAGATGGATCGATTAACATCCTATTTGGTGAGGCCGCCAATATTAGTACTTTATGTTGTTTTCACGTTGGTTCTATTCATTGGCGCGGGGATTTTTGGTGCTGAAATTTTCAAATATAAAGAAGCAGAAGCAGTAAAACGCCATCTTACGAAAGAAACAGAGCAAATCAGTTATTTCCTCGCTGGGGTAAACAATCTGGTTTCAGCAAATGAAACAAACAGTAACCCCGCCGAAATCAAACAAAAATTTATTGAACAGCTGGTCAAAACGTATCCAAACATACGTTCTGCATGGATCAAGGATCGATCGAAAGAAAAAGTCGCCCAAGCCGATACTGGTGATATCCTGCATAGTAAAGCATCGTTCGATCATGAGATTCCGATTTATGCTCTAGTTAAGGGCGAGCGTGAGCAAATTGGCTCCTTTGGGATACAGTGGGACCTTACCAAAGAATATGCAGGTGTCGATCAACGGCTGAAAAATGCTCGCAAGTACGGAATTTTGATTGGTGGTGGGTTATTTACAGTCCTTTTTCTGTTTACGGGATGGTTTGTTTTTATCCCTCTCCGCAGAGGCATTTCCCATGGGGACGACATCCTTAGTGGTAACCTTGCGTCAAATCCTGTTCGCAAGTTTGGCATCCCCAAGGAACTCTACATCCTTATGAAGCAAGTTAATCGACTTGCTGAGAGAATGCGTTTCATGCAACAGCGTGAAAAAGAGGTAAATGCGGTTATAAATTCCGCCCTCGATGGGGTAATCAGTATCGATAGTGTTGGAAGAGTTATCACATTCAACCCAGCGGCAGAGGCTATTTTTGGCTATAGCGCAAAGGAGGCCATTGGTGTTGATATGGCGGACCTTATAGTCCCCGACAATTTGCGAAGTGCGCACAGGCAAGGGATGTCACGTTATCTTAAAACCGGTGAACATAAAGTTCTCGGCCAAAGAATTGAGATAACGGCCCTTCACAAAGATGGACATGAATTCCCGGTCGAATTAGCAATCGAAAGTATCACGGAAGCAGAAGGAACAACATTTGTAGCGTATCTTCGCAATATCGCAGAACAAAAAGAAACCGAAAAAGAACTAAGTGAGCAGGCAAAAGCCTCAGAAGACTTAGCAAAGACAAAATCCGCGTTATTTACCGCCACGGTTCAAGAAGCCATTGCTCCAGTAAAAGGTCTTCAGCATACGCTCGATAGTTTAAAGGCGTCATCAGATCTCTCTGACGCTCAGGCTAAGCTTCTAAATACGAGTGACAGTTCCGCAAAACTTCTGGCATGTATCGTAAATGACCTCGCCGAGTTTTCGAAAATAGATGTTGGTGCTGTTGAACTTGACTTTGCGCCCTTTAACATCCGCTCTGCGATAGATACGGTTTTGCAAATGGGGCACGAGATTGTTCCGGTTGAAAATGATAAATTGGATCAAGAAATTGCGAGCGACGTTCCGAATATAATCATTGGGGATCAACAACGTTATATTCAGATCCTATTGAATATTATACTTCAAGCAACGAACCAGACCAAAAACAGTGATGTTATGATCAGGGTCAAAAGTATTCCGGTTGAAACTGCGACACTCATGCTAAGAACCGAAATTTACCTTAATGGTGTGGGCATTTCAAACGATGTGCGGGAAGCAATACATGCCCCCATTGCAGAAGCCGTTAACAATCAATTTGGCTTAAATATTGTTCTTACCCGGAAATTGATCTCCTTGATGGGTGGTAAATTTGATCTTATTTTGGAAAAAGACAAAGATGCAATCTTCTGGTTTGAAATCCCCGTATCAATTCCAAATAATGCATAACTCACATATCTCAGAAAAGAAACACTGTGCCTGATAAGAAAGATAACCACTGGTCTACGGTTAAAAGCCTGTTGCCATTTTTATGGGTCGATGGCCGCTTAGACTTAAAGGTCCGTGTTGTTATTGCTCTTGGGTTCTTGGTGATCGCCAAATTAGTCGGCGTCTATATCCCATTTTTATTCAAGGACGCGGTTGATATACTAAGCGGGGAACAAGAAATAACCCCTGCGCTTTTGTTCCTTGCAAGCCCTGTAGGTCTAATCATTGGCTACGGCATTGCCCGTGTTCTCGGGTTGGTTTTCGGAGAACTTCGTGATGCCGTATTTGTTAAGGTTAGCCAGCATGCTGTTCGGCAAATAGCACTAAGCACCTTTAGGCATTTGCATGGTTTGTCACTGCGTTATCATCTGGAACGTAAAACTGGCGGTCTCAGCAGGATTATCGAACGCGGAACACGCGGTATCGATTTCATTCTGCGGTTTATGCTTTTTAACATCCTTCCTACGCTGCTGGAAATATTCCTGATTACTTATATTTTCTGGTCAGAATTCGGCTTTACCTACGCATTTGTGACGTTACTTAGCCTCGTCACTTATATCTTTTTCACAACATATGTTACTGACTGGCGCTTGAAATTTCGCCGCAAAATGAATGATCAGGATACCAAGGCAAACACTAAGGCAATTGACAGTTTATTGAATTTTGAAACTGTTAAATACTTTACCAATGAAAACCATGAGGCCAACCGCTTTGACAGCGCACTTCGCGCTTACGAGCAGGCGGCGGTAAAAAGCCAACTGTCCTTAACCTTATTAAATATAGGGCAGGGCGTTATCATATCCTCTGGTTTGGTAATTGTACTGATTATGGCTGCCAACGGAGTATCAAGTGGTCGTTTTACGATTGGCGAATTTGTTCTTGTAAATTCACTCCTTATACAAATATACATGCCGCTTAACTTTTTGGGGTTTGTTTACCGTGAAATCAAGCAATCGCTTGTCGATATGGAAAAAATGTTTGAAGTCATCAGCACAAGCACCGAAATCACCGACAAAGACGATGCCTCTCCTCTGAAAATTAAGGACAGCTCCATTGAATTTAAAAACGTATCGTTTCATTATAAAGAAAATCGCCCAATTTTGAAAAACATCAGTTTTCGTGTACCTGCTGGCACCACTACCGCGATTGTGGGCTCAAGCGGTGCAGGAAAGTCCACTATATCGCGTATTCTCTTTCGCTTTTATGATGTCATTGAAGGGGCCATTACGATTGATGGCCAAGATATTCGTGATGTCGAGCAGAGATCGCTTAGGAGCAATATCGGTGTCGTTCCTCAGGACACAGTTCTTTTCAACGATACTATCCAATATAACATTGGGTACGGAAACCCAGAAGCAGAGCGCGATAAAATCGTCAGCGCCGCAAAATTAGCGCAAATTCATGACTTCATTGAGCAATTACCCGAAGGTTACGATGCGGAAGTCGGGGAGAGGGGACTCAAGCTTTCAGGGGGTGAAAAACAACGTGTCGCAATTGCCCGCACTATTTTGAAGAACCCGCCAATACTATTGCTTGATGAGGCAACATCCGCTCTTGATAGCCATACCGAAGGCGAAATTCAGGCCTCTCTGGACAAAATCGCCCAAGAGCGGACAACGATTGTTATTGCCCATAGATTATCGACTGTAACAAATGCCGATCAAATTATAGTCCTCGATAAGGGAGAAATTATCGAGAAAGGGACACATGACGAACTTTTGGAACAAGAAGGGCAATATTATAGTCTTTGGCAACGACAGTTAGAAACGTCTGAAGCAGAAGCGAGACTATTTGCTTTGAAAGACCATTAAAACGGTCGGTTCCATTGTCAGAATAGAAATATTCACTTGATATTTATCGCATTATCATACTCAATAGTTCCGTATTATGGATTATAGGGAAGGTTCCAGCATGCAATATGATCTAAAGGTCAACGGTGAAACCCACCGTGTTGATGTAGAAGGTGATACACCGTTACTCTGGGTTTTAAGGGATGAACTTGGTTTTAAGGGTGTAAAATTTGGCTGCGGCGTTGCAGCATGCGGCGCATGTACCGTTCATATGGATGGAACCGCCACACGGACCTGCGTATTCCCCGTTGAGGATGCTGTTGGAACAGAAATTACTACAATCGAAGGCATATCAGAAGGCGCTGAGCTTACGGATATTCAAAATGCCTGGATAGAAAATCAGGTTCCCCAGTGTGGCTACTGTCAGTCTGGTATGATTATGGCCGTAACTGCTTTGCTGGAGGAAATCCCTAACCCTAGTGATGAGGACATCGATGCCTCCATCACAAATATTTGCAGATGCGGAAGTTATCAAAGAATACGCAAAGCCATTCATGCTGTTGCTGATGCGAGGGAGAAAGCCAATGTCTAATCAGGAAAATGCTCCCAAAAAGAAGATGTCCCGTCGTAAGTTTTTGCTGGCAACTGGTGGTGTGATCGGTGGTGGTCTGGTGGTTGGTTTTGCCTCCTTGACCCCGCAGCATAAGGCAACCCAGAAACTTGTTGGTGATAAAACCCCACTGTTATCCAGTTGGATTAAAATTACAGAAGATAATAAAGTTCAGGTTATTGTTCCCCATATCGAAATGGGGCAGGGAAGCCATACCTCCCTGCCGATGATGGCTGCTGATGAAATGGATGCAGATTGGGATCTGGTTTCTATGGAACAAGCGCCTGCTCATGCTGCCTTTGCAAACGAACCATTGGGTGAAGGGTTTATTCTTGGAGGTACCGACGTTCCTGACGTTTTTGCCCCCATTATCAACAAAGCCTTTTTCCAAATTGCCAAAGGAATGGAGCTTCAAATCACCGGAGGTAGCACCGCTGTTCGCTTTACAGGCCAATATGGAATGCGGGTAGCCGGCGCTGCCGCGCGTGAAATGTTAATTAAGGCGGCGTCAGAAACCTGGGATATACCTGAGGCTGAACTGACAGCCGAAAAATCATTTGTCCTTCATAAAGCGAGTGGCAAACGGGCAAGTTTTGGTGAATTGGCGAGAAAAGCTGCAACCTATACACCGAACCCGACGCCAACCCTAAAAACCAAAGATCAGTTTACGATTATGGGAACATCGAAGAAACGCTTTGATATCCCGGGGAAGGTGAACGGCACCGCTGTTTACGGCATTGATGCCGAAGTAGAAGGCATGATGTACGGCGCTATCCGCCACGTTCCGGTTTTTGATTGTGCGATTACCGAAGTAGACAGCAGCGCCGCTTCAAATATGCCCGGCGTCACAAATATCGTAAGGCTTGATAATGCTGTCGTTGTTGTAGCGGATAAATATTGGCGCGCCAAAAAGGCATTGGACACAATCAACATTACCCACAGTGATAGTGCTAATTGCAGCTTATCATCTGATGATCTGTATAAGCAGTTTGCTGAAGCCATAGAAACTGGGGATCCAGAACTCGACGTGGACGAAGGTGATGCCGCAGCAGTGTTATCATCAAGTTCTGACGTGATATCAGCCGACTATAGGGTGCCATATCTGGCTCATGCGACGATGGAACCAATGAATTGTACTGTACGTATCCAGGATGGCAAAGTTGATATTTGGACAGGCACTCAGACACCAATTACGGTAAAGTCCATCGCTGCCAAAATCACAGGAATAGATATCGAAAATATCACTTATCACCCCTGCATGTTGGGTGGTGGCTTTGGGCGACGTGTCCACCAAACATCGGATTATGTTGCACCTGCCGTTAAAGTTGCGATGGAAGTAGGGGCTCCTGTAAAGCTTATTTACTCTCGAGAAGAAGATATGCAACAGGATGCATATCGCCCAGCCCTTCTTAGCCGATTTAAGGCGGTTGTTGCTGACAATGGTGCAATTGATGCTTGGCATAACCTGTACACGGATAAAAACGAACCTGCAGAAGCGCCAATCATTCCTTACGCGGCAAATAATAATTACACAGGTGTCGTCAGAAGTACGGGCCATGTTCCGTTTGGCCCGTGGCGCAGTGTAGATCATTCACAGCATGCCTTCTTTATTGAATCCTTCGTTGACGAGCTTGCAGACAAAGCAAATATAGACCCCTATGAATTCAGAATGTCAAAACTGAAGGATAAACCGAGGCATGCAGCCGTATTAAAGAAGGCTGCTGAAATGGCTGGTTGGCAATCGGCTGCACCTGAAGGGCGCTACCGCGGTATAGCTCTGCACGAAAGCTTCGGCTCAATCGTTGCTGAAGTCGCTGAGATCTCAATCACTGATGGCAGTATTAAAGTGCATAAGGTTTCATGTGCTGTCGATTGTGGTTTTCCAGTGAACCCGGACAGTGCAACAGCGCAGGTAGAAAGTGGTGTCATATATGGTCTGAGTGCTGCTTTGTTCGGCGAGATTACCATTGAGAACGGTCGTGTAGTTCAGGAAAACTTCCCTGACTATGATGTTGTTCGATTAGCTGAAACACCGGATATACAGGTGGAATTTATCGATTCAGGAAAAGAAATTGGTGGGTTAGGGGAGCCTGCAACACCCCCAATTGCTCCCGCTGTTATGAATGCTGTATTCGCAGCAACAGGAAAGCGAATTCGCTCTCTACCACTCATTAATCACTCGCTTGTTTAAGCTCCTTTTTATGTGGCGTGCGGCATAAAACCGCACGCTATTCATATATAAATAATCAATTATTCAAAAAAAGCACTTGAAAATGGACTGTGTAGTCCACTATATCAGGTGTAGATTAAACACGAGGATTTGACACATGAGAAACCTGACAAAAAATATATTGCTCGCATCTGTATTGATCACTTCATTTGCACCTGCAACATTCGCTGCAAAAGTAACAAGAGACGCCGCTGTTGAAGTATGTAGTGCACGCGTTTCAGAAGAACTTGGCAAAGGCGAGATGAAAGTTCTACGCGCGAAAAAGAAGCGTAACACATTCAAGGTTCGTATCTTGAAATTCCAAGACGGAACGAAAAAGCCACACGCATACATCGATTGTAACGTAAACAAAGGCGGCGATATCGATGAGTTTGAGACAGAAGTGAAAGCATAAAAATAAGCTTCTACACACTTAATTCTATCTGGCGTTAGCAATACTCTCCCCAAACTCTCATTGCTAACGCCTTTTCTTTTCTAAACATTACTTGCCTGATTTTCCCAATAAGGCGCACGCAGCTTGGCCTTAAAAACTTTCCCCGTATCTTCTCGTGGCAAGCTTGAATGAATATCCAGTATTCTAGGGAATTTGAAGCGGGCGATCTTGCCCTCAAGGTTTTGAATCATTGTCTCTAATGATAATTCTGCACCCGACAGTAATTCGACTGCAGCCACTATTTTTTCACCAAATTCCGGATCAGGGGCGCCAAAAACCGCACAATCATGAACTTCTGGCATTTTTAGAATTTCAGCTTCTATTTCAGCAGGGAAAATATTGGCACCACCAGATATGATCATATCCTTCTTACGGTCACATATATAAAGGTAACCATCATCATCCAGATATCCCATATCGCCAACTGTTGTGAACTGACCAATCTGATTGTTTGAGAGGCTGCCTTCGCTGTTTGTATAATCAAATGTACCGAACATGGGCAGGTGAATATAAATCGTTCCAATGTCACCGTTTGGTAATTCATTTTTGTCATCATCAAATATCTTAATCGTACCACCCGGAAGTATTTTACCGACCGAACCTGGTTTCGCAATTGCCTCCTCGGAACTAACTAAAGTCATAAAGCCCAATTCACTGGCACCGTATGACTCGTTAAAAATTGGGCCCATCCAATCAATCATTTGCTGCTTAACATCAATTGGGCAAGGGGAGCCTGTACCAACTGTATATCTAAGTGTTGAAATGTCATATTTTTCGCGCACACTCATCGGTAACTTTAGCAGCCTTACCATCATTGTCGGAACGACATAAGCATGAGTGATTTTAAAGCGTTCAACCGTCTGAAGAAATGCTTCAGCATCAAATTTGGGATCAATGTGGATATCAACGGTTCCATCAGCAACCGCCATGGCCGATAGAGCGTTAGGGGCTGAATGGTATAAAGGTGCCGACACGTAGAATTTATCACCGGGTTCCAGTTTCAATAAATCCTTGGCGAGGGCCTTATAAATAAGGTGTGTGTCCGGCCGATCATCAGACAACGCCCGTTTAATACCCTTAGGTTTTCCAGTACTGCCAGATGTGTAGGCAAAAAGCCCGCGCATACGTAGTGGTTCACTGTCAATACACTGTGTATTTTCAATGACTTGTTCAATATTCTTAAAGTGTTTATCCGTGCTACCGACGTCGATTGGATATGCATTTTTTATGCTTTCCGTCGGTTCCTTGGTGAAGACTGCTAAATTCGGATCTAACGCCTTGGAAACATTAGGTAATAAATCATCATGACCAATTAAAACAGAAGCACCAGAGTCCTCTAGAATGCTAGAGATTTCGTCGGCAGCCAGATGCCAGTTTAAAACCACGTAACGCGCGCCAATATAACGACATGCCTCCATGATCGTTAAATAAAACGGATCATTACGAAGAAGTATAGCAACCGAGCCATCAACCTGAACACCAGCATCTTTTAGGGCCTGTGCTAATTTACGAGCACGCTCATGAAATGTAATGGTGTTGATGGAATTTGATCCAGAAAAGTAATTTGGCATGTCATTCTCATTGTTATGGAACCAATAAGAATAATGCTAGCAAACAAGTTTATTGTTTAGCAATATAATACCAATCGGGACATACATTATCATATTAATTATTTCCCATAATATAAAAAGGGCGTTCGTTTTCTGTCGCGAAATCGGCGGCATGTGCTGCATTTTCGGCAGGGATAAAACCGAAAATAAAACAAAGGCTTAATGCGGCAACTGAGGCCATATGAACCAGCTTTTTATAAAAAGAAGCCGCTGTCGTTTCATTGCGTCTTGCCGATCTCCAGAAATTCAAATGCATCAATGCAAGCTCTACAGGTTCATTGGCAAGTTTTGCTAATGCCACCATATTTTCATCTGTTGGTAAAGACATGCCACGACGCCAATTTCCCACCAGAATTCCAGTAACTTTAAGTTCGCTTGAAAGTTGTCTGTCAGATGTTAAGCCAAGTTCAGATTTTGCTTTGTCAAGGTAAAATTCAAGGTCTTGCATTTTTTTCTCCATCGTCGCTCTCTCAGTTTATAGCCAATTGACAATAATAGCTAACCAATACTATTTCTTAGTGGTCACTGATTATTGCTTGTTATCAGCGTCAGTTTTTAGGCTTGGTTTCCATTGTCGCAAATGAGCCCACCTGAAAGCAGAATATTCGAAAGAAGAACGTCCCTGATTGGGGGTTATGGCCATTAACCCCCAATCATTCGACAGGGACACGATAGGGGACTTAAAATGACAGAAATCAAAACACCAAATTCATCCGAAATTCAAAGTGATGGCGAGAATGTGGCAGCGCGTGATTATGATCACGATATCATGATTGATCTAGCATTTCGGATCAATAGTGCCGCACTTGCCAAGGTGGGGCATGTTTCAAAGTATAATGATTTGTCTGTGCAAGAAGCCTTTGATGGAATTGTCAAGGGCAGCGCAATGGTATGTGCTAGTGCCGTCATCGCGTTAAAACAGGTAGTTGAACCCAATTACAAAAGGCTCTGCGTAGATAGAGCAAAGAACATGTTCGAGAGAGAACTACACGATGCGCTGGAAAAAGAAGTTTCAGTGATGCGTGCCCAAAGTATCGTTGATAAATGTGAGGTGCAGTCATGAGCACCTCAAAATCATTACCAAAGTTTCTTGTGCAGGGTAGAGCAGCAGCAGCTCACTTGGTTCATACCCAAGAGGTCGCGGGTGCAAGTCCCGCCCCTGCTACCAATTCCCCTTGTGGCGCTGGTTTTTATGAGCCTGACAGCGCCACCTCCCAGCGAGGTGGAACCACGGGCGGTTCCCCTCGCAAATGGAATGACAAAAACCATTTTTCGTCTAGTGAGCGTTACTGGTTTACTGTTGCAGTTGTAATTTTGATCAATCTGTTAGCTGCATATCATGATTATTGGGCAACTTGTCCCGCATCAGAATATGAGGTGTCCGAATGAGCGATTTAGCAGGATTGATAGCTATGACTAAGCTCAAGCAAGATTTGATTGATAAGAATGATGATTTTGTCGCTAAGTTAGACAGCAACATTCATTTTCTTTTAAAGGTGCTAAGAGAGCGCAAAAAGCTTAACTTTACTGAAGTTTCAAAATTAACAGGTATTCCACATACTTCTCTATTGCGTTTTGAAGGACGCACAACATACGGGAAGGCTCTTTATCCTAAGTATTGGATGCTCAAAGAGTTATGTATTCTATACGGTTTCAGCTACACCCACGCTTGCGAGATCGCGGCACGCACTCAGGAAAATGAGGTGATGTCATGAAAACCCGCGCACTCGATCTGTTTTGTGGCGCTGGTGGTGCTTCCATGGGATTATCCCATGCTGGTTTTGATGTTGTAGGTTGTGACATCAAGTATTTTAAGAATTACCCATTTCATCAAATCGTTTGTGATGTAATGGAAGTTATAAAGGTGGTTGACCTTAGCGCGTTTGATTTTATCTGGGCAAGCCCACCATGTCAGCGCTTTTCAGTAGCAACACCAGAATGGAACCGCGAAAACCATCCAGACTTGATTGAGCCAGTGCGAGAGCTATTAGAAAATAGCGGCGCGTTATACGCTATTGAAAATGTTCAAAAGGCCCCGATCAGAGCAGATATCATTCTTGATGGTGTAAAATTCGGGTTGCCATTAGAGCGCCGCCGCATCTTTGAAGTTAACTTTCCAACAGACAATATTTTAGTCGGGCCAAATGTGCGGCCGGCGGCTGGCCCAAACCTTGGTCCGTCTGGCCAGGCTTTAAATGGTCCGGCCCTCGATCGCAAAAATGGTCCGTCTACCGGCGCGTATTCTGGTTTACCACAAGCGGTTTATGTTTCCGGTGGTTCCGGTGCTGGTAAAGGCTCGTTGGATGATTGGAAACGTGCAATGGGCATCGACTGGATGACCCGCCGTGAAATCACAGAGGCGATCCCGCCAGTATATTCTCAAGCCATTGGTGAATGTGCTCTTGACCATATGAATTCGATGAGGAGGGCAGCAGAATGACCCTCAAGAGAGAATTCCCCCCTGCTGTTGCGTTCAAGGATTTGCGCATAAATCATGGCTCATTCCCTGTTCGCAACAGTCACTTTTACAATATTTGGTATATTGATCCGCGTACCCCGAAATATTGGGGTTATCTTGCTATCGTTCCATCACAGGTAAAGAAAACATTCTTTCAGATGATGCAGCAAGATGATTTGCGCTCACTTGTAATCGAAGATTGCGGAACCGAGCGCAAGCATTACAGCCGCGAGGAACGTTCCGTTAATTTCATCCCTAATAAATCCAGTTTTCCCCGCGAGGAAATGGGCCTCCAAGCGGGGTTTGGTGGGCAAGAGGGGCGGGGCGCAAGCCTTGCCCCCTCTTGTTGCGAGGTGTCAGAAAAAACCCTTGCCCATCAAAATAAAAAAGGCCCAACAGCGCACTTTAGTGCGCCACAAACAATGGCGGCGGTAGCCGCTTCAACCCACCAATAAACGATAAAGGAAATTATCATGGCTCAAGCAGCATTTTACAAAAAAGAACGGACTAACGGCCAAGGCGAAGTTGAATACTACCTTGAAGGCGAAGTAAAAACCCGCCGCGATAAGCTTATTTTCCAGCTTGTTCCGCTCGTACCAGAAGGCGGTAACATCAACAGTAATGAACCGTCTCACGATGTTCTTGTACGTGCTTCATATGGCGACTTCGTTGATGCGGGCAAAGCTTGGACGAAACGTGACAAAAACAACAACCTTTATATGAGCATTGCCGCTCATGACCCCAATCTTCAAATGTCAATCTGGCCTGCTGATGAGAATGACGAACAATGGGCAGAAGATGCGCCCGATTGGGTTGCTAGTGCTCGCCACATCAAAGCGGCATAGGTGCTTTCATGGAAAGTATATATGACAGCAAAATAGAACCCGTCCCGCTTTGTGGAACCGTTTACAACGAAGAGGATGCGAAAGTTGCGACTTTCAGAGTAATATCAAGCATCACTGATGAAAACGATGAATCATTCGGCCTCGCCGATGTTTCCGCTTTAGCAATGGCATTAAGAGCCTGTTTGGAGCTTGGAGTTTCGCTGGGTGATATATCACCCAAAGAAGCTAGAGAGTTTCTATTAGCAAACTTTAATGAAATCATCGTTTCAGGTGCTAATTAATGGGCATGTCACTCCATAAATGCCCTATGTTCAAACGTGCATTCCGTGAGCGTGGTTTTCGAAATCACGTTCGCGCCTGCCACCAGCGCAAAGATTGGGTAGAGGATATGAAGCCTTTACCCGTTGTTCACTATAGCCATTCAGTGAACCAGCAAACAGGGCATACAACGATCTACAAATCTAATGGTGAGGTTTTCGAGCAACTATGAGAACCGATACACCAACCTTTGAAGAAATACAGGCTGCGCAGGCGGTACTTGCAAGAGCGAGTGCCGCCCGTAATCCTGTTGGTGACATCCGAACTATCAAAGTTAAAAGCAACACCATCAGCCGCCCGAAAACAATGACCCATGTTGAACTTGAAGACGCCAATACAGGCCGCAAGCTATCTAAGCTGGAATTTGAAAAGGCAGAAAAAGAACGCGCTCTATTAGAGCGACAAACCGAAGTTATTGCAGATCGCTTGGAGAATATCGGAATTCGCGCTCGTATTGGCACTCATACGCTAATAGGATTATTGAGCGAAGCGCATATTGAAAAATCAGCTTATAGAAACTGTAACATTTTACCGTCGGTACAGAGCGGCAACACGCATGATATGATGAAATGCGTTCAGTATTGGCTTGATACATGCTCGGCAAAACAAACGCGCATGTGGGTGCTTTCGTGGGGCTGGGTGCCACTACATGAATATAATGCAGAACATAAAAAGTTTACCCGCAAAATATCCAAAATGAATAGCAGCATAACCTTGCAAAGCGCGGGGATTAGCTTTGTGTATTCTGCCATTGAAAACACAATCAAATGGAAAGATGGCAGGCCATATCTAAATCTTCATGCTCATGTGCTTGTGAAGGCAACTAAGAAGCTAGGTCGCCAGAAATGGGGCAGGCTAATAGATGATGTAAAGCTATTCGCGCCCCGCAATTATTTGCATGACAGTGCTATTAGAAACGCAAAAGAGGTCGTGAAATATGTTTTTAAGCCTCAAGAGTTCCAAAAGCTGACGGATGAGCAGCTAGGCGCTTTATTTCAGGCGACCAAGGGCTTGCGCTTTCATATCCCCATGGGGGAACTCAAAACATTCAGATCAGGCCTGAAAGCGGATGGCTTGAAGCTTCGCAAGATCGAGAGCAGGGGCGCAGGCGAATGGCGCTTGATTAAGGCTCGTGAGCGAAAAGAAACCGAAAGAGAGACACCACCATCAACAGGCGATGCAGGAAACTTGATTTTAGGCATCACCAGTCCGTCGCCTGTATTCAATGAGACGTTTGAGCCGTGTTTGATCGTGAAGGACTTCACAGGCACGTTTGAGGCGCTTCTGGCCGCTAATCCATGGGTAGAACAACGCATGGCAGGGCTTCGAGCAACGGCAGAACGTCGAAATTCTATCAAGGACACTTTAACGACAACTGTCCTTTGCGAAGGTGTTGAAGATTACCAAAACCCACCACCTGAAACCTACTCGGCCCATGAACATTTCGACCCATATCCTGAATATGTGGTCTGACGAATGAAAGTGAGCACAAAATGACTAGAAAAACACTGAAAACACTACGCAAGGTCGAAGGTGAGGGCGGGGCTAACGAAGCTGACCATACCACGCTGCATAAAGAGATTGATTTCTTGAAAGCTGAAAACACGAAATTAAAGAAACGTGTTGATGCTTTGGAGGGTAAATAATCAATGGCTACTCATCCAATGACAGGCAAGGCAGTTGGTGAGCGAGTTTGCAAGGGTAGTCTGAATACAGATTGCTCTCAAACCGTCACGCTGTTAGTCGCAAAAACAGGGGCGATCTATTACAACTGCTCGTCCTGTGGTGCGAAGCATTTTTATCATAAAAGCGAAACTGCAAAGTTTCTGGCAGGTGTAGAAAAGACAGATGATGATGCTGTGCAGCTTCCAACACCTGAACCGACAGAAGCACCAAAGCCAGTTCAGGAACCCGCAAACGAAAACACTAAAGAAGAGGATGAAAGCGATGAACTCTTCCACTGGGGTTGAAATCAACGAATTTGCTGAAACATTCGCGCCGCTGAAGGCAGTTATTGCGGAAAGAACGCCTGTAATAGAAGCCCCTGCAAATGACAATACGGCGGGTGATGGAAACACTGATAATTTCGCGCAAGGATCACCTGAAATCTCTAATAGGCAATCTGGTGAATTATCCGGTGATAAATTCGCTAAATTTTACGGTGAAGATATCTGGATGATGGGCGCTCATATGATATCCCAAATCGGTCAATTGCCTATTAGTGATTGTGCGCCACTTCTAACGGCACCTGATCAGCGCGATGTAATGATTGACGCTATGCGATCACTTGAAGATTTAAGCCATGAATACGAGTGGCTGGCATGGCTTAGATCACCGCAGGCGGCACTCGCCAGTAACCTTGGATCACTAGCTCTGTTTTCTATTATGAAAATGCAGGGAACAATGGCGATCATGCAAACGATCAAACAGAAAAAACAATATGTGGATGATAAAAACGCGCCACCTGTTGCACAGCCTGTAAAAGACGCTGAGGAAGGCGAGGGGATTGAGTAATGGATACTATTAGACCAACAACCAAGTTTTCATTACCTGATCCAGACACAGCGCCGCACATCGCAGCCTTTGGCGGCACTGGTGGCGGCAAAACAACCATGATCCGGCGTATGATTGCAGACAGTAAAAATCTAATAGTCTGGGATAGTATGGAAGACATCGGCAAACGAAACGCCGATAAGGGTGAAATTCAAGCTATTGATATATTAGACTGTGAAACTGCATTTTCTCAGATCAAAGATAGTGGCCTTGGTTATAAACTCGCTGTTGTGCCTCATATGAAAGCAAAGCAGGAAAGTTTTGTTGCGCTATGCTATGCGATTATCAAATTGCGTGAGAACTGGAAAAAAGGCGAACCGTGGCTAACGTTTGTAGTAGATGAAATTGATGCTGTTTATGCTCATAACACGCCAGCCGATCACCCGTTTGGGGATATCATACGCCGTGGCAGGCATTATGGTGTTCGCATAATAGGCGCAACACAGTTTCCAACAACTGTTAAGCCAGACTTTAGACGCAATTGTTCAATTGTGTACCTGTTTCCGCTTGGGGCAGAAGGGCCTAGCTTTATTACGAGTGCTTTGAAAAATAAACAGGCTGCTGAAATGATGAAAACGCTAAAAAAACATCATGCCATTGTATTAGAGGATGGAAAACCTGAGCCTTGGATTTACAAAAATCCACCGATAAAAAAGGCTTAAAAATACATATCACGAACTTGTGAACCTATTAGAAACCCGATTTTTCAAAGTCGGGTTTTTGTTTGCGTTTTCTGGGTAGTTTTGTCCCTTTTTTACCCAGAGACGCGAGAAATGAGGCGATGCGGTGATAAAGTGGAATTCAGTAATAACAACCGTGGTTGCATCCTTGATCGTTTATTTTTTGACGCAAAAAAAGAAGGATTGCGAACATGAAACCAGCAACAGTAATTAAGCAAGTCGCTTTTGTCGCCATTGGTGTGATGGTAGCGGGTTTTGTTATGTATCAGGGCCGTGACTTGCCGCTTATCGGTGACGCTCGCCGAGGCTTTGACGTTTAAGCCACTCTTTCAACCCTAATAGTGAGAGGGCATAAACATGACAAAAAATTTCATTAAAAACCCAAATGGACCGGATACTATTTTACCCGGCCAGACTTCAACGTCTGAGCTTCCACAGTCTATTATGGAACAGCTTGACGGTATCACCGTCGACCTGAAAACAGGCGTTAACATCATGACGCTTGCCAACCAGCTTAACATGATCGAAAAGGTTGAATTGCTGGTGAATTATAGCGTTTTCGCTGAAATCAGCGTTGCTGATCTTCAGTATCTTGATCGCTTCTATGATGAAGATGTTGTAGATGGTGAATTGGTATGGCGCTTCCTTCAGAAGAACCGCAAAACACTGATTGGGCAAGAAAGCAATTCGCTTATTCTTGGTGCACAGCCTATTATGCATCTACGCTTGCATTTCAGTGACGCGGCTGTAGGCCCGACTTACCGTATTGATCTGGATCGCCGCGAAATTCGCCAGCAAACTGCTGATGCATTTGTGGCTGGGGGCCGTGAAAATGGTGCATTGGCCATTACCCGTCAATTGCGTAAATTCAAAAACTTGAATGTTCCAATTGATCAGGTAGGTCAAAACACTTTCACCTACAATTCTGATGCTCAAGTCGTTCGTGGTTTCCACTTGATTGGTGCGAATATCAGTAAGCTGAAATTCTACATCAATAACGAGCTTCGCTATGATTTCGAAAATCTACGCGCCGTAAATCGTCGCCTGAAGTCGTTTGAAGGTGGTTCCTATAATCCGCAGCCTAATAGCTGGCACTTGGTGCCTGAAGCCTTCTCAGGCGCGGCTGGCGATGCATGGGGTGTGAACCCTAATGACGAATTCAAGTTCGAAATCACAACAACCAATACGGATGATTGCACGTTGTTGATTGAAGAACTGAAGCGACCACAAAGCGAAACAAATTTCGCGCGTGTTGCTGAAGCCTATCAGAAAGCACAGGCACGTCGAATTGTAGCACGATAGGAGGGTGAAGTGATTACTAATCCAACATCTTCAACAATCAATACGACAACAACTTCTCCCGGTTTCTTTGATGTTATCGGCGATGCATTCACAACAACAGTCGGGACCGCTGCACAGCTTGGCGGTCAACTGTTGAACCTCGAAATATTCGAGGAAATTCTGGATGTTCGTAATGACATCTTAGGGCCGGGGCAGGTCACTAATGCCAATGCCCAAACGCAGGCACCAGCACCGCAACCATCATCAAGCGGTTTTAATGCTGAAAGCCTTATTGTGCCGGGCCTGATTGCCGTTGGTGTTGTCGCACTTGTCCTGTTGGTGAGGAAGTAAGCAATGAACCCGTTCAATCCAACTGATCTAGGTCTAGGCCGTATCATTGTATTGGGCGGCATTGGTTACGTTTTATTCAAAGTTTTGAAAGGGTAATCAATGTCCAGCTTTCCTTTTGTCGGTGGTGATTTGGCTTTTGGTGCTTCGGGCGGTCCGATCCGCTCGGACACTCAGTTTGTTTCACCCTTCGACAACGGCGATATCATCATTGGCGGGGCAAGCCCAGTTAATCAAATTGCGCTGGTTGCTGCTGGTGCAATCGCTGTCGGGGTCGTGTTGTGGATCACGTCAAGATAGATCGGCTTACAGAGTTTACAAGCCAGTTTATTGCGAATGAGGGGCAGCATATCGACGTTGGGGCCTGCAAGCGACAAATGAGCGAAGGCAAGGCCGCATTCTTTTCAGTTTCAAATAATGAGGGCGAAACCATTGCTGAAATTCTTCTTCAAATATTTGGAAGTGATGAAACGGATAGAGAGGTCTTTGTTTTGGCAGGGGCCGGGCTTTCGAACATGAAAATATTAGAGCGTTGCCTGCCTGTTGTTGAAGAATTTGGCAGCGCTTTCGGGGCTAAGAAGGCCTCATTCATTACGAACCGCGTAGGGCTTGCAAAAGCAATGTCAAAATTAGTCCAGGCGGAAATAAAAGTGAGTTGGAATATCTGATGGGCCGTACCCAAAATACACAGGAAAATAACCCGACTAGCATTGATGACCGCGATGTCAATCAATTCACGGATAGCTTCAACACGTCAACGGAATTTGATGTCACTGATGACAGTGATAACAGCATTGAACTAGGTGATAATAATATCATTACAGAGGGTGATGTTATTGTTGAGCGCTTAGACGGTGAAGTTGTAGAGCGAGCGTTTAATTTTGGTAATCAAGCCATTGAAAGCAATGAGCGGGTTATTGGTGAGGCGCTGAGAACTAGTGAAAGTGTTGTGACGGACGCTTTACGTGTGAATGAGCGGGTGGTGACAGGCGCATTAAACACCACGACAAACGCTATTCGTGAGCTAAATGAAGATAATCTGGAAAGCTTCCAGCTACTCACCACCACAATTGGCGAGAACGCAGAAGAGCAAAAAGAATTCGCCTTAAGAGTTGCCGAGCTTCAAATTGAAGCGGGGCAAGAAAACCTTGAAAGCGCCTTTCAAAGCACTGTCGGCGGTCTAGCTGAACTTCAATCAGAAAATACAAAAATCATTGTCGGCGTGGTCATGACAGGCCTTGTCGCAATCGCTATTTTTAGGAAAAATTAAAATGGTAGATTTTCCAAGTATCCGAACATTCAAAGTTACATTGGCAGCGGGTGAGGAAACCCGCGTCAGGTCTTTGGAGGCTGTAGAGATTTCATGCATAAGCATGACTAACGGTGCTGAAGGTCAAATTACATACGGACGTGATAATCAGGTTACGGGTGTGTATTCCAGATTGTTCGTTGGCTATAAAATCTCTGTCACAGACGGTATCCCATTTACCAGCTACAAGATCAGAAATACAGGCACAGTCGATGCCGTTTTTGAATTTCTAACCTGTACCGCTGGTGCTAAGTTCGATAATTCCAGTGAGCAAGGCGAGGTTCGTATTGATGGGCGCGTTCAGTCAACCAATCCATCAATCAGAAGCGCGACGCGCAAGGTGCTTGTCGGTGCTGTGCCTGTTGAAATCCTAGCTGAAGATTTAACCCGCCAAAGCGCGACTATTCAGGTTGACAATACAACGATTGTTTTTGGTCCTGATGATCAAATCACGTTTGATGATGGCATTCCGTATTTGCCGGGTATTTTCACGGATAACAACACGGCTTCCCTTTGGGCTGTTCGCCCGGCTGGTTCCGCAGAACTCGAAATCAAGATTGATGAGCAGAATTTTTCACAGGCTTTTAGCAGCGCGCCAGCAGGCGGCGCGGGAAATCAGCCTGTAAGCAATCCTGAACCCGAACCAGAAGCGCAACCAGTAGCACAGAGCGCCTTATATGGCCGTGAGGCGTACCAGCAGCCAGTAATATCAGCAACAAGCACTGTAACCAACACAGCGGAGCTTATAGCGGCGTTTGACGCGGCAGCAGGCGGCGAGATTATCGAGCTAGCAGCGGGTAATTATGGCGACTGGCAAGAGGCAGGCCATAGCTTCGCAAGCCCTGTTACTATTCGTGGTGCTTTCGGCGCTGATATTGAATTTGCCCGTTTGCGCTTTAACGGCGTTGATAATGTCAAGTTCGAAAACATCAAGATCACTGATAGCATTCGTGCAGGTGAAAGCCGGGTTGATGAAATGGCAACATTCCAGAACTGCGATGATATCACGCTCGAATATTATGAGATTTCAGGCAATGAAGCCGATGCATATAACAATCGCTATGACGCCATTGATTTTATCGACTGTAATCGCGGTAAACTCTTAAAAGGTAATATCCATCATGTTAATGGTGGTGCGCAGTTCACACGCGGTTCAGGGCACCGAGTAAACGAGAACTATATTGGTAATGTCCGTCATGACGGGTTGATTTTCGCAAACGTTCAAGATGTTGAAATTATCGATAATGTGTTTGGCCAGTTCATTACAGACCCGACGAATGTAGAAATTCACGCGGGTTTAATCCAGTTCTTTACCGTTGGTTCACCGATCAATAATGAAGATGTAATCATTCGCGGTAATATCTGCCTGCAAGACCTTGAAGAAAACTTCCCGCTTGGTGGTTTCTTCTTTACTGGCGACAATGCACAAGGTTCGCGAAATGTACGGTTCTTGGTCGAAGATAATTTGATCTATACCCGTGACGCAGACAGTATTACGCTTGGTCAGGCAACAGATTGTACTGTGAGACGTAACACGGTGATTTCACCGCTCTATGGTCCAGACAATACGGGCATTCGCGTTGATGATGATAACATTAATTGTGTGATCACTGACAACCTTGGTTACTCAATCATTGAAGATGCAGGCGGCAACAACGTTGGCACCGTATTGACTGGCAACATTGAAGCACAGCGCATTGATGTTGGTGCTGACGATTATATTAACAAGCTTATATTCTCAGGAAATACGGGCGCGACTTCCACGTTCAAGGATTTCTTGCCGCGTCCTGATGGTTTGCTGTCAACTGGTGCTAATCCGGTAGGGTGGGGCCATAACTATAACGCTGGCGGCTTGGTTGCCTTGCTAGCGGTTGATCAAGGTACAGGCGCAACAGGTTTAGATGTAACAATTGACGCTCAATATACCCGTGATCAAAACGGCGTTGTCCCAGAAAGTGACGCGGTATTCTCGATTGATTGGGGTGATGGTTCACCGAATGAAAACCTATTCCAAGGCTCACACAGCTACGCAGATAGCGGAACCTATACAATCACGCTGACAGTTACAAAAGACGGCGTGATGGATACTCATTCTCACCCTTTAACAGTTGTTAGCCCACAAGTTCTTTCAAACAGTGATCTGTTTGTTGCTGACGCTGGCCGTCAAGTGGGCAGCAACCCAATTACAGGCATCACGTTTGATGGAACCCATGCACAAGGCATTGATCTCGGAAATGATGAGCGCCTCTATGGTTTCCGTGGCCTCTATTTGGAAATGGAATTTACGCCTGAACGCGGCGCGACAGCAGCAAGCGGTGTCATTGAAACCGGAACCTCATACCCACTATTTGCAGCTAATCGTTATCAAATGACGCTTAATTTTAGCCGTGTTGTTTTTGGTGTCCATGATGGCACCAGCTTCAAGAGCGTTACGACAAGCGGTTCAGCAATGGCGGCTGATGGTATCAATCTGTTTGATGGCCAGCCTCATAAGATCGTTGCAGTTTGGGGTGGTGATGCAGGCACCTTGACCATTACCGTTGATGATACACATACGCAGTCTATCGCAACGGATGTTGGGCAAATGCCAAGCGGTGCGGGTGCTGATAACGTCTATATCGGGCGTCAAGAGAATGATGGCGGTCGCTCGTTCAAAGGCACAATCAACAAACTCGAACTGTATTCAAGCACAGCAAGGCCAGACGGCTTTAACGCTGGCACAATAGGAGCGTAATATAATGGTTATGCCAGTAGGAAGCGGAAGCGCAGGCGCGTTCAATCAGATTGGTTCACAAAGCTATTTTTACAGGGGAAACCAAGTCGAAGATGTTGTGATCTTTGACCCTGTAACAAACGCAAACGGTATTTTAATCAACACATTGGACTTTAGCTCCGTGGGGCCATCCTTAATCCGTCAAACCGAAAGTGACTATGAAAACGGCATTCTTTTTTGCGGAACACCGGGCGGCACACTCGGAGGCGCTGACGGAGGTTTCAAAGTTAGCCGTCAAAATATTTTCATTCCCCCTGGGCATGGTTTGATTGGCAGAGCCAACAGCAACAATTGGAACGTCTCTATCACCTACGAGGAACTTTAAAATGCCAGTGATTTTATCAGAAGGCCGTATTCAAAAAGACGGTAGCGGAACTGCCCGTTTGATTATGGAAGATAGCGGCATCCAAACTGAATTTACATGGAGCCGCGAGAATAACGGCAACACCGTTATGCGTGAAAATGGCGGCGCACCACAGCCAGTAAGTGACCTGATGGTCATGCCGGAAGATGCGTAAATTAGCACTAACAGCAATCGCGCTTGTGGGCGTGGTTTTGCTATCGAGAGGATTAGGAAGAATGAAAAATATTGAATGGGCGGCTCGAATTGCATGGGGTGAAGCACGAGGTGAGGGCGCGGCTGGTATGCACGCAGTCATCAACGTAATGCAAAATCGTGCTGAAACAGAGGGTCGTTTCGGGAATTCACTTGCGGAAGTATCAACACGGCCCCGACAGTTTTCTGCATTCAACAAAGACGACCCTAGCACACCATTTGTGGATGAAGGCGACCCGAACAGAGAGTTACTTCTGAATGTCACGGATGATGACCCAGAGTTTAGAATAGCTGTTGCTTTGGCAACGCAGGCGGTCGATGGGAAATTGCCCGACCTGACAAATGGTGCCGATCATTATCACGCTAGAAACATTGCCCTGCCGTCATGGGTGCGTAACAGCCCTAATGCCACGGTGTCTGCAATCATTGGAAACCACATATTTTATACGGGGATAGAATAATGCCTGCTTTTTTATTACCGCTTGTCGCGGGTGCCGCAATTGGTTCGTTTTTATCTGTTCAGGCTGACGATGCTATCGAGAGCGTAACGGGCCAGAATTCGGGCATTAATCCGCTCACATTAGCGCTTCTGGCTGGTGGAAGTCTGTTTGTCTATCAGCGTTTTCTCAAGAAGTAGGGATTGGGGCAATGAACACTATGCAAACTGAAATCATGAAGATGGCTAAAAATTCAGGCGGGTTAGCTGGCCTGATTGTCTTGATCGCTTGGATGTTACACGGCGAACTACAGGACATCAAACAGGCTATGAAAGATGTATCTGCAAGGGTCGAGCAGGTCGATGACCGTGTTAGCAACATCGAAACCGAAAAGCGAGTTCGCAAGGAAATGGAGGATGAAAAATGACCTATGTTAAATCAGTAATTGGAGTGCTTGCACTCATGTTTTTAACGGCCTGTGGGCCTAATGTCGATATTCTGGGTGGTTATCTCGCAAATGTCGATGATCCGCAAAATCAGGCGGGGCTTGTCGCTGTGAATTATGAGTTCTGTGAAAACGTCAATGGCGCTTATGAAATATGCGGCGCGACAATGGTTGACGGAAAGGAGCAGGCCCTTGTTGATCTGGATTGGAACGTAAATCAAGAGGGGGTTTTGGACATTAAATATAATGCCACCGATAGCCGGGCATTTCAGGCTTTTACTACTCGTGCCGAACTGCAAAAGACGCTTGGTGTTGAGCTTGGAAACAATGTGTTTAATGCCATACAAAAGATTATCAATCCTGCTTCTGGAGCGGTCCCAGACGTCATTAACCCTGATTGATGCGGGGATAGTCTATGAGAACCCCGAATAAAGCGAAAACAGGTAAGCGTGATCCAAGGCAGGCACGAACGGAAAAGCGGGGACCGCGCTTACCAAAGCAGTCACCTGAAGCACCACCGGAAACAGTGGTAAGCGATTCCGATAAAGAGAAAGACAATGGCACTGAAAGTTAATGTATTCAGGCCGCAATCAGGCGGCACAGGTGGAACGGGTGTTGACCTAGACGCGATCTTTAATGATTTCAATGCTGAATTCTTTCCTGATCGTGTGGCAAGTGCGCCAGTGTCCTTTAATCCTGATCCAAGTGTTTTGGCTGGTATTGCTGATATTAACGCCGGGATAGCCGCAAACGCGAGTGCAAGCAATGCGTTTGGGCGAGGGGTGCAGATCAATACGATACTTGTATTCCTGTTAGTGGCAGGCGGTACGCTGTTGATCACCAAAGCCGTCACATAACATCCGAATAATCCTTTTTATGGGAAATTATAAAGTCGCTCATTTTTGGGCGGCTTTTTCATGTCAATAATTTGCCTGGAATGCCGGACCAAATTAGCGATCGATGATCGGGCAGAAAAGTGACCGGCTAGAAGGACCAAGTCACGAGCCGGTGCATGGACCTTTAAGCGCTTAGATCCTAGGGCCATAATGTATCCCGGGACACGGGCCAAAAACTGGCTTGATCTATGGGCTGCATTCTGGATATACAATTATATGTATATAAATATAAACTAAGAGGCTGAAAAATGAACCATGAAACCGAAACAGAAAGCAAAGATGCTATCGAAGAGAAATGGAAAGCAAGGATGTGGGGTGTTTCTTTTTTCTGGGCAACTGTTATTTTAACTATGTTTTTCCAGAGGGCCATAGACTTCAACGGAAGCACATTTATCGTAGGTATATTTTGTGCTGTTTGGCTTTTCAGTTGTGGGATCAGTATTTCACATTCACTTAAATATAAGAAGATTACAGGTAAATGGCTCTGGTATTAATTACTTAAATAGCGCTGTGCAGTGCGTCTGGTTATTCCAAGGCGCTTTGATATAAACTTGGTATCTTTTCCACGATCATGCATCCGTTTCGCGGCTTTGATCTTTTCCTTCTGTTTGCTCTTGCGGACACGAGCGCCTACATATTTCCACAAAAAACGAATATTTTGCTCGGTAACATCGAAGCGTTGCAACTCGGTTATGGCTTGATCAAGCGTCTTTTCTTCGTCAATCATCATTGCAATGAGTAAATCGACGTGCCGAGTATGTGTTATATCTGCAACAGAAAATGCCTTTTCAGTCTTTTTTCTATGCGCAATTATTGCCAATTCTTCTGAAATTTCTGCAAAAAGCTGGCTTGCATACTGCGCAGCTTCCTCTGGAATTTCATTTGCAACTAATCTTGAATTCTTATCGAAACTAAACTTCTGGTTCATAAATACACCCCATACCGTATTTGCTTCATAAGCATGGACGACTTAAGAAGAAGTTAATGAGTATCTATTGAAGGTTTTGAAAACACACGTAAATCTATGCAGGAACTGGCGAAGTCTATTAGTGATAAAATTTCCCATAATATAAATTATACGCTTTATGATAATACATGTACACTTGTTAATACACGCAAATAATTATCACAAAATTCCGGTTTCTATCACAGCCCCCCTTTTAGACGCGTGTTTTAGATTTCTCTTTCAGTTCGTCCAATATTTGCTTTTGAATAATACCATTTGTATCACCACCACCATAAACCGCAGCGCCTGATGAGAATGTGGTTCCAAATGTTAATGTTGCGGTGATTACCTGAGAAATACCGGACAGTAATTGCTCCTGATCAAGTTTACTCAAAGGATGGATGAATACGCTCCAGACTAAATCCTGAGCAATTGCATACCTGGCATCAAGAACGGCATCAAAATTTGCTTGTAACATGCGCTTATGTAACTCAGGCGAAATCGCATCTGCACGGGCTACCGGGCTCATAACGCGCATTCGGTCTGCATTAGGATCAGAAACAAGAACAATTTGACGTTCAGCTACTGTAAACTGCCAGGAATTATTGTTTCGAACCGCCTTATCGTCGATTTGCATGATAATTTTGGCGAGAATATCAACCGTCATCTTTGGTTGTGTTGGTTTGGTTTCTTCGCTTTCCTCCCCTTCATCGGGGGCTTTTTCTTGTGCAATGGCGGAAATCGAAACAATTAAACTAATGCATAAAACCAGAAAGAGACCGCGAAAAAACACCAACATGATAAAACCCTATACGCCTGAAATTTGTAGCAAAAATAAACGAAAGCAAACTGGTCTGGATACTTTCATAAGACTACTTAACACAACCATAAGCAATCCCTTTGACCATATGCAAGTTTTAGGGGCGCAAAACTTCGTGACCTGTAGGGTTTCATAGCGTTTCTGGGATAAATCACCCAAGTGAATGACAATAGAAAACAGCCCGTATGCTTATTTATACGAGCTGTTAGATGGCTGGTCTAAATTATACCAAAGACTTATATAGACTTCCTCATTTTAATTTAGCAATTCCTACGCCTGAAAATCCGTCTGTTGTCAAAATTGAGTCCTTAATGGTTGGATTGCCGTTAACAAACAAGTGAATCACCCCTTCTGAAAGAACGTGAGGGTTTTCATAATTCGCCTTTGGTTTGAAGGTATTAGGATCAAAAACCAATATATCGGCTTTATACCCTTCCCGAATATACCCCCTGCCTTTAATACCAAACGTATCTGCGGTTAATCCGGTACTACGATGAATAAAATCTGTCAGCGATATAACTTGCTTTTCCTTAACATAGGTCTGATACTTTTGTGGGAATGACGCATATTTTCTTGGATGCCCGTCACCACCGTCAGAGCCAGTCATCACCCATGGCTGGGTCATAAATCTTTCAAGGTCCTCGTCGGTCATATTGAAGGATGCAATGCCAGCGTCGCCTTCTAGGACGATCTCGATAGCTGTATCGATTTCATCTAAACTCAGAATACTGGCGTATTCAGCGAGTGTTTGACCTTTCCATTTCTCCAAACCGCCGGTTAACAATATGGCGGTTCCGCCCCCACGCTTGCGCAGGTTCTCAGACATTTCACTCTTAATCTGACCAATCAACTCAGGATCTTTAAGCCGCTTAAAAAGCTCTTCATTGCCGCCAGCCATTGCCCATCGCGGAACGAGTGCATTACTAACCCGGGTTCCAGATGCCTTCCACGGATATTGGTCCGCAGTGACCGTTAGCCCTTCGTTTTGGGCTTTCTCAATCATCGCTACAACGTCCTTGCTTTGCCTCCAAACATCTACACCAAGCGCTTTAATATGTGCAAAATGAATTGGAATATTTGCTTCTCTACCGATCTTCAGGGTTTCTTTAACTGCCCCTAAAAGGCCGATGGAATATGTACTTTCGTCCCGAATATGGCTCTCATAAATACCACCATAATTTGCCGCAACTTTCGCAAGTTCAATCACCTCATCGGTTTCTGCAAACGAACCTGGCGCATAATACAAACCTGTCGACAGGCCCAAAGCCCCCTCTTCCATAGCTTGCTTAATCATTGCCTTCATCGCGGCCAATTCAGCATCTTTTGGCGCGCGGTCGTCATCGCCCATCACCGCACGGCGTATCGCGCCGTGGCCAACCAAAATCGCCAAATTAGTCCCCATACCCCTCGCCTCTAACGAAGCAAAGGTATCCTGTACTTTCCATGGGCCACGCCCATCGTTCCCGCTGAATATGGTCGAAATTCCCTGGAACAAATAACTATCGTGACTGACGGGGCCATTTTCAGGAAGTTCTTCAAGGGCATGTGTATGAATATCAATAAACCCCGGGCTTACAATCATACCAGACACATCAATAACTTCGTTGGCTGAAATCTCTTGGCTATCGGCGTTTCCGATAAAAACGATTTCATCATCTTTAACACCGATATCGAGAATACGCCCTTCTTCCTTGGCTCCCGTGTATACCATCCCACTCATAAGCAAATAGTCTACAGTTACCTGATCGCCGGTTTCTTGCCTTGCTTCACATGCGGCTAGCAAACATAGGCTAAGAGTGATGCATATTGATTTCCAGATACGACTATTCATCATGTGGCGCCTTTATTTCAGTTTTGTATCGCGCCAACAGTTCCTTCATCATTTCTTCAGCAAAGATAACTGCGCCCTCTACAATCGCGCCGCGGTCAGTTTCATCGCCAACTTCATAGGTAATTGCTGGAATACCAAAGCGGGTGTAGACATAGTTTTTAGAGGTTGGGAGGTCTGAATTTTCCCTACCCTCACGCGTAAACGTATATTTTTTAGCGCGTTTTTCCGTTGATGTTAACCAATTATGCGTAAAGCCCTTCATAAAGAGCTCGTCTTTGTCGAGCTGCGTATAAAGCAAATTTCGAGCGGTTGAATGAAAATCAAGGAAGAACCAGAGCGACTTACCGGTTTGATTGTCAGCGTCGTTAAAAGCATCCAACTCTGATTTCATTAATTGAGTTTCAACGTGTTCAAACGGTCCCCAGTCACGGTTTAAATCCTTGCCGCGTTTATTGTGACGCCAGTGGCCGTCGTTTACACCATCAGGGTTTAGGTTAGGAACCATTATAAGGTTAAATGTATCACGAAATTTGGTTGCTAGCTCTGTATCCGCTAAAATCGTTTCTATAAATGGCTTCATTGCCAAAGCGCCTGTTACCTCTGGCGGGTGTTGTCTGCCAACCAAAAATACATATGGCTGGTTTTTGCTGGTAACTTTGCTCTGTAAGCTCTCTAATTTAAAAATATCGCGGCCTTCAACCGAATTTCCTATCCAACTTTTGGTAATACCTGGCTTAAGAGCCAGCGCATCGCCCCAAACTTCATAGGAGCCATTGCTAACTAGCTCTTGTGCAGCGATAAAAACGGGACGGTCATTGGCAGGAAGCGCAATTTCCACCAAATTATCTTCTAGTTTGGTGAAGTACTTTTCGTCCAATCGTGACCAGTTTTGGGCGTCAAAGCTAATTTTTGGCCAGTATCTATGTTTGCTGTGGGTATAGTGGATTTTTACAGTAACTTTTGCATCATGTTCGGAAACTCGAAACGCATACCACGGACTTGGGTTTATCGGTTTATCCTCAGGGCTAATAAAAACCGTAAACGCATTGTTCGCTTTCACCTCACAGGACGCCATTGCTCCCAATGGGAAATCAGCGCTCAATGTCACATTGGAGCTAGCGCAAACATTTTCTTCGACGGCAACAGCTTGTGCACCGCTTAGGCTCGCAAGAAGCGGCAGGATTAGAGAAAAAAATGCGAGTTTCTTTTCTTTAAACATAGAATAGCTCCATAAGGAATTGAACTTGTTATTACATAACACAGTATCTGACTTTAATATTCTACGGCAATTTAAATACTTACCATTTAACAAAAATGCGGAATATTAAGATGGATAAATAGTGTTTAACTATTGATGATAAATCCGAATAGCATATTGAAATCAGATTTATATTTTTGTTCTTGAATTTCAGGGAACGGTTTATCGCCGTTCCCTGAAATATATGTCTTTATTCTATTGCTTAGAAATTCTTAGATATGTCGAAGAAGAAGAAACGACCAACAGCAGAATGTAAAGAGCCAAAGAAGCCAAAGTTCTCATCTGCTAGTGGTGGATCTGTATCAAAGATATTGTTCACACCAAACTGGATACGTGTTCCTTCTAACAGTCCATCAGCGTCGTTGAATTCATAGCTAATATTACCATTCAGTGTGAAGACATCATCAACACGGAAGAAAATACGCTCGCCGTCAACTGTGATATCAGCACTTGTATCGTCAAAGCCACCGACATATTGACCGAAGAGCCCTGCTCCCCAGTTATCGTTGCGCCAGTTCAAGCCTGATGTGAAACGCCATTGCGGACGGCCGTTTTGCTCAAGCAAGTCACCGATACCCGCAACTTCAACACCTGGGATATTTGCGTCAAGTAATAGCTGACCTTGTGCATCCGCATCTTGTTCAAAGCTTAAGAGATGAGCCGCATTGAACTTGAAGGACCACTGGCCAATATCTGTGTCAAAGTCATAAAGCACCGCAAAATCAAGACCTTCAATCGTACGATCGCTTAGGTTTTGATAAGGGTCGCGAACTTCAATGATATCGCCTGCTGGTGCAAGGCCACTCGCCGCAAATACAGCCGCTAAGTCAGGATCAACATCAGCTTCACGAACAACATTCGGGTTAAAGCTACCTTGTTGGCGTAGAAGAAGGTCAAGCGCAATCTGGTTCTGGTCTCCAAAGATACCAACAACGCCGCGCTGTTCAACACGCCAATAATCAGCGGTAATGGTCAAACCTGGCGCAAATGTTGGTGTAAGAACGACACCCGCATTCCACTGTGTTGTATCTTCATTCTCAAGATCAGCACTACCAGAGCGAACACTTTCAACACCTTGGCCTGGGCAATCGCCAAGATCAGCCAAATCACCGGCATCAACCTGCGCCTGACAAATCACCAAATCTTCACGTGTGTTAACACGGCGAATGCCTGTATCAAAGATTTGGACGAGGTTTGGTGCCCGGAAACCAAGTGACCATGCACCGCGGAATAACAAGTCATCATTCACAACCCATGATGCAGCCACTTTCGGACGGAATGTATCGCCAGAGAATTCGAAGTTTTCATAGCGACCTGCAATCTGAAGATCCAAACTTTGAACAAGCGGGATATCCATTTCAGGGCTTACTACAGGAACAGCAAACTCGGCAAATGCTGAACCAACCCAGCGGCTACCTGATGTATCAGGCGTTGGGCTGGAGCCAAGAACATCACTATCGGAAACAAGTTGGCCTGTTACAATATCAGTAAACGTAATTGTTCCATCCAAGCGATCATCACGATCATCTTCAAACCCTTCACGACGTGCTTCAACACCTGTCGCAAAGCCGACACTACCAGCAGGTAGTTCAAAGACATTTGCGTTCGAGAGTTTGAAGTCAGCAAGGAACAATGTTGATTTATTGTCACGGCGTACATCAATACGGAATGAATCGAGCGTTGCAGGATCATTTGGTGTAAACGTCCCCACCCCTTCAAGGTCAGTTAAGCTACCACCAGCAAACGGGTTAAATGCTGTTGCGTCAGTGCGCTCAATCGCCTGTTGGAACAACGTCAAGGAAATACGATCGTTTGTTAAGTCTTCTGTTGTTGCTTCTGAGTAAAGAACAGCAGTATCAAAGTCCCACTCGCCCCAATTACCACGGTAACCAAGCAAAGCACGGAAGCTTTCGTCTGTCACTGTGGTGAAGCGTGGGCCAAGCTCTACAGGGCGGAAGTTACGAACTTCAATATTCACACCCTCGTCAGGCACATTGGTTAGGCCCTGAATACGGTTAGGGTTCGGTGATCCGTCTGGAAGCGTTGTCGCGCCAAACGGGTTAAAGAACGCAGTATTTGAAATGTTGAAACGCTGTGATGTTAGGACCAGACCCTGGGATCCGTTACCCGCTGCTTCAGCATAATAGTATGCTAATTCAGAGTATAGTTCTGAACCATCATCAAGTTCATGCGTTAAGTATGCAAAGGTGTTAACACGGTCACGCTCTGTGCTAAGCGTTCTACGTGCATCAAAATCAAACCGTAGAGGGTCCTCAAGTGAAGTGCCATTATCAATACAAACGCCGTCACCACGATCAAGAAGACAAGTCGCAAGGAAATCGCCGGACGCAGGTTGAATATGGAAATCATCATCGCCTAGCTCGTCGATACGGATATCAGCACGGAACCGACCAAACGGTGAGTTAATTGAAGAATTTCTGAACTGGGTATCACCTTCAAATGGTGTGCCCACTAGGAAAGGACGACGATCAGAGGACGCAGAAAACGGCAACTCAGATGCCTCAACCGCATCACGGTGATGGTATGACGCAAAGAAGCTAATGTGGCTTCTTCCTTCATTGAAATCCGTTCCAGCACTGATGTTTGCCGTAATCTCATCACGGCCAGTGTTTTCAGCAAAACCATAACGGACACGCGCTGACAAACCTTCAAAATCGTCACGCAATACGTTGTTAACCACACCGGCAACAGCGTCTGCACCGTAAATCGCAGCAGCACCATCGCGCAGGACTTCAACCCGCTCCAGACCAAATGTTGGGATTGTGTTCGTGTTTACAGACACAACAGGAACCAAGTTCTCTGTTTGGAAACCAGGGTGAAGAACGAGACGACGACCATTAAGGAGCGTCAACGTATTACCCGTACCGATGCCACGTAAGTTGATTGAACTAACATCACCGCGGGCAGCGTTTACACCAGCACCGACATTTGTTTCGTTAAATGCTACAAAACCGATTTGTGGGATTGAGCGGAATAGTTCATCACCAGTTGTTGCACCAGTAAGATTGATATCTTCTGAATTAACAACGGAGACAGGAAGTGTATCAGCGACATTCGCGCCTTTAATTTGTGAACCAATGATCTGAATCTCTTCAATAGGTTCATCGTCAGAATTTTGGTCAGCTGTTTGCGCATACGCATATTGCGGTGCAAAGCAAACACTAGACAGTAGTGCAAGTTTATATAAAAAATTTTGGCGCATGACGAATTCCCTCCCTATGCGTCAATGATACTAAACGGGCTATATTCAATCGAATCTGGTCCTCCGATTTCACATAACTGTAATATGCTTGTAATATGCACGCCAATTCCCATAGCTGAACACCATATAACTTGATGTTATGGGTTGTAATATTATGATTGCCTACTTGGGAAGAAAAACAAGAATACGTTAGCTTAACGTGTCAAAAATAACGATAACGACTCTTCGAGTTTTGAAAGGAACTCTCGACAAATTAAAGATAAGGGTTCGTCTTCGAGAAAGAGAGCTGTCACGTGAAAATTGATTGGCGGATCCATTTTGCGAATATGGACCTGATCAGTAGAATCTGAGCGAGCAGTAATTTCATCAACAACGGTGTAGCCTGCATTAAGACCCACCATTTTTTTAGCGACATGATACGTTTCAACATTCGCAATAATATTCAGTTCAACACCGCTATTTTCGACTTGTGCCGTTAGCAATCTGCCAAGTGGGCCTTTGCCATTTAGGCTAATAAAGTTTTTACCCGATAAATCACGCAAACTAATTCTGCTTTTGTCGGGCAAAACTTCATTAATTGGGGCCAAGCAAACAAATTCACCTTCACCAATAACCTGTTCTTCAATATCCGGATGAGAGGAAGGGTCAAACGCAATCCCTATATCTATTTTTCTCTCTAAGAGGGATGTAATAATCTCGCCGTGATGCAAGGTCTCAATTTCAAATTTGATCTTGGGGTGTTCCTGAATAAATTCAGCAACAACGGTTGGAACTAAGGTAAGGCCTAACGCAGGTGTGATTGCTATGCGGACGGTCCCCTTATCCAACTGTGCCAAATTTTGAGAGAGACGCCTTAAGCTATCAAGGTTCACATAAAGTTTTGACACTTCTTCATATAACTTCCGCCCTTCATTTGTGGGGATGAGTTTCCCTTTTACCCGATTGAACAGCAGGTAACCAAGTTGGTCTTCAGCATGCCTTAAAACTTTACTCACAGAAGGTTGGGACACATTTAAAAGTCTCGCCGCATTGCTGATTGAATTGCTTGAATATACGGCATGAAAAACTTCTATATGGCGCAATCGCATCTTTATCCCCTAACCTCAATGCATAAGTCTAAGTTATAGCTATACAAAATAAATGTAATTGAAGCTATACCTTATTCAGATACATAGTTTCTGATCAAGATTTGGAGACTTTCATGAAGCATTTTGTAATATTGTTTCTTTTGCTGACGTTTTGGAACAGCTCGTCTAAAGCCGACATTACGATTTCCGGCGAAGTTAAAAGCGCGAATGGTTCGCCCCTATCCGCTCGAGTTCTAATCAATGGTCACCCGGTACCTGTATCAGCGAATGGAGCATTTCAGTATGACATTCAGGAAGCGGAAATATATCAGCTCATTTTTTCAGCTGATGATTATTATCCAATGATACACACTTTCAGCCATTATGAATTGGCTGAAACCTCCAATATTTCAAACCAACTATTTATCCCAAGCGTATCTTTGGTTAAGCAAAAACCAGGTCGAAGCCTGATGGTGTTCGGCGGCGACATGATGATGGGAAGGCGCTATAATTCCCCGCACCCTGGAGAGCCAATTCTGATCAGAGAAGATAGTAAAAACGTCGATACAAAAGCGATCCTGAGACACGTCAAACCATATTTAAGTATTGCGGACCTTGCGGCGGTTAATCTGGAAACACAGGTTTTATCGTCTGAGCGGAAAGAAAAGGCGCCAAAATCTGTTACATTCTTTACCCCGCCTGAAGCCCTAACCGCATTGAAGTGGGCAGGTGTTGATTATGTAACGCTTGGAAACAATCACACATATGACTATCTAGAAGCAGGATTAAGTGAAACTATTCGCCACCTTGATAACACCGACCTGGCATACTCTGGCGCTGATTTGACAGAAGCGAAGGCGCTTAAATCCTACACAACAAACCTTAACGGTACAGACTATAGCTTCCAAGGATATGTAGGATGGGCAGGATCCGGTAAAATCTCCCAAGCAGCATCCGGAGAAACCAAGGGTGGCCCGCCATTGGGAAGTGAAGAAAACATCGCCTCTTCGGTTAAGCGAGACATCGAAAATAACACGTTTCCAATTGTGCAGTATCATGGAAGCCTCGAGTATGGTGACGAGCCCTCTCTTGCAACTGAAACAAAAATGAAAAATGCCATCGACCAAGGTGCAGTCATGGCATTGGTGCATCACCCGCATGTGTATCAAGGGCTCGAAGTTTATAATGGGAAATTGATCGCTTGGTCGTTAGGGAATTTTGTCTTTGACCAGTATTTTTATGCCCCGCAAAAAAGTGCACTTCTTTATGTATGGATGGACGGTGACAAACTGCACCGCGCTGAAGTCGTGCCTTTATACATAAAAGGCTATAAGCCAACACCTGCTACCGGGGAAATGCGTAATAGTATTTTAAAAAGAATTTCCGATCTATCAGCACGCCGCGGCACATACCTTATTCAATCAGGTGGTCATGCAGTTATAGATGCTGCCAATCATGATAAATCAAAGGTTGTTACCGCCCTATCCTACAAAAACTACGACAATGCACAAAATCAACAAGTCCATCGATTGAAGTCAAACTGGGATCAATCAATTCTCAAACTGGATGATGTCGCGAAAGGCAAAAAATACAGACTTGGTACCGATTTATTAAGTCGTGGTTCCTTTGAGGCGTATAGCACATTTGATGCACCGGATCGAAGCTGGCTGGATTTAGAAGAAAATATAAACGTAAGCACTAAAGAAGCTTACACAGGGAAAAAATCACTCGAGCTTGTCCTATCTTCTTCTAAACCATCAACGATCACTGGCATGCGAAAGTTCACTCGTGTTTTTAAAGCAGGAAATCCCATGACGATTTCTGCAATGGTTAAAGCCGATGAACCTGTCGATTTGGTGTTTTATCTTCAACGACGAAAGACTAGAGATGGATTGTTTGACGCCCTTGAAAAGAACCCTAAAAAGGAGCTCAAAACTGTTTCAATAAAACCGGGTGAGTGGCAACAAATCAATGTTGATTTTGATAGCCCCAGGGTCGGAACAAGAAGCATCAGATTCCTAATCGAAGCAAAAACAACGGATGAGCGAACTCGTTCTGTCTATATCGATGACCTGGCGTTAATCGAATGGCAAACCCCGTATCTGGGCGCAGACGCAGCCAACTATTCTAAAGTTGAAGGGATATCGCACATCAATGTTGTCCATAAATGAGATTAGGGAACACAGCGACTATCAAACTTTGCGAAGCCAGATACGTATGAATGGCTAATCATATCATCGCTGCACCCCGGATAGCCAAACCAGGGTGCAGCAAAATCAATTATCAAGGCAGAGACCCTTAGCGATTCACATTTACAACCGTTCTTCCGCGCGTTTTTGCCCCCTTTAACTGAAGCGCGACAGCCTCGGGAATATCTTCCAGCGCAATTTCTTCGGTCATGCTATCGAGATGCTTTAGATCAAGTTCGTCAGCGAGCCGGCTCCAGGCTTCCATTCGGCGCTCCCGAGGAGCCATAACACTATCAACGCCTGCAAGAGTTACGCTTCGCAAAATGAATGGCATTACTGTTGCTGGCAGATCACGGCCCTGTGCCATACCTGTTGCAGCAACGGTCCCATCATATTTTAAACCAGCACAAATATTTGCGAGAGTGTGACTACCAACAGTGTCAACTGCCCCTGCCCAACGCTCTTTTGTCATCGGCTTTCCGGGCTCGCTAAGGTCTGCGCGATTAATGATACTGCTAGCGCCCAAGCTTTTGAGGTACGCCTCTTCTTCAGCACGGCCGGTGGAGGCAACAACGGTGTATCCAAGTTTAGCAAGAACAGAAATTGCTACACTGCCAACGCCGCCCGCTGCACCTGTTACCAAAACCTCACCTTGATCTGGAGATACTCCATTGCGCTGAAGCGCCATAACACAAAGCATCGCTGTATATCCGGCTGTTCCTATTGCCATTGCTTGCTTTGTTGAGAATACATCTGGAATTGGGACTAGCCAATCGCCCTTCACTCTGGCCTTCTGTGCATAACCACCCCAATGGGTTTCACCGACGCCCCATCCATTTAAGACAACCTTATCTCCAGATTTATAGCTTGGGTGGGCACTAAGGGTTACTGTTCCCGCCATATCTATACCCGGAACCATTGGGAATGACCGAATTGACGGTAAAAAACCTGCAACAGCCAGACTATCTTTATAATTTAATGAAGAATATTCCACATCAATTGAAACATCACCATCAGGTAACTGGCTTTCATCAACTTCCGTGATTAATGGTTTTACTTCATCATCAACTTTATTGAGGATTAGGGCTTTCATAGAATCTCCGTTAGTGTGGCTAGGCTTGCGAGTTACGAAATCATAATACGCGCATGATCAATAGTTTTCATTTAGCACCAAAACACAGACTTTATTGTTTGTCATATGCTTTTTAAAATCTAAGCTTAGACATCTTAGCATCAGCCCGCTAAATTAGTTATAGGCTGTCAATTTTAGAATATTAAAGGGGCAAAAATGACTGATCATTCAGCACAATCATCATATGCAATTACAATTGGCAGACTCTTGCTTGCGCTTTATTTCCTATTGCCCGGCCTCGCTAAATTTGGAGCCTACGAACTTCATATTGGTATGATGGAACGTCACGGTGTACCCCTTGCCGGTCCTTTACTGATTATAGCAGGCCTTGCCAACATAATCGGCGCTATTTTGTTAGTAACCAATAGATATGTCCGCTTCACCTCATTTGGATTTGTGGTTTATATCATAGTCATAAATTTCTTTATGCATGATTTCTGGAATTATTCAGATATTGAAGGCCAGCACGAATTACAAAATTTTGTGAAAAACCTTGGTATCCTTGCGGGTTTACTCGCGTTGGCTGGCTATAGTCCACGAAGAAAGCTGACACTATCAGGCATCAAACAATCGGATAAAGCTATGAGTAAAAGCTAAGATCAACTGGGCATCATACAGATTGTTAAAACGCAAAAATAATGTCCTCAACTGGTTTTTAATCTAAGTTCGTCGAAGCTCAATATCTCCCCACAATGGGAACATTTAGGCGCAACCTTAAGGGGGGACCCGCATTTTGTGTGGCGGAGCGTAACCGTTTTGGGGTCATTAGGCGCGAAAACCGTATCAACCCAATCCAGCATAAAAAGAAGTATGGGTAGAATTTCTAATCCTTTACGCCTCAATACATATTCAAAGCGTGGCGGGTTAACCTGATACTCCTGTTTTTTTAATATGCCTTTTTCTGATAACCAGCTTAACCGATCAGCCAAAATATTGGTTGAGGCATTCGTTGCTTTCAAGAAGCCATCATACCGTTTAACCCCAAAAAAAGCAGCACGTACGATTAAAGTGCTCCAACGATCACCAAATATTTCTGCAATTTCCTGAAAGATAATAGGTTTTTCTTTTTTGAGGGCAGCACTGCCCGATTGACGGCGTCTTTTCACATACGTTTCTGGATAGTTCGCAATATCAATGTTTAAAGTGACATCAATATCCTGCGGATTCACTTCGTCTTTACAGCTAATGCAAGCGCAAAGCGGCATAATATATTCACCGCATGTATGATGCTGAAGTTTGAAGCTTTCTGAAACACCATCCGGGTTCCAGGTGTTTTCCCAGCGGTACATCATAAGTGCTGTTTCAAACAGTTTAAAGCCGCGTTCTTGGAAGATATATTCGTATCTCAGCGGCCGCGTATTGTAAGCGCGCCTGCTGATAATTTCTGCGTTTGATAGCTTCTTTAAACGATCACTCATCACCGTTTTCGTAAGGCCTGTTGCCTCATGAAGCGCGTCAAAGCGATTAATCCCAAGCCACAAACTTTGCAGAATAAGCAAAACAGGCGTGTCGCAGATTAAATCTACCGCCTGCCAAATTCCCTTTTGATTTTCGTTTATAGTATCAGTCATCCAGCCCCGTACACCCGTAACCCCCTATGTATGTAATAGAATGGTCAGGTCAACTTGTCCATGGTTCATGCACAGCTTTACTTTACAAACGCACTGGGGCTTGATATTTGTTAGTAATGTTATGCAAGTTAATTAAATATACGGTATAATTCTATGAATGCATATTTTTACGATGCGGTAAGAACAGCCCGCGGTAGGCTTAGTGAAGATGGCGGCCTGAAAGATAAAAAGCCAACAGAACTCGTCAGCGCATTAGCTAACGAGCTAATGAACAGGTATGATCAAATAGATGTTGGTGATTTAGTACTTGGCTGCGTTACCCAATCAGGCGAACAAGGTGGGCATATTGCACGTACGTCAGTCCTAACATCAAATCTTCCCAATGATGTTTCGGCGCTATCAATCAATAATTTTTGCTGTTCCGGTCTTGATGCATGCTTCATAGCTGCCAGCAAAGCCACAATGACCAACATAATGGCATTCGCTGGCGGCGTCGAGCATATGTCCCGTGTGATGGCCTTTTCTGATAAAGGCCCATATTATTCAGATACTGCCACTATGAAGGCTGCTAAATTTGTTCCGCTTTGGTATGCTGCAGATTTCATCGCTACCTTGAACGGCGTCACACGTGAGGAAGCAGACACATACGCTGTCAGTTCACAACACAAAGCTACTGCATTTGCAGACAGAGAGGTTAAAAACAAAGCATCTATTGTCGGTATTGAAACCGAAAATGGAATATTCGATACAGAACAAAATCCCCGCAGGAATTCATCTACAAGCAAACTTGCAGCGTTCGAACCATTAGTGAATGTAATGGGGCCACCAGGCCTTGATAAGGTCTTTTTAAAACACTATCCAGAATTCACCGAAGTTGATCATATTCACCATGTTGGTACAGCCCCTGCCCTTGCTGACGCCGCATCATTATGCATGATCGGCTCTAAGGAAGCGGGCGATCATCACGGCCTTAAGCCCCGAGCGCGCATCAAGGCCTATGCCACAAAATCGGGGGATGCATTGCTGTCGCTCACTGGTGGAATAGAAGCGGCAAAGGCCGCACTTCAAATGGCTAATATGACAGCGAGTGACCTTGATTTGGTAGAATTTAACGAGGCCTATGCAGCCCTACCCATCCTCTTTCAAAGAGAGTTAGAAATCGATATGAATAAAATAAACGTAAACGGAGGGGCAATAGCGCTTGGCCACCCGATGGGGGCAACTGGTGGTATTCTTATAGGTACTCTTCTTGATGAACTCGAACATAGAGGGCAATCTATCGGAATGGTCGCAATGTCCGGTGCATCGGGTGTTGGCAGTGCCATGATTATCGAACGGTTATAGCCAGTAAACATTAAAGCAAATAAAAGGGCTCTAACCGGGCCCTTTATCCAATTTTACCAAACGAAAATAACTTAGAGCGGCTGTTCAAGTTCAGCCTTTAAGGTTTGCATGAAAGCTTTTTTATCTTTTGTTGATTGGATCACATCGCCGACTTCATAAACAATCTTTCCAGGCTTTTTGATGTCGCCAATGCCGCGCCAATGACAGCCAGAATTGGTGCGAACTGGCACAACATCAAATTCACCCATTTTCTGAAACAGAAAAACACCCGGTTGTAATTCGACCGGGTCCTCGGCCTTCACACGTGTCCCTTCAGGAAAAACCAATAAAGGCTGCCTGTTTTGTTCCATCGTTGTGACAATTTTTTTCACGCGCGCTGACATGGTTCCGGCTTTGCGGTCAACAGCAATGACCCCCATATGGGTAAACAGACTCCTTAAAATTGGCACTTTAAAGAGTTCAATTTTGGCCAAAGCTGTTAAATCAGGAGCACATAAAAACACTGCCATCGGGTCAAAGTAAGACATATGCTTGCTGGCAATTACAAAGGGGCCATTATCAGGAATTTTATCTTTTCCTCTGATCTCAACCTCAATACCCACGGTCATTTTTAGGAGTCTAATAATGCGCTCGCCGTAACGCGTTAAATCTTCGCACAGATATTTATTTTTATAAAGACGTGCGCGCACAACCATCCAAGTGCACGAAACAATCGTAAGTCCAATATATGATAAATCAAAAAGAGCTGAGCGAAAGAAACTCGATACTATGTTTCTTTCGCGCTCAACAGATACTGATGTCATAAACCTTCAAATCCTATAGTCGCAGGCTGGTTTAGGACGCGTTTGCTACCCTGATATCTTCACCATTTGCCCAAGTTGCATGAGTACCGCTTGGAATACGATGTGGCAACATAATGCGACATACAGGACCAGCTTCAATGTCACGTGCGTCAATAAGGACACACTCTGATGTATCGGTGTTCATATCGGTAATGAAGCTAACAAGATAACCATCATCTTCGCCTTTGGCATTTATGCGCGGCACGAACGGCGCTTCACTGCCAAATCTGTTTTCACCAAACATCAGTGTTTGCTTCTCGCCTGTTTCAAGGTCATGCTTCACTAACCCTTCAAACAGGAACCATTCTTTCTTGGGTTTGGCGCTATAGACATAACGATATTTTTCACCAGCATACTTTTGGTTAAACATTCCAAACTCAAGCACTTCATCATCCAGGTCTTCTTCGATTGTTTCACCAGTTTTCAGATTAAAGCGCCAGCGGTGTAAGCGTGCCTCGAGACTGTGAAGATCCAGAAGTGCCATTAATGTTGAATATCGCCGTGGATGATCCTTCAACGGATCAGGCATCGGATTGCCCTGAAAATATCCATCCATGATCAACTCATCACCATCTTCGTATGCATTCAACCAATGCAGGACATATGTTGGCTTACCTTCAAACCATTTGATGTCCTCTGGTTGACCATACCGCGGCACAACTGCAAAGCGTGAAGGCTTTTCCTCATCATAGCGCGGCATATAAATCCCCTGTTCCAGCATTTCAGGGATCCATGCCATCGGCAATTCGTTCAAAATTGAATAGTTTTTTGAAAACGCCATGTCATGCGGCATGCAGGGGCCATTCACATTAATCGGGATGTAATGTTGTAATTTGTTCTTAGCATCTACGACCCCATAATGCATGAAAGGGGCATGTTCTGTATAATTGAAGAACATCATCTCGCCAGTTGCTTCATCAACCTTTGGATGCGCAGAAATACCGTCAATCGGGGTCCAGGCTTCGATACCCAAATGATCAAGGGTGTAAGGGTCCAGGCGGTAGCCCTCACCGCACATGAAAAATGTCGTCAGGATTTTACCCGCGTGAACAACTACGTCCGTTGATGATGCATCCTTTAGGCCCTGTTGGCTTGCGCATTCGCCGGGGCGTTTGGATTGAACCGGATAGGCAATCCAACCTGCCCACAGGCTTTCCCCTGCTTCCTGTTCGGCTTCAAACCCACGTGTACGAATAAACCTGTTACGATATTCTGCTTTACCGTCCTTGAAGGCCATCATATGAAGCATTCCATCACCGTTAAAGGGATGATACCGGCCTAATGCTTCGTGAACTGGATTCTCCGTATTGCGGATATAAATGCCGTCAATATCATCTGGTATTTCACCAATTACTTCCATATCGGTCGCATTATATTCCTCGGTTATCGGTGCCCAAGCACCAGTCAGATATGGATGGCGATCATCTGTAATGGTTGATTCGTAATTTTTAACCAGAGTAGCAGCCATTTTTTTACCTCTCGCTAATTGATATTGAGATTGACATCTTTAAATTAGTGAGTATTGTTATACAAGTTAATAACGTTATGCAAGTCACTAATTTGAGGTTTTTGATATGAGCAAGCGCGTATATATTCTTGGTGGTGATCAATCTGACTTTGCCATGAACTGGAACAGGCAAGGGTTGGCCTTATATGATTTATTATCCCAAACGGTCTTGAACGCGCTCGACAAAACTCATCTTAAAGCTTCAGATATTGAGACCATTCACATCGGTAATTTCGCGGCAGAACTGTTCGCGGGCCAAGGAAATATGGGTGGTTTCTTCCCACATATAGACCCTGGGTTTGCGGGCATACCGACGAGCAGGCATGAAGGCGCTTGCGCGTCTGGTTCACTTGCGATCTTGGCAGCGATGGCAGAAATTGAAGCTGGTCGGTACGACTTGGCCTGTGTTGCAGGCGTTGAATATATGCGGAATGTGTCCGGCCAAAAAGCGGCGGATTACCTGGCCCCCGCGGCATGGGCACATGTGGAAACTGATAGCAGGCAATATGTTTGGCCCGCCCTGTTTTCCAACATTGCCGAACGATATGACGAGAAATATGGCCTTAAGCGTGAACATTTAGCTACAATTTCAAAGAAAAATTTTGCAAATGCACGAAGAAACCCACGCGCACAAGCGCGCAATTGGTCCTTCACAGACGACAGCTTTGAAGCCAATAATGACACAAATCCGATCGTAGAAGGTTGGATGCGTAGAAGCGACTGCGGCCAAGTGACTGACGGGTCCGCGGTTATTTTCCTCGCGAGCGAAAGTAAGGCCAAAGAGTATGCAGACGCCAATAATATACCTTTAGAGAGTTTGCCTTATATAAAAGGCTGGGGCCAAACAACCGCGCCAATGAAACTCGCTACCAAATTTGAGCAGGCGCCTGAAAACGATTACATGTTCCCGTATATTCGCAAAGCCATTACCGACGCATACAGACGTGCGGATATTTCCGGCCCAGATATGCTCGATGGTATCGAAACCCATGATTGTTTCTCTATCACCGAATATATGGCGATCGAGCATTTTGGCATAACCGCCCCCGGGAAGGCATGGCAAGCCATCGAAGACGAAAAACTAACCTTCAATGGCGCGCTGCCAATGAATGCGTCCGGCGGGCTTATCGGCCTTGGTCATCCTGTCGGCGCTACGGGCATTCGCATGATGCTGGACGCCTATAAGCAAACGCGCGGCCTTGCAGGTGAAATGCAGGTAGAAGGCGCAAAAACATATGCGACCTACAATGTAGGCGGCTCAGGAACTACAAATGTCAGCTTTGTGGTTCATGCCGCAGCCTAAATCGTGGGCCCCTATCGATTCAAAATGCCTAAAAGCTAGCTATTAAGCTGCAAATTAGAAAGGGTTTATGGTGAACCCCATTTGCTGCAACAGCGCATGAGCTGTCATTGCTGACAATGACATTTTGACATCCGGTAGAAGGTCATCCACATTAACCCCCTGATATGTAGCGCTTTGCCCGCATATATATATTTTCACATTATGCTTTTGGAGTTCAGAAATAAGCGATTTGTTCGAGTTACTCTGCCCATTTTTATCGCCGTATTTTTCATCGTTCACAAAATCAAAAACAGCTGATCCATGAACGACTAACGCGAGCTCAATATCTTTGGCAGGAACACCATTTGCCACATGCATATTCAGAAAACGAGCCACGCTTTCGAGTTTCCGGTTGATAGTGCCCGCATCCGCTTGTTTAGTCAGATCAAAGCTTACTTTAAACTTAGTGCCATCAGGAATAGCCATTGCCCCTTTAACACGCGCAACAGGACCGTAATCCGTAATCAATGGCCCTGTTTTAAACTTGTCAGATTGTGCAAAGGTAATGTCAGAATTGATTAATACCAAACCCAACATAAACAATACATGTGAACGCATCTATTTTTCCCCATCATTTTCAAAACCAAGATAACACCGAAAATATAGCATCACTGAAATTTAATTTAAGTGATTAATGACAACCCCGAAACTATGTGCTTTACATATAACGGGATTATATGAGGGAACTTACGTGTCATTGAGTGTTCGAAACATCGATTTAACAGTCGATAATGAAACTTATCTTGCAGATATAAATGCTGACTTTTTACCCGGCATGTTCAACACTCTTTTGGGGCCTACACTGTCTGGCAAAACTTCACTTTTAAGGGTACTCGCTGGCCTGGATAAGCCCGATCACGGGGAAGTGGCATTGAACGGCGTAGATATTACATCTGCTCCTGCAAAGAAAAGAAATGTTGCCTTCGTCTATCAGCAGTTCATCAATTACCCGGCCTTTTCAGTTTTTGAGAATATTGCCTCCCCGTTAAAGGTAGCAAGCGTACCGCCCTCAGAAATTAAAGCGCGCGTAGAAAAAATTGCTGAACTCGTTAAAATAGAAAATTACCTCAGCCGAAAACCATCCGAGCTATCTGGCGGGCAACAACAAAGGGTTGCCCTCGCCCGTGCGCTCGTTCGTGAAGCCGATATTGTTCTACTCGACGAGCCTCTTGGCAATCTGGATTACAAGTTACGGGAAGAATTGCGTGAAGAACTTCCAAAACTTTTCAAGCAAACTAATTCTATTGTTGTTTACGCAACGACTGAACCAGAAGAAGCATTAATGTTGGGTGGAACTGTTACGCTCATGTCTGAAGGTCGTATTCTCCAACACGGCAAGACCATGCATGCTTACAATAACCCAAACAGTTTAAATGCCGCCCTAACCTTTTCTGATCCACCAATCAATATATTCGACGGTATTTTTATAAACATTGCTAACGCACACACAATTGGAGTTCGTCCACATCACATTAAACTATCCCGTTCTGAGAAGGATGATATCAAAATTACGGCAACTGTTTTCTTGAGTGAAATAACTGGATCTGAAACCTATGTGCATGTGGCCAACAATGATAATCGCTGGATTTTGAGCGTAAGCGGAGTGCATCAATTTAACAGCGGTGAGGAACTGGACTTATATATAAATTCAAAGAATTTCCTGTGCTTCGACGAAGACGGTAACGCCATAGCAATCAATAGAGAGAGCGCATAAAATGGCGACAATCCATTTAAAGAATATCGCGCATTCGTATGATACCTCAAATCACCCTTCTGATTATGCCCTCAAGCCCATGGATCATATATGGGAAGACGGAAAAACATATGCCCTGTTAGGGCCTTCAGGGTGCGGAAAAACAACGCTATTAAATATCATTTCCGGTCTGTTAAGCCCAAGTGAGGGTGAGGTTTATTTCGATAATAAAAACATCACAGACGAGCCAACAGAAAACCGGAATATAGCGCAGGTTTTTCAATTTCCTGTAATTTATGACACCATGACGGTTAGGCAAAACCTTGCATTCCCTTTAAAAAACCGAAAAATCTCATCAGAGACGATAGAGACTAAGATTATGCAGATTGCTGAAATGCTTGGACTTTCAGCTATTCTTGACCAACGGGCCAATAACCTATCCTCTGACGCAAAACAGATAATATCGCTTGGGCGCGGCCTTATTCGCGATGATGTTAATGCCATTCTTTTTGATGAACCCCTAACGATGATTGATCCGCATAAAAAATGGCAATTACGATCAAAACTGAAGGAACTTCATCAACAATTTGGCTTCACTATGGTCTATGTTACCCATGACCAAACCGAAGCCATGACATTCGCTAACCATATCGTTGTCATGAAAGACGGTGAAATCCTTCAGATAGGTACTCCCGCTGATCTGTTTGAACGCCCCCAGCATACTTTTGTCGGCCACTTTATCGGCTCACCTGGCATGAATTTTCTACCTGTATCTGTGGTGGGGAACACTGCCCAACTTGGGCCGTACACTGTTCCCCTCAGTCAATCCTATAGTGACCTAAGTTCTGGCAACATCCTCCTCGGAATAAGACCTGAATTTGTCAGCATAACATCACCTGAGGACTCATCAATAATGGGATGTGTGAGTAAAGTCGAAGATTTGGGCAAACATAAAATTGTACGCCTGATGATTGATGACAATCCAGTAGCAGCAATTTTGCCTGAAGAAGAAACATTATCCGGCGATACTGTTGGTGTGAACTTTAAGCCAGAAAATACCTTGATCTATCAAGATGATATCCTGGTTACGGGGAGCAAGATATGAACCGTAAACTTAATCAAAGGGCCTGGTTTCTCGTCTTACCAGTGTTTTTGCTGGTTGCCTTTTCGGCCATCATTCCCTTGATGACTGTCGTCAATTATTCAGTTCAGGATAGCTTTGGTGGCAATGAGTTTTTCTGGGTTGGTTCAGAATGGTTTTCCGAAATTTTAAATTCTGATCGGTTTCATTCTGCACTTGGTCGTCAGCTTTTATTTTCCACCATTATTCTTTTGATCGAAATTCCGCTTGGTATTTTCATCGCGCTCAAGATCCCGAAACACGGCTGGACAGTATCGCTTTGCCTCGTTCTTATGGCACTTCCCCTTCTTATTCCCTGGAATGTGGTTGGGACAATCTGGCAAATTTTTGCCCGCGAAGATATCGGCCTTTTGGGGTATGTGCTCGCAAATTTAGGCATCGATTATAATTATACGCAAAACTCCACGGATGCGTGGATTACAATCGTCGTGATGGATGTTTGGCACTGGACCAGCCTTGTTGTTCTTCTTTGTTATGCAGGGCTATCATCAATTCCTGACGCCTATTATCAGGCGGCGAAGATTGATGGAGCATCAAAATGGGCGACCTTCCGCTATATACAATTACCCAAGCTCAAACATGTTCTTTTGATCGCTGTGTTACTTAGGTTCATGGATAGCTTCATGATTTACACGGAGCCATTCGTGGTCACGGGTGGCGGTCCCGGTAACGCGACAACATTCCTCTCGATTGACCTTGTTAAAATGGCGATTGGTCAATTTGATGTCGGCCCGGCGGCCGCATTCTCGCTCATCTATTTCCTTATTGTCTTATTACTCAGTTGGGTTTTCTATACCGTTATGACCGCAAACGACGGAAAGGGAGAGGCATCTTGAAATCCATACGCCTGACCCTTGTATTATATATTGCGTTTCTGATGATCCCGCTTTACTGGCTCATAAACATGTCGCTTAAGACCAACACAGAGATATTAGGGGGCTTTTCGCTTTGGCCCAATGATCCAACACTCGCCAACTACATAACAATTTTCACTGATGCCAGCTGGTATATGGGGTATGTGAACTCGACGATTTATGTAGCGCTAAACACTATAATATCACTCGCCGTTGCCTTACCAGCCGCATACGCATTTTCACGCTACCGTTTTATGGGGGATAAGCATTTATTTTTCTGGCTTTTAAGCAATAGAATGGCGCCTCCTGCTGTATTTGTCCTTCCCTTTTTTCAGCTTTACAGTTCAATTGGTCTGTTTGATACCCATATCGCTGTGGCTCTCGCCCACTGCCTCTTCAATGTGCCACTCGCCGTCTGGATATTAGAGGGCTTCATGTCTGGCATTCCGAAAGAGATTGATGAAACAGCGCAAATTGACGGCTATAGTTTCGGCACTTTTTTCATCCGTATTTTTGTCCCACTGATTAAATCAGGGATCGGCGTTGCCGCCTTCTTCTGCTTCATGTTCAGTTGGGTGGAACTGTTGATTGCTCGCACGTTAACATCAGTGGACGCAAAGCCTATTGCTGCCGTTATGACACGAACCGTATCAGCATCTGGCCTCGATTGGGGGGTATTGGCCGCGGCTGGCGTCCTAACCATCGTTCCAGGCGCGATTGTGATCTGGTTTGTCCGAAACCATATCGCCAAGGGCTTTGCCCTAGGGCGGGTATAGGAGGCCATCATGGATTTATCGTGGATGGGATGGACACCGTTTACCGCAACATTCTTCGGCGTGATTGCGGGCTTACTCATCATCATGATCATATGGGAAACATTGAAACCCGGCGGCGCCCCTAGAAACGGCATTCTGGGTTTTGAAACGACACGCGGTGATCGTCTGTTTATATTCTTGCTTGGGAGCGCCTTCATCCACATCGGGTGGCTGTTTTTCGCGAGCGGAATTTTGTGGTGGGCGCTTGCAATTTCCTTTGTTTACGGATTAGCTGTATTTAAGTGGGTTTAGCTTGATACCCTGAATTTATTGGAGCCTGTTTATGATTAAAAATCTTTCTTGCGCTGTTTCAATGACTGTTCTTTTGGCGTTTGCACCGCTCGGTGCTGACGAAACAGCAGCAAAAAAATGGATCGACAGTGAATTTGATTTATCAACACTATCGAAGGCTGAACAAATACAGGAAATGCTGTGGTTCATCGATGCAGCCAAACCATTTCAGGGTATGGAAATCAATGTTGTTTCTGAAACGCTGACAACGCACGAGTATGAAGCACAGGTTCTTGCGAAAGCATTTTTTGAAATCACAGGTATCAAGGTCAATCACGACCTTATCGGCGAAGGAGATGTGGTTGAAAAACTGCAAACCCAAATGCAATCTGGTCGCAACATCTATGATGCCTATATCAACGATAGCGACCTCATTGGCACTCATTATCGTTACCAACAGGTTCGCAACCTAACCGACTGGATGGAGGGTGAAGGTGCAAGCGTCACCCTGCCGACGCTTGATATCGATGACTTTATCGGAAAATCCTTCACAACAGCGCCCGACGGTAAATTGTACCAATTGCCTGATCAGCAATTTGCTAACCTTTATTGGTTCCGGTATGACTGGTTCACCAACCCGGATATCAAGGCCCAGTTCAAAGCAAAATATGGCTATGACCTCGGTGTGCCGATCAACTGGTCTGCGTACGAAGATATCGCCAATTTCTTCACCAACGACGTTAAGGAAATTAACGGCGAGCGCGTCTATGGTCATATGGATTACGGTAAAAAAGATCCGTCCCTTGGTTGGCGCTTCACAGACGCCTGGTTATCTATGGCTGGCGCTGGTGATAAGGGCCTTCCGAACGGTAAGCCTGTTGACGAATGGGGCATCCGGGTTGAAGGGTGTAGCCCGGTGGGCTCTAGTGTATCAAGGGGTGGTGCTACAAACAGTCCAGCCGCCGTTTATTCTGTGACCAAATATATCGATTGGCTTAAGAATTACGCCCCGCCCGTTGCAAGCGGCATGACCTTCAGCGAAGCAGGCCCCGTACCAGCACAAGGATCAATCGCACAACAGATTTTCTGGTATACGGCCTTCACTGCCGACATGGTGAAGCCCGGCATCCCTGTTATGGACGGCAACAAACCCAAATGGCGGATGGCCCCTTCCCCGCGCGGCGCGTACTATGAAGATGGTACAAAGCTTGGGTACCAGGACACAGGTGCATGGACACTAATGAAATCAACACCTACCAAACGCGCGCAGGCTGCATGGCTTTATGCTCAGTTCACGGTTTCCAAAACAGTATCCCTGAAGAAAAGCCATGTTGGACTTACCTTTATCCGCGAGAGTGATATCTGGGACGAGAGCATGAGTGAACGCGCACCTTCGCTTGGCGGTCTTATTGAATTTTACCGTTCAAACTCTCGCGTTCTCTGGACACCAACAGGCACTAACATTCCTGATTACCCGCGCCTTGCGCAGCTTTGGTGGCAGGACATTGGTGACGCGATTTCAGGCGAGAAAACACCGCAGGAAGCGATGGATAATCTCGCGCGTTCACAGGACCGTATCCTCCAGCGCTTAGAACGCGCCAACGTACAGAAGGTTTGTGGCCCTAAATTGAATGACCGCAGAGATCCTGACTATTGGTTAAACCAGCCCGGTTCGCCAAAAGCGAAATTAGACAATGAAAAACCACAAGGCATCACCGTTGACTATGACGAATTGATCAAATCGTGGGAGGCGACGCCAAAGCCTGCTGGTGTTGGGGAGTAATCCCAGTAAGCTTACAAAGACATAAGGCAGGAGTAAACGTTATGACAAAACACATGAATATCATGTTTTTCGCCATAATGGCCTGCCTTATCCTACCAGTGCCGGTCCTAAAAGCGGCAGATGACAACACACCGGATAGTAAGTCTATACTGTCCGGTTACATAGACGCTTATAACCGCTGCGACCTCAAAACACTTGGTACATTCTTTCACGAAGATATCGAATGGCTCAGTATAGAAGAAAGCCGATTGCAAATAACCTCAACAGGCAAGGAAACACTCCTGAGAGAGCTAGCGGACTATATGCAAAATGGCTGCACGGTTAGAAGCGAATTATCCGAATGGTCTTTCAACGGTAAATTTGTTGCGGTTCGGGAGACCGCATTCTGGCAGTCAGCTGATCGCAAAACCCTGTCGCAGAGTGCAACCGCCGTTTATGAGTTAGAGAATAATAAAATCAGACGCGTCTGGTATTATCCGGCTGTCAAATAGCCACCTATCGAATTTGGGAGGGGATCATGAAGCGCTTATTAGGTATCATTTTAGTGGGGTCCGTATTGACGGCCACACACACTCTTGCTTCTTCAGCGGATGTCGTAACCGCATCAGCCGATCATTATACACTTCGGCAAGAAACTACATCGAAGCTTACACCCAATCAAGTATGGCAAAAGCTGATTAAGCCTGAAAGTTGGTGGCATCCTGATCACACCTATTCGGGAAAATCAGAGAACTTGTCATTAAGCGCAGAAGCTGGGGGCTTATGGCGCGAGGACTGGGATGGTGGATCGGTATTTCATGGTTCTGTCTTACTCGCCAACCCCGGCAAGCAACTACGCTTAAACGCACCGTTTGGCCCCTTGCAGGAACTTGGTGTTAATGTGGTTTGGACCATTACCATTTCCGAGCATGAAGATGGCAGCAAAATTACCTTCGATGAAATCGCGAATGGAACAGAAGCGAGCAAACTTGATGCGCTTGCACCCGCTGTTGATTTTGTAAAAACTGAGGCGATCAATCGTCTGGCTGCGAACTAACAGCACGCTTTATTCTTCATTATCTGTACTTTTCGGTGTCTTAGGCTTCATAAAGGGTACGATAAGACACCAAATAAGGTTGGCTGGGCGTTCGCTTTGATACTCAATGAGGCCAATTGTCATGCCACCATGACCATTCATTGGATTTGGCGTGTATGATCGGAAGATAAAATCCCATACCGTGAGAAAAAAACCATAATTACTGTTGGTCTCGCTTTGCTTTACTGAATGATGCACCCGGTGAAAATCTGGGGTAACAATTACACGTCGAAGCAGGCGATCAATCCCTAACGGGAGCTTGAGATTAGCATGGTTAAACAGAGCCCCTGCATTCAAGATAACCTCGAATAATATTACAGCAATCACAGGCGCACCAATAAGGAAAACACACAGGATTTTATAGATCATTGAAATAACAATCTCGAGTGGGTGAAATCGCAGGCCTGATGTTACATCAAGGTCGCGGTCCGCGTGATGAACCTTATGCAGGCGCCAAAGCAGCGGAATTTTATGCATAAACACGTGCTGCCAGTAGATCAGCATATCTAACAGGAAAACCGAAATAATGACTTTAAGCCACATTGGGAGTGAAATTAGGGATAAAAGCCCCCAACCATTCTTATTCGCCCAAAGCGCTGCCTCAGTCGCTGCATAAGGCACCAGCAGGCGCAAGGCCATAGAATTCAAGACCACAAGGCCCAAATTGGTAAACCAACGCCCACCTCGCGGTAAGTTTCGCACGCGGCGCGGAAACACTGCCTCCAGTATAGCCATCAAGCAAAGCACACTCAGAAATGCGCTTAACCTGATAATCGTTTCATTTGCGTCTATAAACATAAACTTTCAGGGTTAACGAGGCGAAACCGATAACTACTCGATAACATTTCCGTAAATATCAAGCTCGACAACATTGCCGCCAGCAAACTCGTTCACGGGACCAAACTGCGTGGCTTTATCACCTACGACCAGATAAATCATCTGTTCCTCAACAAGATACCGATCAGCTGTTGCCTTAAAATCGTTTAGCGTCATCGCAAGCAGTTCCTGCTGGTCCTCTTCAACATATTTCTTGCTTTTACCGTATTTTGATATGTTGCGAAGCGTGCCGAGTTTCGCACGCAAACTTTCGAAGGCGCGCGTGTTTTCTTTCACCAGTTTTTGCTTGGTTGTCTGGACACCCTCTTCTGAATAATCACGGCCGTAGCCTGCAATCATATCACGGATGATCTCCAATGATGCTTTGGTGGCGTTCGCACGTACGCTTGTACTTGCAACAAAAGGCTGCTGAACTTTTCCGCTCAACACACTCGAAAAAGCCCCGTATGTATACCCTTTTTCAATCCGCAAGGTCTGTGCGAGGTCGCCGCTGATACCGCCGCCAAGTTTTTCATTGGTGAAATCAAGCTTATTAGCGTCGCTATCGAGGCTTGATACCGTCAAGCGGCCAATATTTAGAACACTCTGTTTACTGCCTGGCACGTCGATGAAGAACACTTTTCCTGCATTCAGTGATTGATCTGGAATGTTATACTTCGGTGTGTCGATCCGATCGCCTATGAAGGCTTCAGCTAATTTCGTCAGTGCCTTTGCCGCACGTTCATTATCGATATCACCCGCAATATTGATGCTGGCAGGCATAGCAAAAATTGACTTATGCAAGGCCTCAACATCACCAAGCTCAATCGAAGATACCGTCTCAACCGTACCATTTTGTGCAAAGCCAAGCGGGTGCTGATCACCATAAACCAACTTTCTGAAATTAAGGGCTGCGATAGCACGGGGCTGCGCTTCCCGGCCTTTCACGGATGTCAATGTCGCTGATTTTACGCGGTTAAATCCATCCACATCAAAGCGGGGCGACATAAGTATTTCATGAACCAAATCGACCGTCGCTTCAAAGTTTTTGGCAAGCGTTGATACGCTGATCACAATCTCTTCCTGGCCCGCACTTACATTAATGCCTGCACCCAAAAGACCAATCGCCTGCTCGAGCTCAGCAGCGGTGCGATTTGCAGTTCCTTCATTCATTAAACCTGCGAGCATGCTTGACAGACCCTTCTTCTCCAAGGGGTCAAACATTCCGCCGCCCTCGATTACAAGCTCGTAATTAACAAGAGGAACTTCATTGTTTTCAATGCCGAGCAGCCGAACATTATTGGGAAGCGCTGCCTCCCATACATCAGGCATTTTAACGAGTGGCAGTTCGCCGAACGGCGGTTCAGAACGATCATATTTACTCGGTGTTTTGGCATATTCCGCTTCCGCGCCCTGACTGACCTCCTCATTCGCGGCGCCAACCTTCACCTCTTCAATCCAAACAGTTGCCAGCTCAGCCCCCTCAACGCTCAGGTCACTTTGTCCTTTGGGGACAAAACTCGTGATGATGGAGGGCTTGCCTTTAATATATTTCTCATAAACGCGAACGATTTCATTCGCTGTTAATGCATTGATTTTCGCAGCTGCCTTAATCGCATAGGCTGGGTCGCCGGCAAATTCGTTATCACTCGCCATCTGATTGGCTTTGCCAAGAACTGTCGCAATCCCGCCATAGAGCGCATTTTCCTGCTCCGCTTTAATGCGTGCGAGATCACGTTTGTCAACACCGTTAGTTTCAAAATCAACTAGGGCAGCGTTAAGCGCATTGTATACACTATCAAGGTCAGTGCCTGCGTTTCCCCGTACACGGAAAACGAATTCTCCCGCAATTTCCATACTGTTATTGAAGGCAGACACACCGGGTGCGAGTTTTTCTGTTTCTACAATTTTCTTATAGAGCACAGAATTCTTACTTCCGGCAATCAATTGTGCCAAAACATTCAAAGCAACTTCATCTTCGTGATATCCTTCAACACTTGGAAAAGTGATACGAAGCTCAGGAAGTTTGGCGAAGTTATCCTCAAAATAAAGGGATTTATCTGTACTTAGCTCGATAGGCATTGCGGGAAGTGGTTCTACGTCAGGGCCTTTGCGAATTTCGCCAAACCAACGTTCTACCTTTGCCTTGGTTTCCTCGATGTCAATATCACCAACGATGGCAAGTGTTGCGTTACCAGCGCCGTAATATTGATCATAAAATTCACGGAGGTCTTCAAGCGTTGCAGCCTGTAAGTCCGGCAAGGAGCCGATAACCGTCCAGTTATAAGGGTGCCCCTCGGGATAAAGTGCCTTTCTAATTACTTCTTGGGTGTAGCCATAAGGTGCATTATCCACCCGCTGACGCTTCTCGTTCTTTACCACCTGTTTTTCGCGCTCTAGGGCCGCTGTGGTAACAGTATTGATCATGTAACCAAGGCGGTCACTATCAATCCACATGATTTTATCAAACGCATCCTTCGGTACGACTTCATAATAGATTGTCCCGTCGCTCCAGGTTCCGCCGTTTCGTTGCCCACCCCAATCGGGAATTGCCTTTCGGTTCCAGCCGCGCGGGACGTTTTCAGAATCGTTAAAGGCCATATGCTCAAAGAAGTGCGCAAAGCCTGTACGCCCTACCTTTTCCCGGTTACTGCCAGCATGAACAACAGTAGTGAAGGCAACAATCGGATCAGAACGATCAACATGAAGAACAACTTCCAACCCATTAGAAAGCGTAAATTTTTCATATTCAATAGCAATTTCAGAAGCAGCGTCTGTTATCGCTTGAACCGCAGCTTCATTTTCCTGCTCCGTTGGAGCAGATTGCTCGCCGCAAGCGGTACAGAGTGCAAGCACACTAGCTGCTGCTATAAATTTGATTTTCATTACGCTTTCCTCATGTCTTTATGTTTTATGTGTATTATGAACCTACTGGTTCACATAACCTTTCATCGCCTTGGCGATATCCGCTTGGTCTTCAGCCGTTTTCAAATACTGTGGCTCTGCGCGAAGGTTCGTTGCCTGCTCGTATGCGTACCCATAAGAGAGAACTTTGGCATCTTCGTCCTTAGCGGCCATAAAGGAAATCCCAACAGACATGCCGTGGATTGTACCCATAGGTACCGTAATATTCGGATATCCAGCGATAGCTGCCATCGAGCCAGCACCAGGGAAGCTTGGCCAAACATCGCCGTTAATTGGGTCAACACGTGATGCAACCGGTCCGGATGGTGCAACAAGGATATCGACATTATGCTTTGAAAGCAGCATATCGATCCCATCTTCGCGCATAGCCTTCTGTACTGTATCACGCGCCTCGATATATTCCGGTGTATTCAGATCACCGAGCGGCTGCGACGCATCGAAGAGGCTCTGGTCAAAGAGTGCGAGCTCAATATCAGCATTCTCAATGTTAAACGCCATCACATCCTTGAGTGTACGCGTTTTAACGGCCTCGGCGGAGTCCGCTAAATACTCATTCACTGTTGTCTTAAACTCATACATCAGAACGTTACGTGCATGGCGACCAAAACCATCAGGGAATGATGGACCTTCGGTAATTTCAACAAGCTCTGCCCCCTGTGCTTTCAAGACTTCAAGCGCCGCTTCAAAACGTTCCTGAATATCCTTATTTCCACCAACAGAGTAGCGAAGCACCCCAACCCGAGCGCCTTTAAACTTATCTGCATCCAAGCCTGATACATAATCGGTCTTGGCTTCACCTGTCGCCATGGCGTTCAACATCATGGCTGAGCCCTTAACCGTTTTGGTCATTGGGCCTGCTGTATCCTGAGACGAGGAAATCGGCACGATATATTGCTGCGACACAAGGCCAACAGTTGGTTTAAAGCCCACGATACCATTTGCGTTCGATGGGCAAATAACGGAACCGTTTGTTTCAGTGCCCACGGTACCAGCCGCGAGTGAAGCTGCCATCGCAGCGCCCGAACCAGAACTTGACCCGCATGGGTTACGATCAAGCTGGTGTGGGTTACGAACCTGACCGCCCATTGCAGTCCATCCGCTCATAGAGTCGTTAGAGCGGAAATTCGCCCACTGGCTCAGGTTTGTTTTACCCAGAATAATTGCACCAGCTGCACGCAGCCCTGCGACAAGCGGGGAATCACGGCCCGTAATATTGTCTTTAAGCGCAAGCGCACCTGCTGTTGTCGCCATGTTATCTTTGGACTCGATATTATCCTTTAGAAGGATTGGAACACCATGAAGCGGCCCCAGTGTTTCACCCGCAGCGCGTTTTGCGTCTAACGCCTGCGCGTCCGCAAGAGCGTCTGGGTTAACCGAAATTACGCTGTGAAGGGTCGGTCCAGAGCGGTCAACCTTTTCAATCCGGTCAAGATAGGCTTGCACCAATTCTTCTGATGTTACCTCGCCAGCCTGAAGCGCTGCCGCGATCTCTGGCAGTGTTTTCGCGAGCATACCCGTTGGTACATAGCTCGGTGTTTCGACGGCTGCTTCCGTATAAGTAATATCTGTTTCACCAGCTGACTGGTTCGAAGTTTGATCGGTTGATTCTGATGAACATGCAACAATCGATAATGATGCGACGCCTGCCAAAAGCCACTGCTTCATGGACTTACCCCTTTTACGCTTTAGTATTAAATTTTTGAATAAGATCTGTGCTGACTGTTTTGCTTACAGTTACAGCACCAATATTACCCTCCCGAAATCAACCAAAGCTTAGGCCGCACAGTTAGGCATGTAAAGCTGAGATCACAGACTTCTGATCAGTTTAATCATTCAGACTATCAGAATATTCTTTTTTACCATTCGGTTGGTGGTCTATAGGATAATTACTGTGCATTTTTAACGATCGCATCGCACTGAGGGGAATAAATCATGTCACAATCAAAATCAGCGACTTCCGGTTTGAAAACAATTGGTTTTTCATTATCAACGCTTTTCGCAGTTAGCCTGACAGGCCCCATAACTGCCGATCAATATATTATGAAGGAAACACCAGGCCTAACGCCGGAAAAATTTGCGCCTGACGTTGTCTCTACCGATGCCGCATTTGAATTGAACGCCGTTTTTTCCAATGACGGAAAAGAATTTTTCTTCACCCGGGAAATCAATAAGAAATTCAAAATTTTCTCTATGCATCGCACCGAAAATGGTTGGTCTATACCTGAAATGGTGTCGTTTTCAAAAACACACCCCGACAACCGTGATGCAGATATGATGTTCTCGCCTGATGGGTCACGCCTTTATTTCATCAGTGACCGCCCGCTAGAGGGTTATCCTGAGAAAGAATATAACCTATGGTATGTTGACCGAGCAGAGGGTGGCTGGGGTGTACCAAAAGCATTATCAAATGTAATCAACACACAAGGCCCTGACTACTATCCAGCGATTGTCGGTGATGGCAGCCTTTATTACACATCTGACCACGGCGATAGTTTGGGTAGCCGGGATAGTTACCGCGCACAATATGTATCGCCGGGGATTTTTGAAAAGCCGGTTAATCTTGGCCCTAATGTAAACTCTAAAAACGGTGAAGGGGATATTTTCGTATCACCAGATGAAGACTATCTTATCCACGTATCATACGGACGCACTGACGATATGGGGCGCGGTGATTTATACATCAGCTTCAAGCAAACTGACGGAAGTTGGGGCAAGGATATTCACATGGGTGACAAAATCAATTCGGATAAAATTGATTTCTGCCCCATGGTAACACCTGACGGTAAATATTTCTTCTATTCGCAAGGCGGCGATGTGTTCTGGGTTGATGCGAAGATCATTGATACGTTTCGACCACAGTCATAGAAAACAGGATCATTTATGCATATTGGTTTAATTGGCGGCATCGGCCCAGCCGCAACCGAATTCTATTATCGTGGTCTCGTCGAAGCGCATAAAAATACCGATCACCGGATGGAACTGACGATTGTGCATGCCCATACGGATATTCTGATTGGTAACATGATGCGGGACAACCGTACTGCTCAGGCAGAAATCTTCTTGACCTATCTGGAGAGGCTTAGAAATGCAGGCTGTGACGCTGCCGCGATTACGTCTATGGCAGGCCATTTTTGTGTTGAGGAGACGATCGCAATCTCCCCCTTACCTATTCTGAATGCACTGCCCGCGCTCAAAAACGCATTGAAAACGAAAGACGTCAGAAAAGTGGGCCTCCTTGGATCACTTGGTGTCACCAAAACCAATCTTTATGACAGTATGCCTGATATGGAATTCGCAAACGTTGATGAGCATACGATGGAACAGGTCCACAGCGCCTACATCGAAATGGCTGGTCAGGGTTTCGCGAGCGACGCCCATAAAGACCTGTTTTTCAAGGTTGGCGAAGATATGCATAGAAATATGGGTGTCGAGCAAATCATTTTAGCCGGAACCGATCTGTTTCTGGCGTTCGAAGGGGCCAATCCAGACTTTCCAGTGCTTGATAGTGCAAAGGTTCATATAGAGGCCCTGTTTCAGGCATCAGTTTCAGGCATCAATAATTGATAGCTAAAGTCACTAACCGGATATTATGTGCGGCTATTAGGCTGCTTCAACCTCGTGCTTAAGGGCAATACGGTCTTTTGCTGAAACCCCCAAAAGGCCGCCAACCTTGGCAATGATATTTTTCTCAAAATCATCAATATGCCCGTCAGCAAAGGCTACCTGCCACAAGAGCTTAATAATCTGCTGCCGACCGTCCTGATCCAACTCACCCGTAATCACTTTTGTAAAGCGATACAGACAGGTCGTATCTTTCTGTTCAGCTTCAGCATCCTTCAGGATTTGCTCTGCATCATCCTGAGATATATGAAAACGAGTCTGAAGGTTTTCAAGAAGTTGCGAACGTTCCTCAGCCGTAAAGTTGTCATCGACCAATGACACATGCACCATCAGTGCAGCGGTAGCCAAATGCAACTCGTTGGCCTTGGTAGTGCTCTCATTACCCAACCCCAATAGCTCAGAAACTTTTCCCCACATATCTATCCTCATGAAGATGTTTAGTAATTCAACTAATCTATAGCAGCCGCAGCTACATTCACAAGATTAACAATAGTGCAGTCAACATGACGTGAACATAATTTCCCTGACTTAAAACACCAACACTTGCTACAGAGCATAGGATTTTATAGTCAACCTTACGATCTTCCAGCTTGACAAACCTATTAATACAATTATTTGTACAATTAATTGTATTAATAGGTAACCATATGCAGAAAAACACTTACATCGATGGCCATCCGCTGCAGGCCGCGTTCGTCGCCAACATTTGGGAACGTTTCGTAGAACTTGTTGTAATGCAAGGTGAAGACATTCTCTCTGATGTCGACATTGAGTTCCCCTCAAGAGCCGTATCTTCTATCCTTCTCATCGGTGACAATGAAAAGCTAACTGTTGCCGACATCGCCAAAACGCTTAATCAACCCCATCAGTTAGTCACGCAGCGTATCGACCTTTTGCTCGACCTGAACGTTGTTGAACGTGTACCCGATCCTGTTGATAAACGCAGAAAAATTATTCAACTAACTCCCAAAGGCCATGAACAATATAAGGCGTTGAAGGCCCGTCTCATTGAAGCCGAGGCTGCGTTCCTTGAGCTCTTTGACGAACTTGGGTGCGACCTTTCAAAGCTTGCAGTGAGGGCCATTGATCTCTTGCAGAACAGGCCCCTTCTCTCTCGAATACAATCACAATCAACTACATAAACAACAAACAGCGAGGAAAAAATGAAACATATGAAAACGATCAGTATAGCAGCATTACTTTCAGGTATGATCATACCTGCAACCAACCAGATATCTGCCTTACCGTTGCTCCAAAACGATACGCCAACTCCATTTTCCTTTGAGACTTGGCGCGCAGGACAACAAGCCAATGAACCGGATTTTCATGTTCAAAGCATTGACGCAAATACTCTTGTAATTCGCCAATCGCTCAGGGATACATTTGAAGCACCCTTTATGTATCTTATCTTCGGAATGGATAAGGCGGTTCTGATTGATACAGGGGTTAAAAGCACAAGCCTGAGACGTGTTATTGACAGGGAAATTGATATATGGCTATCAGCTAACCAGAAATCCAGTATTGAACTGATTGTTATGCATTCACATGGACACGGTGATCATGTCGGTAATGATTACGCCTTCAAATCACGCCCTAACACTATTGTAGTTGGTCACAAACCTGAGGAGGTCGCCAAGTTTTTTAGTATAGCCGATTGGCCGACTGATCTGGCCAGCCTTGAATTGGGCGGTCGGAGTATCACAGTAATTCCGACGCCGGGGCATCATCCCTCACATGTTATGGTTCATGACCCTATGAATGATATCCTGTTTAGCGGCGATATGATTTATCCAGGAAAACTATATTTCCAGTGTGCAAAAGCAGATACATACATGCAATCGCTCAATCGAATTATTGAATATGCTGAAAAAGAAGATATCAAATGGTTGCTTGGCGGGCATATTGAACTACCGAGCAACTCAAACACGGCCTTTCCATTCAACCAGAAGTCTCGGGAGAACGAGCATCAACTTGCTTTGCCTGTTGACATCCTTAATCGGATCAGAATCGCATTAAACGATATGAGCGATGAGCTCGTCGTAAAAGAATTTCAGGATTTTACACTATTCCCACATCCGGCAACCCCGCAGGGCAAGCAACCACCTAACTGGTGTAATGAATAAGCCTACCAAGATAGTAAAGGGCACGTTCTTTATAGCATATGCCCTTTGCTACTCGTTATTAACCGATCATCTTAGCGAACAGAACGTTTTGGTGATCTAACAAAGTAGAAGAAATTCGGATTACGGATAACCTTCTGCACAGCCCAGTGGCGGTCTGTCGCGAGGATATCACCGCCTTTAATGACAAGCTCTTGGTAGCGCTCTTCATTGCCAGAAGCGATAATCTGGTTATCAATCCCTCTTTCATCAAAACCAAGCGTGCCAATCGTAGCCAACCAACCCTCATCATGAATGGCTTTGTAAACGGAAGCGTCCAGCTCCCGAAGCCCTGTCCAGGCAACCAATCTGTCAAGCGGCAGGCCACTTTCCTTGATTTCTTTAATATCATCAAGGTCATTGATTGAAACCGACATCGCCATGTCAGGGTGCGCGCTATGCAGTGCCTTGGCCATTCCCATATTATAGGAAATCGCAATAACATGATCGATACTACCCGTTTTTCTGATCAAATCAGCGACCTTCTTAAAATCTGTACCGCGTTTGAAATCAAGGTTAAGGAGCGCCCTGCCCTTACCCCACAAAAGGGTTTGTTCTAAGGTTGGAATTCGAAACTTGGTAACGTTCCCATCATTATCCTTGAGATACAGATCTTTGATCTCGTCCCAGGTTTTTTCTTTGATATTTCCTGTTCCTGTGGTCGTCCGGTCCAACGTATCATCATGCATCAAAACCAAGGTACCGTCCTTAAGCTGAACAATATCCAGTTCGATCAGTGCGGGGCCGTATTTAAGGGCATGATCAAATGTTTCAATTGCATTTTCGGGATACCCCGGCATAGGGCCGCCGCGATGCGCGCTTACAAAGGGGATACGAACAGGATGCCACGAAAGAAACTGCGGCAACTTCCCTTCAGGTATCGAAATGTAATGACGCGGGACATCATCGCCGAGAATTTCAATAGTATCCTCAGCCGCCAAAAGGGCATTTGTAACCAAAGTCTGGGTAAAAAGAAATGCAATCAGAAAGTTGCGAAGATAACGCATATTGTCGACCCCATATTTGTCAAAGCGAATTAAATTCCCACGCCCCTTAACAACGGCTGGGAATTGCAATATTGATGAGCATTAAATACATCAAAATATTGCATATATATTTCGTGGCTGTATTTCACGGCCCCATTTATAGCTTGGGTATAGGGAAAATAACGATGGCAGGCAACTCCCATAAAAATTACGAAATCAGCGACCTACTGGATATTATGGCAAAGCTCCGTGATCCTGATACCGGGTGCCCTTGGGATATCGAGCAAGATTTCAAATCAATTGCTCCCTATACGATCGAAGAAGCCTACGAAGTGGATGAAGCCATTCGAAACGATGACATGTCAGCCCTTAGGGACGAACTAGGCGACCTGTTGTTTCAAACAGTCTTCCACAGTCAAATGGCAAGTGAAGCTGGTCATTTTACCTTCGATGATATCGTTGAAAATATTTCTGACAAAATGATAAGGCGCCATCCCCATGTATTCGGTGGTGGTACAATAGAAGATGCAGACGCCCAGACAAATGCATGGGAAACCCAGAAAGCCAAAGAGCGTAAAGAAAAAGCCGAGAAAGAAGGCCGTACACCATCAGCCCTGGACGGCGTTAGCATATCGCTTCCAGCAACTCAGCGGGCTGTCAAACTTCAGAAACGTGCTGCACGGGTTGGCTTTGACTGGCCTGAGACGCTACAGGTTCTGGATAAATTAGAAGAGGAAACACGCGAACTTATTGAGGCCACATCACTACCAAATAATACAGAACATATCGAAGAAGAATTTGGTGACTTGATGTTTGTGATGTGCAATCTGGCCCGTCACCTAAAAATTGATCCAGAGGAAGCACTTCGCACAGCCAACGCAAAATTCACAAGACGTTTCAATGGTGTAGAATCAGAACTTCAGAAACTGGGTAAAACACCTGAGCAGTCAACTCTAGATGAAATGGACGCGCTTTGGGATAAGGTAAAGGAAGCTGAGAAAAGCAGGCCTTAGTTAATCAGCCTTGTAATCAAGGCGTGCCCAAGCAATCGGATCAACAGTAAATTCGTAAGTGATACCATCATCACCCACTTCTTCTTTGATTATATTCGCATTTGCATGTAACCACGCTTGTGTTGCGCCATCACTATAGGGAATATGAAGCGTTAGGTGTTGATCTGCTTTACTAAGTATTTCATCAATTGCACCAATCAACCCTTCACAGCCTTGTCCTGTCAGGCCAGAAATCACACAGTAATCAGGCAAGCGATATTCGCGGTTCTCTAGTTCAAGCCGTTGATCTTCTGAAAGAAGATCGAGCTTATTGAGGGCTTCAATAATCGGTGTACCGACGGTTTCGCTTTCAATATCAACGCCTAGCTCTTTTAGAACCAGCTCAACATCATGGCGCTGAATATCGGTGTCCGGGTGCGATGCATCACGAACATGAATGATAATGTCAGCTTCCAAGACCTCTTCTAGCGTTGCTCTGAAGGCAGCAACCAACGATGTTGGAAGTTCGGAAATAAATCCAACGGTATCAGAAAATATTGCCTTCCGACCGCTTGGCAACTCAACCGACCGCATTGTTGGGTCAAGGGTCGCAAATAGCATATCTTCGGCCATGACTTCTGCGTTCGTCAATCGATTAAACAAAGTAGATTTACCGGCATTGGTATACCCAACGAGCGCCACTATTGGGTACGGAGCCTTTTGCCTTCGAGAGCGATGCAGCGTCCTCGTGCGTGTCACATTATCAAGCTGACGTTTAATCCGTGTGATACGATCAGAAATAATCCTGCGGTCAGATTCAATCTGTGTTTCCCCAGGGCCGCCCATAAAACCCATCCCACCTCGCTGACGTTCCAAGTGCGTCCATGAACGAACAAGTCTTGATCGCTGATAGGTTAAATGGGCCAGTTCTACCTGAAGCTCACCCTCTTTCGTGCTCGCACGCGCGCCAAAAATCTCCAGAATAAGCGCAGTACGATCAATGATCTTGCATTTTAGCTCTTTTTCGAGGTTACGTTGCTGGATTGGCGATAATTCACAATCAAAAACAATCAGGTCGATTTCCTGTATTTTGATTTCCTGAACAAGCTCATCAATCTTGCCCTGACCAATATATGTCGACGGTTTGATTGAACGCAACGGAACGGCAGCCCCGCCCAACAATTCTACATCAATTGCTGCAGCCAACCCAATAGCCTCTTCAAGGCGCGCGTCAGGTGACCGTGCAAAGGATGCAGAGTCTAACTGTGTCTTTGAATATGGATACAGGACAAACACACGTTGCTTGGCAACCTTCTTTTGCAGGTAACCAAGTCCGTCTGTAGACCACCCCCCACCATTTTGATGGAGCGCGTCAGTTTTATCTGTCATTAACCCTCTAAGTCTTTCTCAGGCTCAAACAATTGCAAAGGACCAGAAGGCATAATTGTTGAGATCGCATGCTTGTAGACAAGCTGTGAGTGACCGTCACGACGTAAGAGTACACAAAAGTTATCAAACCATGTGATAACACCTTGTAATTTAACGCCATTCACAAGGAAAACAGTGACGGAAGTTTTGGTTTTTCTGACTGAATTCAGAAAAACGTCCTGTAGATTCTGATTTTTTTCTGACATGGACTGTCCGGTTTTTTCTTTTCTATTCGTTATAATTTTTCACAGGCCGGATAATATCGACATACAAGTTCGAATTATCGCACTCGCTTACTACTATCGTCTGCGTGGATATTTATGTCAGAGAATATCAGGTCAGGTCAATAGGATAAGCGTTAACTTCGCCAAAAAGCTTTAGCAAGTAACGCAAAAATTACCGAAACTTCTATTCGGCCCACTATCATCAATATGGAAAGAATGGCGTAATCAACGTCTTGAAGGCCAGAAAATCCATAGAAATTTGGATCAATCATAAAAACAACCGGTCCAGACAAGGTCAACGCAGAGAATGTAAGCGCAACCGCATGTTTGAATTCAACAGCAAAAATTGCGAGCACCAAACACCCAATGGCCATCGTTAAAACAAAACCACCAACTGCTAGCCAGACAGCTTCCATGTCACGAAGCTGTATAGGCTCATTATTATATTTAAAAACCCTGATACTATTTGGGTGCGCAAGTCTTTTTAATTCTGCGTTAGCAAGCGTCAACAATATTCCTAAACGAATTTGTTTTAATCCGCCCGTTGTACTTGCCGCTGCACCGCCGAGCCCCGCTAGAAAGATTACGATTATCGCTACTGGTAAAGCATGGCCTTCACTGAAAACATCGTTAGCAACCCCAATTCCAGAGGTTGATAACGCCGAGATCGCAAGAAAGATCGCGTTCCAGAGCCTATTGTCACCATCGAGTTGAAAGAAAAGCAACACACTACTAAGGATAATAATGCCAACGATCGACTTAAATTCAAAATGATCAAAAATTGCCAAATCGCGGCTGCGTAACCGACTATATAGAAAATCCCAATTCATCATGCCAACAACAAGGAAAATCGCGATAATGATCTGTGGCATAGTTCCCTGAACGACGCCGCCATTGAAACTCGTCAGGCCTGACGTGCTAATCGTAATCATACTGAAAATCACAGCATCGAAAAAACCCAACCCACCAATCAAAAGCAGCAGGCAGCAAATCGATGTGATGAAGACATAAAGGTTTGAAAGTGTTTTGAAAATCGAGATCAAACGAGGATAGCCGATATCACTCTCGCCAAATGGTAAGCTTGATCTATGAAGCTGAATCCCCCCACTATTTAAAGCCGTTAGGATAGAAAGTGTGTATGCAATAGCAATAAATCCACCCAGCCATACCATTAATGCCTGCCATATTATTAGTGACTTAAAGCCCTCTATATTACCTACGTAGGCGCTAGCTCCGTTTGTTGTAAGCATCGAAACGCCCTCGTAAAACGCCGCGTAAATACCGCGTTCGGGAAACATAAAGAAAAAAGGCAACCCAGCAACAAACGCAATAGAAAGGCTTCCAACAATTGGCAACCCTATAGTTAGCGCTGGCGTTCGGACTTGCGCGCTTGAGCGGAAACCAAGGAACAATCCCCCGCCAATAAGTAACGAAAAGAAAATCGAAGCGCTAAAAGCCGCTGAAACCGCTGCTTCGCTGTAAATATATGAAAATGCAAGTGGTATGATCTCCAGTAAGGTGACAGAAAGCACCCAACATCCAATCAAATAGAATAGTCTATCTTTCCACACAATCTATCTCGCATATATTTATGAACGTGTTATGCAATTCAAATAAAGCGTTAGAACATTTCTACTCTGGCGGAGAATAGCTGCTCGATCTTTTTCACTGCTTCCAGTAACGCTACCAATACAACCCTATCACCCGGCTCTAATTGGGTGTCAGCGTGCGGTACAATTGTTTCCCCGTCCCTGACGATCAAACCAAATCGAACATCACTATGCATCCGAAGTTCACCAATCTTTTTACCAGCAATATCAGCGCCGGCTATCACCTCGGCTTCGATAACCTCAGCGTGTCCGTCACAAATACTGTGTAAATCCCGGATACGGCCGCGCCTAACATGCCTGAGAATAGAAGAAACCGTCATTTCACGCGGGTCGAGGGCAACATCAATACCAATCGAATTAACGAGATTTGCATATATCGGATTATTCATCAAAGTTATTGAACGTTGGCACCCTTGTTGTTTCGCAAGCAGTGACGATAAAATATTCACTTCATCATCATCGGCCACAGAAATTATTGTGTCTGTTTGTTCAATATTGGCTTGTTGCAGAATTTCCCTGTCAAGGGCATCACCGTTGATAACAATTGTTGAGTTCAATTTTTCCGCAACATAGTTCGCCCGGTCCTGATTATACTCGATGACTTTTAAATTCATGCTTGGGCTATGCTCCTCAAGCAATTGCGCAAGAAACATCCCAACATTACCGCCGCCGACGATTATGGTCCGCTGAGCCGATTTTTCTTCATGACCAAAAACCGCCATCGCCCGCTCGGTCAATGAGGTATCTACCGCTATATATATGGCGTCACCAACGTGCAGCGTATCATCACTACGTGGGACAAATATTTTGTCTCCGCGTACAACCCCTACCACCGTCGTTAACAGTTTCGGAAACAATTCTGTCAGCTGTCGAAGTGGTGTATTGATGACTGGACAATTATCATCAAGCAATAAGCCGATCACTCTTACTTTTCCATCGACGAAGGGCATCATATTAAAGGCGCCTGGCACCTCAATTCGGCGTAATAACGCCCTCGCCACTTCAAGTTCCGGTGATATGATCACATCGATGGGCAAATGACTGCGGGAAAACAAATCACGCCATTTTGGCTTTAAATAAACCTGATTACGAATACGGGCAATTTTAGTGGGTATATTGAAAACCGAATGCGCAACCTGACAAGCAACCATATTCACTTCATCCGATATGGTAACTGCGATCAGCATCTCTGTATCGTCAGCACCAGCAACTTCCAATTGCTGAGGATCAGAAGCGTGGCCAACAACCGCCTTTACATCAAGGGATTCACTGATCTTTCTGATCAGTTCAGGTGATCTGTCGATAACAGTCACATCGTTCTGTTGTTCTGCGAGATATTTGGCAATATTGAAACCAACCTGCCCGGCACCACAAACAATAACTTTCATCTATATTTCCCTCATCAAAACCTGAAAACTCTATTCAGCATTTTCAGGTGATGGCGATCGTTCGTTACTATTTAACCCCAATGACTTAAGCTTTCTGTGCAACGCGGATCGTTCCATTCCGATGAAAGCGGCAGTTCTTGAAATATTGCCGCTAAAGCGATTGATCTGAACCTTTAAATATTCTCTTTCAAATGACTCGCGTGCCTCCCGAAGCGGGGTCGACATAATAGCATTATCGGAATTATTATGTAGAAAACTGCTTGAACCAGAACGGATTTCCATCGGCAATTGATCTACACCAATATCATTCTGGTCCTTTTCAGGTCCCATTATGACAACTCGTTCGATAATATTCTTTAGTTGCCGTACGTTGCCCGGCCAATCATATGCTTGCAACGCAGCCATTGCATCTTCGGAGACTAATAGTTTTGCGCGCCCGGTGGCCGCAGCCAAGGTATCCAGAAAATACTGGGTTAACATTGGAATATCTTCGCGGCGCTCTGCCAAAGATGGCATCATCAAAGGCACGACATTTAACCTATGGAACAGGTCTTCGCGAAAACGGCCTTGCTCAATTTCCCCCAGTAAGGAACGACTGGTCGCAGAAATTACACGGACATCCACACGAACGCGTGTATTCCCATTGACGCGCTCAAACGATTGGTCAGTAAGTGCCCGTAGGATTTTTGCCTGTGTTGGGAGTGGCATATCGGCGACTTCGTCAATAAATAGAGTTCCCCCATGTGACTTTTCAAAAAGTCCGGTTTTAACAACCCCGCCATTTTGTTCTACACCGAAAAGCTCTTCTTCCATTCTATGGGGTTCCATAGATGCAGCAGCAACCACGATAAAATTACCGTTCGATCTATGTGATCTAGCATGGATTTGACGAGCAACAACTTCCTTGCCAGCGCCAGGTGCGCCTTGAATTAAGATACGGCTATTCGTCATTGCCACCTTTTCTATGGACTGTCGAATTGTGTTTATCGCCGATGACCTCCCCGTTAAATCAACCGTATAGGCTGTTTTTTTCTTGAGTTCTTCATTTTCACGGCGCAAACGCTCTGCCTCGGTCGCGCGCTGTATCGTAAGGATCAACTGATCAGCTTCAAATGGCTTCTCGATAAAGTCGTAAGCACCCTTCTTAATTGCAGCAACAGCGGTTTCAATATTTCCATGACCACTGATAACAACGACGGGTAATTCTTTATATCTAGATTTTAATAATTCCAATAACTCTAAACCATCGAGCTTACTGCCTTGAAGCCAAACGTCTAATATCAAAAGCGAAGGTAATCTTGCTTCAATTTCAGAAAGCCCTGTATCACTATCTTTGGCGGTACGGGTGTCGTATCCTTCATCCTCAAGAATACCCGCTACTAGTTCACGAATATCTTCCTCATCATCAATGATAAGAATATCAAGCGCCATTAATATAAACTCCTTAACCTATCTTATTCCGCTGCCCTATACGGCATTTTATTATCTTTAATTTCCTCATCGGCATTGCTCGCTTTTTCGACACGTGACAATAATGCCTTGTGTGAGAAGGTTAGCAATGCACGAGCGCCTTGCGGTTCTTTATCCGCAATACGCGCTGACCCACCATGTTCTTCCATAATCCGTTTAACAATCGCGAGGCCAAGCCCGGTCCCCTTTGTCCTTGTTGTGACATAGGGTTCCATCAAACGATCTTTTTGATCTTGCGGTAATCCTTTGCCGTTATCTTCAACACAAATTTCCGTGCGGTCAGCGGTTTGTATAATAAAGACCTTGATTACGCCTTTTTCACTAGCTCTGCCTTCTTCTTTATCGATAGCAATACGACTGTGAATAGACTCCAGTGAATTTTTTAAGAGGTTCGTTAAAGCCTGACCTATCAAACGACTATCACATGGAATAGTGTTCACCGATTGCTGGAATTCTGTTTCATACGTAATATCTGGTGATGCAACATCCTGCAGGAATACGGCCTGCTTCACCATATCCAGAACATCTGTTTCCTTCAGCGTCGGTGCAGGCATCCGAGCAAAGGATGAAAACTCATCAACCATATGCCGCAGGTCACCCACCTGCCGAATAATTGTGTCTGTGCACTTAGAGAAAACTTGTTTATCGGATTCAATTTCATGAAGATACTTACGCCTCAGTCTTTCAGCAGAAAGCTGAATAGGAGTAAGCGGATTTTTAATTTCATGGGCAATTCGCCTCGCAACATCCGCCCACGCAGCAGTACGTTGGTCCGCAAGCTGTTCGGTTAGATCATCAAATGTCACTACATACCCATTTACGGAGTTATCATCAGCGTGCTCAACAAAAACCCGAACCATGAATGTTCGATTTTCACCGAGGACATCAACAATGACATGGCCTTGAGCTTCGCCCCGTAATGACAATTCACCCTGCCGAAGTATCTCCGAAAACTCTGGTACAACATCCGAAAGCTTCTTTTTCATCATCGCATCGATATCCAGGCCCAAAAGCTTGGCCGCAGACCTGTTCGGCAGGAATATACTCTCATCATGCTGAAGGCCGAGGACACCAGCAGAAACGCCTTCCAAGACGTCTTCAAGGAAACGTCTGCGATCATCAAGTTCCAGGTTGGCTTCCAGTAGATCATCCTGATGTTTTGCCAATTGATCCGTCATTCGGTTGAAGGCACGACTTAATGTACCAACTTCATCGCGTGTCGCCACATAAGGGACACGAACATCAAGATCACCCTCGCCCACACGTTCCGCAGCATTCACAAGGTTTGATAGCGGGGTTACGAGCCTGCTTGAAAACCAAAGTCCAACCCAAATAGCCGCTAACAAAATCAGGAATGCAATCATTATAAACACGATATTGAATTGGAACAAAATGTTGGAACGCTCGCTTTCCAAAACATTATAGCCAGCAACCGCATTTCGCGTATCTTCCAAATATTGCAAAACGTTAGGGCTAAGGTCACGTGCAACATAAAGGTACGTTGGGTTTAAAAACGCATCGATCCGCATAATGCCAATAACTGTTTTATCCGCATCATTTGTAACAATCTGCGGCGGGCCATTCTGGGCGCTTGCAATCAAACTTCTTGGCACCCTGTTTGTTGTAAGTTCCAGATTCAAACTTGCACGCGCTATTGCAGCAGCTTGCCCTTCACTATCTTCTTCTATCAACAGGACTTCATTCAAATTTCGACTGGTCAATGCCTCAGCCGCCAATGATTGAATATACTCAAGGTCCCTGCGCTGACTAATACCCAATTGATTGTAAACAAACGCAATCGCGAGCATATCTTTTTCAATATTCACACGATGCTCAAGGACGTATGTATCCGCGACTTCAAGGGAGTTGCCAAGCGCAGCTTTTACCGGTTCATTAAACCAATTTTGAACGCCGCGCTCTATGAATACGGAAGAGAAAACCGCCATGATGATTGGTGGTATCATCGCAATAGCCATGAAGGCTGTTGTCATTCGTGTATGTAATCTGGAACCTGCTGCGCTCTTCCGTGAAAACCGTGTTTTTACAAACCATCGTCCGATTGAAACACCCAAGCCGAGCAAGAGCACAAGATTAATAACAAGCAGAACCCGCATGGTTTGGCTCGCCGTAATATCGACCGGAGCAGATTTCGTTGACATTACAACCGAAGTAACAATGGCAGAAGCAACCGCTAAAACCGATAAAATTACCTCAATACGGATATTGAATTTGAATTTACGGGCAAAAATTACAAACTTAGCCCACTTCCTGTTTGGAAAAGCGGATGTTGCAATAAACTGAGTATCCTCAGTTTTACCAGCACGCTCAGAACTATCATGAGCGCCTCTTTGATTGGAATCAGTCTTCATAAAGTGTATGATGCATATTTATCACAATAGTGCCAGAAATATCACACTTAAAATGAACTTATGACAAATCACTCTTAGAAGGAACGCGAATTTCAAGGTCGCTAATCTTTTTCCTCAGCGTATTTCTATTCAGTCCGAGAAGCGCTGAAGCCTTTAATTGATTGCCCATTGTAACTTCGAGAGCTTTCTCAATCAGCGGTCGCTCAACCTCACTGATAATGCGTTGATAAATTCCAACCGGCGGTAAACTTCCTTCATGCTGATCAAAATATTTATCCAGATGCAATCGCACACTCTCGGAGAGGCTTTCAGAAGCGATAATCTGCCCAGAAAACTCTGCACGTGTTTGAATGCCGACAGACCTGTCGATCTCGTCTTTTACCATTACGCCAGATATTTGATCACCGGGGTACAAAGCGCAAATACGTTGAACGGTATTCTCTAATTCGCGCACATTCCCTGACCATTCATAATCCAGCATAATATTTTTAGCACTATCGCTAAAACTCTTTTGGCTCGATGTCTCTTTATTGATTTTCTTTAAAAAATATTCAGCGAGGGTAACAACGTCATCACCGCGTTCACGAAGCGGCGGAAGCATCATCGGAACAACATTCAAACGGAAATAAAGGTCTTCCCTGAATTCGCCTTCGCTTACAAGTCGTTTTAAGTCCTTGTTGGTCGCAGCTACGATCCTGACATCTGTCTTAATGCTGGCGTGTCCGCCGACAGTTTGATACTCCCCTTCCTGAAGTACGCGCAACAAACGTGTTTGAGCGTCCAGCGGCATATCACCGATTTCATCAAGGAACAGTGTTCCGCCACGGGCTTGGCCAAACCGCCCAAGGGTACGTGTAGAGGCCCCTGTAAAGGCCCCTTTCTCATGGCCAAACAATTCGCTTTCAATCAGTTCCTTGGGGATCGCTGCCATATTAACTGGAACAAAAGGGTTATGTTTTCTTGCGCTGTAGGTATGCAGTGCACGCGCAACTAATTCTTTCCCCGTACCACTTTCCCCTAAAATCAAAATAGTCAATTCGGTTTGGGCAACCCTCGCCATCGTGCGGTAAACAGCCTGCATCTTTGGCGACCGCCCAATAAGAATATTGTCTTCGTCAACGTCTAACGTCGAATATTGTGTATTTTTACCGCTCTCGAGCGCTTTCTTGATTAAGCCTGTTAATTCGTCGAGATCAAAAGGTTTTGGAAGATAGTCAAAAGCGCCGCGTTCGGTTGCAGCCATTGCAGTCGATAAAGTATTATGCGCGCTCATGACTATAAACGGTAAATCTGGTCTTGCCTCAATCATTTCAGGCAAAGCTTCAAGTCCATTGCCGCCTGGCATCAAAACGTCGGTTACAACAACATCACCAATACCGTCTTCCAATAGCGATTTAAGTTCAGGCAAATCTGCCGCTTCTGCAATCTGCCAACCTTCTTGACGCAGCGCCTCAGCCACAACAATCCGAATTGTCATATCGTCATCCGCGACTATGATTGTTGGCTTATCAGACATCCTTATTCCTTTTCATAAAGCGGCATTTGAACGTGAAATATAGCGCCGGATTTTGGGCCATTTTCACATAAGACATTACCATTCATTTCGCTCATATAACGCGCTACAAGCGCAAGCCCCAATCCCGTTCCCGCTTCTTTACTACTAACAAATGGTTCAAACAAATGCCCCTCCAAATCGGCTGGTAAACCGGGGCCATTATCTTCAATGGTCACTTCAACAGGAACACGTTTACGCCCCCCTTTGTGATCAGCCACCCAAATCCCATGCTTAAACTGAGTGCGAACAATAATTTCAACGGTTTCACCGCCTGCCTCAACCGCATTTTTCAAAAGGTTCAACAGAACCTGAACCAGTAAATCAAAGTTGCCAGACACAGTTGGAAGTGACGGATCAAAAACAGACTTTATTTTAGCCTTTGAGGCAAAACCAGATATTGCTACGCGAAGGACATGATCCAGCACTTCATGAATATTCACTTCTTCGCGTTTGTTTGCAGTAATTTCGGAGAAGGATTCTAATTGCTGAACCAGTTTGCTAACCCGGTCCACTTCCTTCACAATCATGTCTGGAAGTTGCTTGTCAGTACTGCTTGCCTTACGGGAAATTAATTGTGCGGCCCCACGTATGCCAGAGAGGGGGTTTTTAATCTCATGCGCGAGCATGGACGCTAAACCGCCCAAGGATCTGGACGCAGCAACGATATCATTACGGTTATCAACAAAGGAACTTATTTTTCTCGGCTGTACCGTTAAAAGGACATGTTGGTTATTGCTGACCGGCACATCGTCACCAATTAGTAAAACAATAGCATGAAAGTCTATAAGTTCAATTTCGCCTAATGGTTCTTCGGTAGGGATATTATAGGCGCTGTAGCTACTTTGATCAGCGCGAACCCTGTCACAGATTGAACCGACAATATTACCAAAAGCAGAGAGCTTATCTACAGGCTTTCCAATAAAATAATCACGGCTGCGCGCAAATAGCTGCTCTGTAAATCCATAGATTTCGACAATGATATTGTTTGCGTCAACAACCAAAAGCGCTTGAGAGAGGTGAGCAAGCACCTCCCGGTCTATGTTTAAGTTGTTTTCCTCAAGAAGTGCTTTGACCATCAAGCAGCCAATTGCTCACACAGCGGACTATAAAAGCCTTTCAAGGCTTCCTTCACATCTTCAGGATTTTCAAGTTTGTTCACACTATTACGGAATTCAGCCGAGCCATGAAGCCCCTTAGTGTACCAGCCCAAATGCTTCCGCGCTATTCGAACAGCAGCATCAACACCGTAATGATGAAGCATATCTTCGTAGTGCTCAAGAACCACATGCATCTGTTCTTCAAGGCTGGGTGCTGGTAATTTCTCACCCGTATTCAAATAATGAATAACCTGCCCCAACAACCACGGCTTACCATAGCAACCACGCCCAATCATCACACCGTCAGCGCCAGAGTCAGAAAGTGCCATATCAGCGTCTTCGAAACTGTTAATATCACCGTTCACGATAAGCGGAATATTTTTAACGGCCTCTTTAACAATGCCAACCTTCTTCCAGTCCGCATGCCCCTTATACATCTGACAGCGCGTACGACCGTGGACAACAACCATTTTAATGCCGGCTTGTTCAGCTATTTTCGCAAGTTCAGGCGCATTAAAACTATTATCGTCCCAACCAAGACGCATTTTAAGCGTTACAGGAAGCGAAACCGCGTTCACAGTTGCATGAATAAGTTCACCCGCATGATCAAGGTCCCGCATTAGGGATGATCCTGCGTGACCGTTCACAACCTTTTTAACCGGGCAGCCCATATTAATATCGATAATCGCAGCACCGCGGTCTTCGTTCAACTGGGCTGCTTCTGCCATCTTGGAACCGTCACAGCCCGCAAGCTGCACTGACATCGGAAATTCCTCAGCGCAATTGGTTGCCATTTTCTGGCTGCGTTTTGTTGCCTGAATCATCGCATCAGACGCAATCATTTCAGAAACAACAAGCCCCGCACCATATCGTTTGACAAGGCGGCGAAACGGCATATCTGTTACACCAGACATAGGTGCAAGAATAACTGGGTCTTTTATTTCAACCGGACCAATGTTAAGAGCCATAGAATACTCACTCATAAATGTGCCTAAATATTAGGCATGCTTATGCCAGAAAATATAGTAAAAAGCCAGAGTAACTTTACAGTGTGTTTTGATAGCTTTTATTTATCACATAACTGTAAATGTCGCGGTTAAAAATGATATGAATAATGACTGACCAATTGACAAATATCGGACTAATTATTGTAGCGGCAGGTAGCGGAAACCGCGCAGGCGGTGACGTGCCAAAACAATATCAAAATATTGCTGGAACTTCCATTCTTCGTCGAACGATCGATAGATTTCTATGTCATTTTGAAACAGATAATATTCGTATAGTGATTAATAGCGAACTTCGTGATCTGTATGATAAGTGTACTATTGATTTGAATTTACCAGAACCTGTTGATGGCGGCGCAACAAGGCAAGCTAGTGTTTATAACGGCCTGATGTCGTTCAGAAACAATCCACCCGAATATATTCTTATTCATGATGCTGCCCGCCCATTTGTGAGTGAAGCAATCATTGAGGATGTAATAGCCACTCTTAATTCCGGTGCAAGTGCGGTCGTTCCCGGTGTTCAAATTGTTGATACCCTAAAGCGTGCCCAAAACCAGATCATTGGGAACACAGTACCGCGTGATAACCTGTTTAAGGTCCAAACCCCACAAGGTTTTGATTATAATCTTTTGCTTGCAGGCCATGAAACTGAGGCTGGCAAAAACCATAGTGATGATGCAGCCATTTTTGAGGCAATGGGTACGCCCGTTATGATCAGTCAAGGTGAAGAAGCAAATTTTAAAATCACAACGCCAGATGACATCCAAAAAGCAGAAAAGACTATTATGAGCACATTAAACGACATCCGCGTTGGATCTGGATTTGACGTGCATCGCTTCGAGGATGGTGACAAGGTTACACTGTGCGGGGTTGATATCCCCTTCAATCAAAAACTTAAAGGCCATTCGGACGCTGATGTTGGTATGCACGCATTAACTGACGCGATTTTAAGCGCAATCGCCGCTGGTGATATCGGCACACATTTCCCGCCAAGCGACTATCGCTGGAAAGGCGAACCATCAGAAACATTCCTGAAGCATGCTATAAGCCTTGTCCGCGAGCGTGGCGGCATGATTTCGCATGCTGGCGTCACCTTAATTTGCGAGGCTCCTAAAATCGGCCCCCATAAGGATGCGATGCGGGAAAGACTTGCTACCATCATAAATATCGATATTGACCGGGTCAGCGTGCAAGCAACAACGACAGAAAAGCTTGGCTTTACAGGTCGCGGTGAAGGCATAGCTGCACAGGCAACTGCAACTGTTAGGCTACCGTAATTAATTTAATGACCGAGATATTCCACACAAATATAAATAGCTTTTATACTATTGCGGAAGATGCATATCGAAACATGCTCGCAATTCAGACTCGTAATCGAAAACCAAACTCTGACAAAAATGGCTACATAATTACTTTTGACCCAAATCATGAAAGCCTTCAAAACGCGCTTGTTTCAATTGTATTTACATGCATATTTATCGAAGCATTAACCCACCAAGGAATAACCAAAAGATACAATATTCAGACATTTAAAAAGCTTCAAAACACATTATTAGAAAACAAATTAGAAATGATTGGCATCACCGATAGCGAAGCAATTGAAATGACAAGTCAATTACGAAAAGTACGTAATCAGATCGTTCATGAGAAAGCATATTTTGACAACGGAGAAATAAAAATTGCAGAGCAAGAAGCCAAAAATGCTTATCTCTTAAGGCAAAAGATTAAGACTTTTTTCGAGAATTAAACCGTATGGCAAAACAATCATTACAGACATGGAATGGCCGGTACAAAAGCATTGCATTTTGGTTTACAACTGGCTTTGGAAGCGGCCTGTTGCGCCCTGCCCCCGGAACATGGGGTTCGCTCGCAGGTGTGGCTATCGCTTTAGCATTGCTGTATCTTCATGTATCCAGCATGGCATTTGCAGCACTCATTATCATCAGTTTCGCTCTTTCGATTTTTGCGATCAATACTATCGAGAAGAAAACCGGTATCCACGATGCCCCAGAAATCGTTATTGACGAGTTTGTTGGGCAATGGATTGTGATGATCCCTCTGTTCTTTGAACCGCATTTTGACTGGCAAAATATCTGGCCTTATGCACTTGGTGCCTTCATCCTGTTTCGTATCTTCGATATCATAAAGCCTTGGCCAATTAATTGGCTGGACAAACGGGTAAGCGGCGGTTTTGGGGTTATGATTGATGATGTCATAGCGGGGGGGGGGGCTCTCATCATACTACAAGCCGTTTATTATTTCACATAAAGAGACCGCTATGTTTTCAGACACCATCAACGACCTTGCCAAGCAAACCTTGAACCTAGCGCGCGCACGAGGCATGATGATAGCAACCGCAGAATCCTGCACGGGCGGCCTGATCGCAGGTGCGCTCACGAGCATTGCTGGATCGTCGGATGTGGTTGACCGTGGCTTTGTGACTTACACAAATGCGGCCAAGCAACAAATGCTCGATGTCGCCGCGGTGTCGCTTGAGCAGTTCGGCGCCGTATCCGAAACAGTTGCGAAAGAAATGGCTTACGGTGCGCTCGTTAACTCCATGGCGGATATCACCGTGTCTGTGACGGGGATCGCTGGCCCGGGTGGCGGCAGCGCAGAAAAGCCGGTTGGCCTTGTTTGGATTGGTGTATGCGAACAAGGAATGGCACCAGAAGCCTTTGAACACAGATTCGGCGATATTGGCCGCGATAAAATCCGGGAAAAAACCGTTGAAAGCGCGCTCAAGTTACTTATTGAACGCTTAAGCTAAGTCATGTTACCGCGAGCTATATAATTCATGCGCCCGCGTTTCAAACGCATCGATCATACGCTTAGTTGCTTCGTCAAAATATTTGCGAATTGCGTTCTCAAGGAAGCTGCTTTTAAATTCCAGATCCACATCAAAATCAACGATGCAGGTTCCATCTGCCTGCGGGTGGAAATTCCAATGATTATACAAGCGCTTCAAAGGGCCTTTCAGGTAATCAACATACACCCGCGTTGGATCGACAACAGTTACGCGTGAGGTAAAACGTTCCTTGAACATTTTATAGCCAATGATCAAGTCAGCGTCAAAGCGACCTTCCTGCGCGTTATAAACCCGCGCGCCCACGCACCACGGTAAAAACTCTGGATAGGCTTTCACGTCGGAAACCATATCAAACAGCTGTTTGGCGCTGTAGGGCAAATGTTTTTGCTGTGTATGTCTGGGCACGGAAAAACTCTCGGAACTAATCGGGCTTGTCAGCTTGTGCCGCTAATTTCTTCTCGCGGTTTGCCTTCAATTTGGCGAAATCATCACCTGCATGATAGCTGGAACGCGTGAGCGGTGTCGCAGATATCAGTAAGAAACCCTTGCCCTTACCCATACGTTCATAAGCCTTGAATTCATCCGGCGTTACAAATCGTTCCAGTTTCGCGTGACGCGGTGTTGGCTGAAGATATTGGCCGATCGTCATGAAATCGATATCAGCCATGCGCATATCATCCATAACCTGACTTACTTCCATCCGTTCTTCACCGAGGCCGACCATAATGCCTGACTTCGTAAAGATTGATGGATTTACCTTCTTCACAGTTTCCAAAAGGCGGAGTGAATGATAATAGCGCGCGCCCGGTCTGATTTTCGGGTAATTACGCGGCACGGTCTCAAGATTATGATTGAACACATCGGGGGCTGCTTCTGCCACCATTTCAATCGCACCTGGCTTGTTCCTGAAATCAGGTGTCAGTATTTCAATCGTGGTGTTCGGGCTTGATTTACGGATTTCCTGGATCACTTTTACGAACTGCATCGCGCCGCCATCATCAAGATCATCACGGTCAACCGATGTGATCACGATATGGTTTAGGCCCATCGCGGCACATGCTTCGGCTGTATGGAGTGGCTCCAAAGGGTCAACCTTCATCGGACGCCCAGTTTTCACGTTGCAAAAAGCACAGGCCCGCGTGCAGGTATCACCCAAAATCATCACAGTCGCATGCTTGTTTTTCCAGCATTCCCCGATGTTCGGACATGCTGCTTCCTCGCAAACCGTATGCAAGTTTTTCTCCCGCATCAGCTTGCGGGTTTCCGCATATTCCTTGCTCACGGGCGCCTTCACCCGTATCCATTCGGGCTTACGCTGGAATTGCCGTTTTTCTTCAGGCTTGTTCATGCTCTCTCCGATCTTCGGTTATAACCGTTATCTGCCCTCCCCTTTAATAGCAGACGTTATTCACGTCAATCATTCCCCGTTTAATAATATACTCAGGAAGCACTCTAATAGTTTAAAGCAAACGTAAAATTATATCGCACTTTGCCACCACAATAGACTTCACCATTTATTGAAGAATATTTAAATAAGCTCGCTGCACGTATTGCTGACTTTTCAAAGTAACCTTTTGGTACAGCAGATATAATATCGATACTATCTTTAACAACCGAGCCATCTGGTAAAACTTCAAAATCAACGATTACTCTCCCTTGAATTCGCTTTCTTACAGCTTTTTTAGGATACTCTGGCTGCACTCTAACACTTGGCTGACAAGTTTCGCTATCCTGAATTTTTTTGACTGAATTCAGAACAGGCGTGGCTAGAATATTTTCTCCATTAATATTCATTTCAATAGTACGACACTGTTTAAAATGCTCATTTGCAAACATTTTAGCCATTGAGTTATCTTTTCCATGTTTTACAGACTGTATATTGGCGATGTGACTACAAAATACATTTGTAGCATCTGGCCAAATTGCGATTGCTTTCTCGAAATGTGAAACTGCACGATCAATATCTCCGAACTCTAACTGAACATTTAGCGCAATTTCATACCAAGACTTATCGGGTATGTATAAGTTGTTTTCCTCATGTAACGTGATTGCTTCTTCAGCATATTTAACAGCATTTTTCAATTTTCCCCTCATATAATAAAGCTGAGATATATATGCTAAATGCTGAACATTAATTTCTTTATCTTTTGGCGCCCATTTTAAAAAATATTCATGAGCATCATCATAGTTTCCTGTGGCGAAATAAGCTTGTGAAAGAGAATATAATAGCGATGTCTCTATAATGGACGGTTTAATTTTTTTTGCCGCCATTTGTGCATTTACAAGATAACTAATAGTTTCTTCACTATTATCGCTGTCGACAAAATTTAACATAAAATTCCACAACAAATACTCTTCATAAGGATTGTTTTTTCTCGTAAATTGCTTGTCAACAATTTGACGAGCCTTAGCGATATCTTTTTCTTTAAAAGCCTTGTCGGCCTTCAAAAAAATCTTATGAAACTTTTTCGAAATAGAATAACTTTTACGTTCGATACCATCATCAGATAAAATACTAAAAGCACTTGCAGCTGTAACAAACAAACATACTAAAAGTGTTCTAAACGTTTTGATTGCCATATAATCCCCCCATCAAAAAGAACAACCAAAAGTTTAACCTGTATACCAGTTAGGTAAAGATAATTTTTCAGTAAGCACTAAAAATGAATAGCCCTTCCATAGGCGTCAAGAACGCTTTCATGCATCATTTCGGATAATGTTGGGTGTGGGAACACCGTATGCATCAACTCGGCCTCGGTGGTCTCTAAGGTGCGGCCAACCACATAGCCCTGAATCATCTCGGTCACTTCCGCACCGATCATGTGCGCACCCAAAAGCTCCCCTGTTTTCTCGTCGAACACAGTTTTCACAAAGCCTTCGGTTTCACCGAGCGCAATCGCCTTACCATTGCCAATGAATGGGAATTTGCCAACCTTCACCTTATAGCCAGCCTCTTTCGCTTTGGCTTCAGTCATACCGACAGACGCAACCTGTGGACGGCAATAGGTGCAGCCCGGAATATTGGATTTATCCATCGGATGCAGGTCCGGCATGCCAGCGATTTTCTCTACGGCAATAATGCCTTCGTGCGATGCCTTGTGCGCGAGCCAAGGCGCGCCTGCAACGTCACCAATCGCCCAAACACCCTCTACGCCCGTGAAGCCCCATTCGTCTGTTACGATATGACTGCGATCAACAGGAACTTTGATATCTTCGAGGCCAAGGTTTTCAACGTTACCAGCGATCCCGATCGCGAGGATCACCTTCTCAACAGTAATTTCCTGCTTCTTGCCATTTTGTTCAACAACACAGGTAACGCTGCTCTTACCTTTCTTCAGTTCAGTCACTGAAGCGGATTTCATGATTTTCATACCTTGTTTCTTGAACGATGTTTCCGCAAATGCAGACACTTCCGCGTCTTCAACAGGCAGGATACGATCCATCATTTCAACAACGGTTACATCAGTGCCGAACTCGTTATAAAAACTTGCAAACTCAATACCGATCGCACCGCTACCAATCACCAGCATACTTTTCGGTAGTGTTTTTGGTGTCATGGCGTGCTTATATGTCCAAACCAGATCACCATCAGCCTGAAGGTGCGGTAATTCGCGCGCACGGGCCCCTGTCGCAATAATGATATTTTTGGCTGTTACTTCAGTTGTTTTGCCGTCTTTTGAGACAACGAGTTTGTTACGTGCCTGAAACTTTGCTTCGCCGTCGATGTGTGTCACTTTGTTTTTCTTAAGGAGATGCGCAATACCCGATGATAATTGCCCGGCAACACCGCGGCTGCGTTTTACAATCGCGTCCACATCAAAACCAACATTATCGATCTTGAGGCCAAAATCCTTCGCATGTTTTGCAAGATGAAAAACCTCGGCAGACCGCAAAAGCGCCTTCGTTGGGATACAGCCCCAATTAAGACAAATACCACCAAGGTGCTCGCGTTCAACACACGCAACCTTCATCCCCAGTTGCGCACCCCGAATTGCTGCCACGTAACCACCCGGGCCACCACCAATAACAACAAGATCAAAATTATCAGCCATCATTATTTCCTAAATTAGCGTCAGGTTTATCCCTGTATGCCGATTAAATTCAGCCGCTTATATTCTATCATGATTTTCCTTGCGAAGGTCGCTTTCAACACCGCCTGTATGATCGGTGCCTGCGTCCTCGAAAATCATCACGCTTGCGCCCTCGCTTGTGTGCGGGCGGTGCTCAACACCTTTGGGTACAACAATCATTTCACCGGGCTCAAGCGTGACTTCCTTATCCCGAAATTCGAGATGCAAAGTCCCCTCAATAACAAGGAACATTTCATCCGTGTCATCATGCTTATGCCAAATAAAATCCCCGTCCAATTTCGCGAGATACACCATATGATTATCAACATTCGCAATAATCTTTGGGGTCCATGTATCGCTGAAAAGGCCAAGTTTTTCCTTGATATTGATCACATCCATTTCTAGTACTCCTTACAAAACTAATTACAGCAGCATAGTCAGCGGATCTTCGATATATCCTTTGAACGCCGCCAAAAACTCTGCACCAACGGCGCCGTCAATCGCGCGGTGATCACACGAAAGCGTACAGCTCATCACTGTTGCAACCGCGAGCGCACCGTCTTTCACCACTGCGCGCTGTTCACCCGCACCTACGGCCAAAATCGCGCCTTGTGGCGGGTTGATAACGGCTGAAAACTCTTTGATACCGAACATACCAAGGTTAGAGATTGAGAAAGTACCACCAGCATAATCCTCTGGCATCAATTTGCCGTCTTTTGCTTTACCTGCAAGCTCTTTCACATCACTTGAAATTTGAGCTAAACCTTTTGCGTCAGCGCCGCGCACGACAGGTGTAACGAGGCCACCCTCGACAGCAACCGCAACGGATATATCCGCGCGCTCATACCAATACATTTTGTCGCCGGCATATTGAACGTTCGCGGCAGGCACCTTCTTAAGCGCGAGCGCGGAAGCGCGGATGATGAAATCATTCACCGATAGTTTCACACCGCTATCAGCAAGTTTAGCATTTAATTCCTTGCGTTGTTTGAGGAGGTTATCGAGCTCACACTCAATCGTAAGATAGAAATGCGGTACGGTTGTTTTTGATTCCGTCAAGCGGCGCGCAATTGTTTTCCGCATACCGGAGAGCTTTTCTTCGCGGTACGGAATATCATCATGCGGGCCGTATTCACTCGCGGTAGGCGCTGGTGCACTCGCTGCCTGGGTAGGTGCGCTTGCAGGTGCAGGCGATGCAGAAGCCGCAACACCACCAGAAGCAATCGCTGCTTCAACATCACGTTTGACGATCCGTCCATTCGGGCCAGAACCCGCAACCGCCGCGATATCAAGGCCTTCATTTAAAGCAATTCGTTTCGCAAGTGGTGACGCCTTAACACGATTTCCATCACCTGAAGGCGCAGCAGTCGGTGTGGCTGGAGCAACAGGTACTGATTGAGGTGCAGCCTGTGTCGCAGGTGCCGGCGTTGAAGTAGCTGTTTCAGTTTTAGGGGCTGGAGCTGGTACTGGTGCCGCGCTTGCAGCAGGAGCACCTGCGGCAACATCAGCGACATCTTCACCGTCTTCGGCAAGTACCGCGATAATCTCACCGACTTTTACATCCTCAGTGCCTTCAGCAATAAAGATTTTGGCGATTGTACCTTCGTCGATGGCTTCAACTTCCATCGTTGCCTTATCGGTTTCAATCTCAGCGATCACATCACCGCTTTCGACGCTGTCGCCTTCTTTAACAAGCCATTTTGCAAGCGTTCCTGCTTCCATCGTTGGCGATAATGCCGGCATAAAAATTTCTACAGCCATAATCTCGCTCCCTTAACCGACGTAACAAACGGCTTTGGCCGCTTCTACAATATTTTCCGCTTTAACAATCGCGGCCTTCTCTAGGTTTGCAGCGTATGGAAGCGGCACATCAACACTGTTCACGCGTGTTACTGGCGCGTCCAGCCAATCAAAGGCCTGTTCCATCAACTGCGCAGATACATCACTCGCAACCGAGCATTGTGGCCACCCTTCTTCCGCGATGACACAGCGGTTTGTTTTCTTCACGCTTTCAATCACGGTATCAATATCAAGTGGGCGGATAGTACGTAGGTCAATCACTTCTGCACTAATGCCTTGTGCCGCAAGCTCATCAGCCGCTTTCAAGGCCTCACCAACTGTGATTGAGTATGAAACGATGGTCACGTCAGTGCCTTCACGGAAAATACGGGCTTTTCCAATTGGGAGTACATAATCATCTATATCAGGGATATCAAAGCTTTCACCGTACATCAGTTCGTTCTCAAGGAACACAACTGGATTAGGGTCGCGGATCGCTGCTTTTAAAAGGCCTTTACAGTCAGCAGCATCATAAGGTGCAATCACCTTAAGACCCGGAACGTTCGCATACCATGAGGCATAGTTCTGACTATGCTGCGCACCCACGCGTGACGCCGCGCCGTTAGGGCCGCGGAATACGATCGGGCACGCGACCAAGCCGCCTGACATGTAACGAGTTTTCGCTGCCGAGTTGATAATATGGTCAATCGCCTGCATGGCGAAATTGAACGTCATAAATTCGATAACAGGCTTAAGGCCAGCAAAGGCAGCGCCAGCACCAAGCCCCGCAAAACCGTGCTCGGTAATCGGTGTATCGATCACCCGGTCAGCGCCAAATTCGTCAAGCAAACCTTGCGTTACCTTATAAGCACCTTGGTATTCAGCAACCTCTTCCCCCATCACGAAAACATCACCGTCAAGGCGCATTTCCTCTGCCATCGCATCCCGAAGCGCTTCACGAACGGTAACTGTCACCATGTCCGTGCCAGCAGGAATTTCAGGGTCCGCCAGATTTTCAGCAGGTGCAATAGGTGCCGCCTGCACGGCATCGGTGAAAACTTCTTGAGCGGGAGCAGCAATCGCTTCTGACACAGCAGGAGCAGCAGAGGGTGCAGTTACCGCACTTGCGTCTTCGCCGTCCTCAGCAACAAGCGCGATTAACTCGCCAACTTTGACATTCTCACTGCCTTCATCGATCAGGATTTGAGCAACAGTTCCGTCATCAACGGCTTCAACTTCCATTGTTGCCTTATCGGTTTCAATCTCAGCGATCACATCACCGCTTTCGATTTTATCGCCAACTTTTACAAGCCACTTGGCAAGGGTACCCTCTTCCATTGTTGGTGAAAGCGCCGGCATAGTAATTTCAATAGCCATTCTCAAACACTCCCTTACGCAAGCACATCAGTATAAAGTTCAGAAAGATCAGGTTCAGGGCATTCCTGCGCGAATGTAACAGCATCAGCGACCCGTTTCTTGATTTCCTTGTCGATATCTTTAAGGGCTGCCTCATCCATGATCTTGGCATCAAGAATTGCTTCCTTAACCTGTTCGATACAATCGCGTTCAGAGCGCATCTTCTGCACTTCTTCCTTAGCGCGGTATTTTGCGGGATCAGACATCGAATGTCCGCGGTAACGATATGTATTCATCTCAAGGATGATTGGCCCCTTGCCCGAACGACAATGCGCTACCGCTTCATCCATCGCAGCACGGACCGCGAGAACATCCATACCGTCTACTTTTTTACCGGGAATACGGAAACTTTCGCCGCGCTTATGAAGTTCCACTTCAGAGCTTGCCCGGCTAACGCTCGTGCCCATCGCATATTGGTTATTTTCGATAATGAAAATCGCAGGAAGGTTCCAAAGTTGAGCCATATTAAAGCTCTCGTAAACCTGACCCTGGTTTGCTGCACCGTCACCAAAGTAGGATACAGAAACGCGATCATTTTTACGGTACTTTGCAGCAAATGCGAGACCAGTTCCAAGTGAAACCTGTGCGCCGACAATACCGTGCCCGCCGTAAAATCCTTTGGCGGGGTCGAACATATGCATTGACCCGCCCTTGCCTTTGGAAACGCCACCAGAACGTCCGGTCAATTCAGCCATCACAGCCTTAGGGTCAGAGCCCGCAACAAGCATGTGCCCGTGTTCACGGTATCCAGTGATAACACTATCACCGTCGCCGAGAGCGGTTTGAATACCAACCACAACGGCTTCTTGCCCGATATAAAGATGGCAGAAACCACCAATAAGCCCCATCCCATATAATTGTCCGGCTTTCTCTTCAAAACGTCGGATCAAAAGCATTTCGCGGTAAAAATCCACCAGCTCACCATTGGATGGTTTGTACAGTGCAGGCTTAACAGCCTTGCGGCGTGGTGCTGTTTTTTTAGCAGGAGTTTTTTTTGTTGTCATAACGGCCTTCCTGAAAAGGTCGCGGGCAAGCGCCCGTGATCACTACATGAAACAATTAAAGTTGCCTATAGATAACGACGATTAATGATTTTTGCAAGGGACTATAAGTGTATGTTTTTTAACAAAAAATAAAGATTAACTTGATTTTGGTTAATCGTAAAAAAATTACTCAATGAAAAGAACAACTTCGTCTTCGTGGATAAAACCAAGTTTTTTTCGAACCTGTTCCTCTAACATATCTGGATCAATGTTATTTGTGTCCAATTGCGCGATCCGCATTTCAAGAAGATGACGTTCAGCAGCAACCTGACGAGCCTCAGATTCAAGTTCTATTTCCTGTGCAGTAAGCGTTTTAAGGGCAGAGAGCGAGTTCTCTCCTTGAAAGGCATGGAAGGCGAAATAAAAGGCAACAAAAAGCCATACCCCTGTCGCCAGAGAGCTCTTCATTCGCGCTGATATTTCAGTAAGTTTCCTCATATAAGAATCATCTCACATGCGAATCACCACTGCAAGTATTTTTTTATTAAAAATCAAAAAAAGCCCAAAAGAATCAAATTCTTAAGGGCTTTTCGAATTAACTAAACGTTAACGTATTATATCGACGTTACTTCAGGATCGATTTTCCTGCATAGCGGGCGCTTGTGCCCAACTCTTCCTCAATACGAATAAGTTGATTATATTTTGCAAGCCGATCAGAACGCGCGAGTGACCCCGTTTTGATTTGCCCGCAGTTTAGCGCAACCGCGAGGTCTGCTATTGTAGCATCCTCGGTTTCACCAGAACGGTGAGACATCACAGAGGAATAGCGTGCACGGTGGGCCATATCAACGGCTTCCATAGTCTCAGAAAGCGTTCCAATCTGATTAACTTTCACAAGAATTGAATTCGCAACACCCTTTTCGATACCATCTGCAAGACGTGCAGGATTTGTTACAAACAGATCATCACCTACAAGCTGACATTTATCACCGATTTTGTCCGTAAGCAGTTTCCAACCATCCCAGTCATCCTCGTCCATACCATCTTCGATCGAGATAATCGGGAACCGGCCAACAAGATCAGCCCAGTATTCAGCCATTTCTTCGCTTGAAAGTGTTTTGCCTTCACCTGCGAGAACATATTTGCCGTCTTTGTAAAACTCGGACGCTGCTGCATCTAACGCGAGGTGAACATCTTCGCCGGCTTTATATCCAGCGCTTTCAATCGCTTCCATGACAAACTCAAGCGCATCAACAGTACCGTTCAGGTTCGGGGCAAAACCACCCTCGTCGCCAACAGCGGTGTTATGGCCTGCGGCATGAAGTTTAGCCTTAAGCTCATGGAAGATTTCAGCCCCAATTCGGATTGCATCGCGGACGCTATCGGCGTTCACAGGCATGATCATAAATTCCTGCACGTCGATTGGGTTGTCTGCGTGTTCGCCGCCGTTGATGATATTCATCATTGGTACCGGAAGAACGTGCGCGTTCGCGCCGCCAATATAGCGATAGAGCGGAACCGCAAGGCTATCGGCTGATGCCTTCGCAAGCGCCATCGAAACACCCAAAATTGCGTTTGCACCCAAACGGCCCTTGTTGTCTGTTCCATCAAGGTCACGCATCGCCTGATCAAGCTCTAATTGGTCTTCGCTATCAAGACCAACGAGCATATCCGCGATTTCGCCGTTTACAGCCTCAACAGCCTTTAAAACACCCTTGCCGCGGTAACGACCACCCCCGTCACGAAGTTCCACAGCCTCATAAGCGCCTGTTGACGCGCCAGATGGCACCGCCGCACGGCCAAAACCACCGTCTTCCAAAATAATATCAACTTCAACAGTTGGATTACCGCGACTGTCCAAAATTTCGCGTGCAAAAACATCGATGATAGTGCTCATGAAAATATCCGATCTTAAATCTGTATATTAGCCCGTGGTTTGTGACCCAAAGTGCCCATCACGGCCATAATGCCTAAGGCAATTGACCATACGAATTGCTGGCTTTGTACAGCGATGCTTGTCGCTTCGCAAGTCTGGAATTCATGGATCAGATATCAGCGTGTTATTCATACTGGTCAAATCAGGACAGTCAGGTAAACTGATAAAAATTCGGGAGGGCAAAATGAAGAAATCACACATTATCGCAGGGCTAATTACGGCAAGTTTAAGCAGCGCCATCGTTGCCCAATCTGACACTCTATCTGAAACGCTATCTGGCGTACACCAGTATCGAAATGCGCATGAAATTCAAATTGTTGATGATTTTAAAAACCTGCTCGCTATCCCAAATGTATCCTCCAATCAGGCTGATATGATCAAGAATGCGGACTGGATAACCGAATATATCGGCAAACGCGGGTTTACAAGCGAGGTCGTGACCGCAGGTCGCGCACCCTATATTATCGCCGAACGCAAAAGTGCAGGCGCAAATAAAACAGTTTTGATCTACGCACATTTTGACGGCCAACCCGTGGAGCCCGCAAACTGGGCCTCTAACCCGTTTGAGCCGATCCTGCGTGATGATACAGTTGAAAACGGCGGTAAAACAATCCCGTGGCAACAGGCGCAAAGCGGCCTCGATCCGAATTGGCGCATTTTCGCGCGCTCCGCCGGGGATGATAAGGCACCGGTGATCGCGCTGATGGCAGCGCTTGACGCCCTAAGCGCGCAAGGCACCCAGCCGAGTGTGAATATCAAACTTATCCTCGACGGCGAGGAAGAAGCCGGAAGCCCTACGCTGGAGGCTATTTTAAAGGAACACGCGAGCAAACTGGACGCAGATATCATGCTATTCTGTGACGGGCCCATGCATCAAAGCCGCCAACGCCAGCTTGTGTTTGGGGTACGGGGTAGCATGACCCTTAATATGACAACCTATGGCCCCAATCGCCCATTACACAGCGGACATTATGGTAACTGGGCCCCTAGTCCCACCGACCGAATGGTTCGGATATTAAATACGCTGAAGGATGAAACAGGCCGAATTATTGTTGATAATTACTGGAATGATGTGCGCCCCATATCAAAGGCCGAACAAATCGCAATTTCAAACATGCCTTCGATTGATGCACAATTAAAGCATGAACTCGCGCTCGGTGAACTGGAAGGCGGCGGCAAGCGCCTTGAAACACTCGTCATGGAGCCCGCGATCATCATTAAGGGCCTTCAAGCAGGCGGTGTGGAGGATAAATCCCGCAACATCATTATTCCAGAGGCAAAGGCATCGCTTAACATGCGCCTAGTGCCTGACCAGACGCCAGCAGGTGTGAAAAGCGCGCTTGAGCAGCATTTCAAAAACCTTGGCTATCATCTCGTTTATGACAATCCTGACTATGATACGCTGAGGGCACATCAAAAGGTTCTCAAACTCGATTGGGTATCAGGTGCCTACCCCGCGTTCCGCACAGCGTTAGATAGCGCAGAGGCCAAGAAGCTGACGCGCATTTTAAATGGCATTGGTGGTGATACGCTCCTGACCCCAACAATGGGGGGAAGCCTTCCGATTTACCTGTTTGAAAACGCGCTCGATATGCCGATCATCATGCTGCCCATCGCCAACCATGATAATAACCAACACGGCAAGGATGAAAACCTCCGCCTCCAGAACCTTTGGGACGCTATCGATATTTATGCCAGCGTACTTTTGGAATATGGGAAATAGTTATGCAGCCATTATTTTGTTTAAAATCAACGTTGCTGACAATCGTGTTTTTATCACAGACCGTTACGGCCGAAGAAGATAAAAAGCACGAGGCCGGAGACACATTCAAAGACTGCGAAGAATGCCCTGAAATGGTCGTTTTACCAGTGCCGGGAACTTTCAATGTAGGTTTTGAAGACTTTGATGAGAAAAAGCGGCGCCGCTTGGTGTCTCGCCCCCAAGAAATTACGATCAATTATCAATTTGCAGTTGGCAAGTTCGAGCTTTTGGCAAGCGAATATGACCTTTGTGCCCGCGAAGGAGCATGTAGGCCTGAAGCTAGCCATAGTATTAACACCCCAAAAACAAACAAATACCCTGTAGTAGGCCTTAGTGGAAATGACGCAAAAGACTATGTGGCGTGGTTATCTAAGAAAACGGGGAAACCATATCGATTACTGTCAGCGACAGAATGGGAATTTGCGGCAAAAGGAAAAACAACAACAAAATATTGGTGGGGTGACGATTACATCCCCAACATGGCTATTTGCAATGATTGCACCGATTTACAACTTCTTGCCGAGGAAGGGGTTGGAATAACTAAGTCATTCACCATCAACCGATCATCTTCCAAATCAATTGCAAGTGAATTTGTCCCTTATACAACAGCAGGCCTCCAAGAGTTAGTTAAGCCAAATTTGTTTGGTTTGTATTTTATGTACGGAAATGCACAGGAGATAGTAGAGGATTGTTTTGAATGGCCAGTACCTGCTTTACCCACAGATGGCTCTGCTTATCAAGCTGACCCTGATTGCGTAGCGGTAATCACTAAAGGGCAAAGTTTTATGACCTTAAAAAACAGAATCAACCCTACTGCTGTTGGGCCAACTAATAAAGTTAGCAGAAACAAAGATGCAATAGATCAAGGGACACGTATCGCCCTGACAATTTCACAGTAGGGAAACTGTTATTCTCAACTTGGTTGGGATTAACCGCTTAATCTAACGTTATCTTTAAACCAATCGGCTCTGTTCAAGCGCTGCTTTAACAAAGCTTGCGAAAAGTGGATGTGGATCAAACGGTTTTGATTTAAGCTCTGGATGGAACTGAACACCAATATACCACGGATGATCCGGCAGTTCGATAATCTCTGGTAATTCGCCGTCTGGTGACATGCCCGAGAACACAACCCCTGCTTCCTCAAGCTGCTTCACATAGCCGATGTTTACTTCATAGCGATGACGGTGGCGCTCAGAAATTTCTGTGGCGCCGTAAATTTCAGCAACTTTCGATCCTTCCTTCAACACCGCTGGGTATGCACCAAGGCGCATGGTGCCACCAAGGTCGGTTTCCGATGTTCGCTGCTCTACGCTACCGTCTTCTTTAATCCATTCGGTGATCAGACCAACAACAGGGTCATCCATATTTTCATCAAATTCTGACGAGCCTGCGGCTTCTACACCCGCCATATTACGGGCTGCCTCTAGCGTTGCCATCTGCATACCAAGGCAAATCCCGAAATACGGTATTTTATTTTCACGGGCAAAGCGCGCAGCCGCGATCTTTCCTTCCGTGCCGCGCTTGCCAAAGCCACCGGGTACGAGGATCGCGTGAATACCCTCTAGGCGATCAATCGCATCTTCTTCTTCGAAAATTTCAGATTCGATCCACTCCACATTCACCTTCACACGGTTTGCGATACCGCCGTGGGTGATGGCCTCATTGAGTGACTTGTAGGCGTCCAACAGGCCAGTATATTTACCGACAACCGCAATATTTACTTCACCCTCAGGGTTCTTCACGCGGTCTACGATATCTTCCCAGCGTTCAAGATTCGGGTGCTCTGAGTGCGCGAGGCCAAAGGCCTTAAGAACCTCAGTATCCAATCCTTCCTTATGGTAGGAAATCGGCACTTCGTATATTGTTTTTACGTCCAGTGCCGGGATAACCGCGGTTTCAGACACGTTACAGAATAGGGACATCTTACGGCGTTCGCTATCCGGAATTGGATGCTCTGCGCGGCATACCAGAATATCTGGCTGAATACCGATGGAGCGCAGTTCCTTCACACTATGCTGTGTTGGTTTTGTCTTAAGCTCACCAGCGGCCGCCAAAAATGGTACGAGTGTTAAGTGAACAAAGATCGAGTTTCCACGCCCAAGCTGAATCGATAATTGACGAATAGCTTCCATAAAGGGCATCGCTTCGATATCACCCGCGGTTCCGCCAATTTCACAGAGCATAAAATCAATACCGTCTTGTTCAGCGAGTGCAAAATCCTTAATGGCATCTGTTACGTGCGGGATCACCTGCACGGTTCCGCCCAGATATTCACCGCGGCGTTCCTTGCGGATAATCTGCTGGTAAATACGGCCTGATGTGATGTTGTCGCTTTGGCGGCCCGGCACGCCTGTGAAACGCTCGTAATGACCAAGATCAAGGTCGGTTTCAGCACCGTCATCGGTTACGAACACTTCGCCGTGCTGATAAGGGCTCATGGTACCCGGGTCGACATTCAAATATGGATCAAGTTTGCGCAAACGAACAGAATAACCACGTGCTTGCAACAAGGCCCCCAGTGACGCCGAGAGAAGCCCCTTACCAAGTGAACTCACCACACCACCAGTAATGAAAATATAACGCGTCATAAATCCTCACACATTTGCATCAACCATACAAACCGCTTTTACAAGCGTCCGAACAATCAAAAACTATCAATAACAGCCTGCTATCAAAGCGGCCTTAAAACTACAATAATATTGGCAGACAGAGAAACGGGGGCGCCTGGCCCCCGTTTGGAATTTCGTCTAACCGTCTTCTGGTATGGTAGGAAGCTGAGGAAGTTGGCTACCACCCTCTTCCGCCTCTTGCTGAAGCGCTTCCTCAATCAATCCCCGGTCTGTCTGACGGTTCGCAGCGAACCAGCCTAGAAGCAAACAGGTTGATAGGAAGACAATCGCCAACCATTTTGTTGATTTGGTTAAAAGGTTGCCAGCACCGCGTGCTGTCATCATACCAGTTGGGCCACCACCGATGCCAAGTGCACCGCCTTCGGAACTCTGTAGAAGAATAACCGCAACCATCGCAACCGTTACGATAAGTAGAATTGTCAATAATACAGTTTCCATCGGATAACCTTTAAATCCATAATACCCTGACAAGCATTATACATAACACTTGCCAATTTTCCTAAAGCGCGGTTTCTAGCCTAAGACGGGGCAGTTTGCCAAGTAGAAAATCATCCACATGAGCGATTTCTATATTTTCCCCAACAAACTAAGAGTAAATCCCTGACCAATCTCTGACTATTATCCGGCTATTCTCTGGCAATTCTCCGGCAAACCTCTAACGGTAAGCGTCGATGATCCCATTAAAATCAGTGGCCTTCAGACTTGCGCCGCCCACGAGCGCACCGTTTACATTATCGGCTGCCATTAATTCCTTCGCGTTCGTGGGCTTTACAGAACCGCCGTAAAGAATAGCAAAACCATTTCCAACACCATCACCGAAACGCTCCACCAACGCAGCACGGATTGCCGTATGAACCTCTGCCACATCGTCAACGGTCGGCGTTAAGCCAGTACCAATCGCCCAAACTGGCTCGTAAGCGATTATTGTATTCTCAGGTGTTGCGCTTTCCGGCACTGAATTCGCGAGTTGGTCAGCAACCACGACCTTGAGGGTGTCGCCTGCCTTGCGCTCTGCCTCGGTTTCACCAACACAGATGATCGCCGTCAGGTTTTCTGTGAGCACCGCCTCGGCCTTGTTGTTCACAAGATCGCTGGTTTCACCGTGATCTGCGCGGCGCTCTGAGTGACCAACAATGATATAGCCCGCGCCGAGGTCAGCAACCATGTTTGCAGCAATATCACCTGTATGCGCGCCCGATGTGTTTGTATGGCAATCCTGCGCACCAATATTGACGAGGCTACCGTCAGCGACGCCAACAAAACGGTCGACCAATGTGGCTGGTGGGCAAATCAAGACATCACAATCCGCTTTATCACCATCATTCACCATCTGAATGAGTGCTTCCAGTTCACTAACGCTAGATTTCACGCCATTCATTTTCCAGTTACCTGCCACAAGTGATCTAGGAGCCATCAAAACTATCCTTATTAGATTGAACAATATAATGGCCTGACATAGCGCTTTTTATCCCTGTTGCTCAAGCCTAAAATAATACCCATAGGCGAACCGATATTTTCAAGGATTGACCCAGCGGTATCAATCATTATGATGCGCCGAAATAACACGTGTATTGAATGCACGTTATATAATGAAAACAAGTGGGCTAAAGAGTTCAGTAAAACCAACCTCTTTTTCCCTGTACGATAAACGGTAAGGACGTACGAACATGCTGTTAAAATTCCGCGGAGGACTTAATTCGCTTCCTGTAACAATCCTTTTAGGACTTTTGATTGCAGCATTTGCAATATTCGGTGTCGGGCCCGGCATTTTAACAGGTTCAAATACTGTCATTGCAACAGTTGGTGAAACCGACATTCCAAACGTTCGGTATTTCAGCCGTGTTCAACAGGAAGCACAGCAGGCGCAGCTTCAGCTTCAGGGGGCCAATCTTCCGCAGGATGAAATTATCCGCCTTCTGAATATCGACCAACGTGTTCTCCAGCAAATGATTGCAGAAGCAACGGTTGAGGAACACATGCGTGAACTTGGCCTTCGTGCTACCGACGAGCAAATCGTTGAAGCCATCCGTGATGTGGATGCCTTCAAGCTTGCTGGTTCATTAAGCGCATCAAATATCGAACTTGCACTTCAGAATAACAATTTGAACCGTGACGATCTTGAAGAGCTTCTAAGCAAAGGCGTTACCCAACAACAGCTATTCGGCGCCATGCGTGAAACCAAGCCCATTTCGCGCGTTCTTGCTAACGAGCTTTATACCTATCAGGCTGAAAGACGTTGGGCGACCCTGATTACCTTCAAAGCCAGCGATATTACAGAGATAACACCAGCCACTGATGAGCAGTTGATGGAAAGCTATGAAGCAACCAAAACAAATTATATGACGAATGAACTGCGCACATATAATTATTTGGTTGTAACACCCGACCTTTTCCTCGACCAGGTTGAGGTGACTGAGGATGATATCCTAGCGCTATATGACGAGCGCGCGGATGAATATGTAATCCCGGAAAAACGAACTGTTCAACAGGTAAACTTCCCTTCAGAAGAAGCTGCACAAGCTTTCATTGATAGTTTAACAGCGGAAACAGACTTTGCAGCCCGTGGTGCCGCATCCAGTGACTTTACAGAAGCTGAGATTAATCTAGGTGAGCAATCTTTACGCAATCTGGAAGTGGACTTTAATGACGCTACCGCACAGGCAGTGTTTGGACTAGAGAATGATGGCATAACTATTCCGCTTGAAGCGCTAGGCCGGTGGAATGTGTTTAAGGTTACCAACATTACAGAAGGCAACACAACACCACTTGAAAGCGTTCGCGAAGCATTGGAAACAGACGCGAAACGCGAAAAAGCGATTGACCTCGTCTATGATTTTATGCCTGACCTCGAAGACGCACTGGCGTCAGCCGCAACAATTCAAGAAGCGATTAACACGCCACTAATCAAAGAACGCAATCTACCCCTAACGGTCGCGAGTGTTACGGGTGTTGATCAGCGCGGCCTTGGACGCGGCGGTGAACGTTTGATCACGCAATCAGACGAGTTCCGTATCAACGCAACAATCTTTAATGAAGAAGCGGATATCGGGCGTATTTCAGACACCAACGACCTTGATGCTTCAAACCGTGACCGTGGTGCCTTTTGGACAGAAGTTGTTACTGTTGCTGAACCAGAGCAAAAACCGTTTGAGGAAGTTAAAGCGGACGTGCGCAGCGCATGGGACGCCCAACAGAAACAAACAAAAGCAGGCGAACTGGCAGACAATGCTATCGAGCGCATCAAGGCTGGTGAGGACGCTGAAACTGTAGCAGCGGACCTGAACGGGACTTCGCTTGAAGCGAAGAGTGTATCGCGTACCAACGATCCAAATAGCTTATCAGGTCTAGCCGCAAACATCAGAGGAATGATTTTTGATCTTAATCTGAATGCCGTTGAAACAGACCGCTCTGCTGATGGTGATGGCTATGTTGTTGTTCGCGTTGACCGCATCAATCCGGGCCAACCAGCGGATAACGCCACCGCTGTGAACACATTATACAGTGAAATTCAAGATCAGTTTGAAACTGAAATATTCCTTCAGTATGAGCGCTATCTTCGTGAAAAATATACGATTGATGTTAACGACCAACTCCGTCGCATTCAATTCCGCAATGAAAGCGCTCAATAATCGCTAATGAGTTAAGAGTTATCAAAGGGCAAAGCCAGTGACCGACCAAGTTGATATATCCAGCCTTAAAAAACAATATGAGGCTGGAAAACCTTCTGTTTACGCTGAAACCCTCGTTGCTGACTTGGATACTCCGGTATCTGCCTATCTAAAACTTACAAATGGTGAAAACTATTGCTGTTTGCTTGAATCCGTCGAAGGTGGGGATACAAGGGGAAGATACTCTATCATCGGCCTAAGACCCGATTTGATCTGGCGTGCAAACGGCGAAAAAGCAGAGATATGCAGGCAAATTATTGATGGCGTTCCTACTCAATTTATTGAAGAGGATACAGCGCCGCTTGATGGCCTGCGTAAGCTCACAGAAGAAAGCTTGATTGATATCCCCCATCCGCTTCCTCCTATGGCAGCTGGGCTGGTTGGGTATATGGGATATGATATGGTTCGGCAAATGGAGCCCTTAGGTCCCGCGAAAGAGGACGAACTGGATTTACCCACTGGTCTCTTTATTCGCCCAACCATAATGGCTATTTTTGATAGTGTAACCAACCTGATCACACTGGTTACCCCTATTCGCCCCATGGCTGGAATAGACGCAGATACAGCGATAAATGCCGCCAACAATCGCATTTCAACAATGCTTGAGCGGCTGGATGCACCGCTACCGCTTCGGGGCGGAGAAATCCCCTCTACGGTACCGGAGCCAGAAACTAATACTGGCAGACCACGTTTTTTTGACATGATCAAGAAAGCCAAAGATTATATATTGGCGGGTGATATTTTTCAGGTCGTCCTCAGCCAGCGGTTTTCAATGCCATTTACGCTTCCTGCGTTTTCACTTTATCGTGCATTAAGGCGAACAAATCCGTCTCCTTATATGTACCATCTTAAATTCAACGATTTTGCCGTCGTTGGCTCTAGCCCAGAAATTCTGGTGCGGCTAAGGGATGATGAAATTACTATTCGCCCCATTGCAGGAACACGTAAACGCGGTGCAACACCAGAAGAAGATGCTGCATTAGAGGCAGACCTTCTTGCTGACCAGAAAGAACTTTCCGAGCACCTTATGCTTCTTGACCTCGGACGCAATGATGTTGGCCGTGTCGCGGAAGCCGGAACCGTTAAAGTTACTGCACGCAATATTGTCGAATATTATTCGCATGTTATGCATATTGTCTCAAACGTTACAGGTAAACGCGCCGAGGATAAGGATGCTATCGATGCCTTATCCGCAGGTTTTCCAGCGGGGACCGTTTCCGGTGCGCCCAAGGTACGAGCCATGGAAATCATCGACGAGCTAGAAGTGTCAGCACGCGGCATTTACGCGGGCAGCGTCGGCTATTTTAGCGCCAACGGTTCTATGGATAGTGCTATTGTTCTCAGAACCGCGATCGTCAAAGACAATATGATGTACGTACAAGCAGGTGCAGGGATTGTGGCAGACAGTGTTCCAGAAATGGAATACCAAGAATGCGAGAACAAGGCTCGTGCGCTCGTCAACGCAGCCCAAGAAGCCGTTCGGTTCGCGAGATCAAACAGAGGTTAACTGATACCCTCTAAATAGGTGATTTCAATTTCAGTCGAAATCAAACGTTCGACCAACCATACCTTCTGAAAGTTTCCACAGTTTTTCTGCGGCGGCTTCATCTTGGATATGCGGTAGCATGCCTGTCATAGACCTACGATCTTCAACAATTTGAGCGAGGCTACAGTCTTCCAGATACGCACCGCCACTATCAATTAGGTCTTCAGTTGTCGCGGCCCATACAGCAGTTGCAGCACCCCCCGCCGGTGTTTTAAAGCCCTTGCGGGGATTTCCATCCTCGTCAAACCAGCCCATGGCATTCATCTCGTCAAATGTTAGGTCTTTTTGCAGGTTTGTCATAATGCCCCCGGGATGCACCGAATATGCAGCACCACCATGTTTCTTTAGTTTCTTATCCAGGGATAAGGCAAAGAGGGCATTTGCAGTTTTTGATTGTCCGTATGCTAACCATTTATCATAGTCTCGCTCATTGAAATGAATATCTTCAAATACAATTGGTGAAATACGGTGCGCGATTGAACTGAGGGCAACAACAATCGGTTTTTCACTTTTCAACAATGCTGATGACAGTAAACCTGTCATTAAAAAGTGCCCCAGATGATTGGTTGCAAACTGTCCTTCAAAGCCTTCTTTCATTCGCACCAACGGGCCCGCCATTATCCCTGCATTATTGATGATGATATCAATTTTATCAAAGCGCTTAAGGCAATCGTCTGCAAAGTTTTTTATGCTTTCAAAATCACTTAGGTCCATATCCATTAGATGAATTGAGCTATCAGGATACAATTCAGAAATAAGGGTGATAACACCCTTCCCTTTTTGGGCATCCCGGACAGGCATTATGATTTCGGCGCCGACACTTACCAGTGCCTTCACTGTTTCGACACCAAGGCCAGAGGAACCGCCCGTGACCAAAGCTGTTTTACCCGTTAAATCCAAGCCTTCAACGACATCAAGTGCGACACTTGCATGACCAAAAGTTTGCGACATCAAATCCTCCAGAATATTTTTGTGCTGTTTAGAGTTTCTCTATTCCAACACTTAGTTACCAATAGCAGAGGCCTCTGTTTCATCCATTCTTTCCGAAACAATCTGACTCAACGGGACCAATTCAAAACCACGCTCATCCAGCGTGCCTTGCCATTCCCGCAAAACTTCTAATGTTTCGTCATATGGGTGCCCAATAGCTATTGCATATCCACGCCTTTCTGCAATCTGCTCTGCTTTTCTTAGCTGTGCTTTGATCGCGTTCAAATCTTTCACATTATCCAGAAACACATCACGCGAAACGTGCGGTACACCTACGGCTTTTGCTGCACTAATTGCTTTTGTTTTCGATGACGTCAGGCTGTCGAGAAACAGAAGGTCTTTTTCCTTAAGCTTCGTCATGACATGGACCATTGCCCCGGCTTCTTCAGTCAACAACGACCCCATATGATTGTTCACCCCAACAAACCCATCGAACCTTTGCATGTTCCAATTTAATCGTCGTTCAAATTCTTGTGCACTTAATCCAGAAACTAGCGCATTTGTTCCGGGGTCAGCATCCGGATCTTTCGGCTCCATGGGTAGATGGATGATCAATTCATGCCCTGCGTTTCTAACTGCTTTAGTTTGAGCCTCCAGGCCATTAGCGTAGGGCAAATAGGCCAGTGTATATGGCCCCTGCATTTCTGAAAGTGCCCTGCTCGCTGGTGTAACAATTCCCATATCATCAATCACAATAACAATTCTTGGGATATTGCCTTTTACCGGCTTCCATATAGACGCATTTGACCGCCACGCTGGTAAGTGCTCAGGCTCACTGTTGAGGCTAGCAAGCTCGTCATAGTTTGTTGCTGGTTGCTCTAAACCGCTATCAGGTTTATTCACTGAAACTGGCTCATTCTCTACAGTAACAGGAAGCAAGCTATCAATATCACGCAAAGCGATGTTAATTTCCTCATCATCCTCACCTGCAATGATTGCCGTTAGGTCACCAATATCTTCAGGGGCATCTTGCGTGTAGTTAAAATCAGGTAGACTTTGATTATCTGAACCCACCCTATTAAAGCCGCTATTATCGATAACAACGAAACCAAGTGTCAGTATAACTACGACAACAAGCATACCATAACCAAGCTTAAGTATTTGGATAACACTGCCGCTTGCGTTTTTCAGGTCCTCTTCGGAGGTTTGCTGATTTGGCTTCGAAATTATTTTTTTACGTCGGCTCACTCGTTTACTCCACCCCAACAGACTAAGCGCCTAATATTTAAACTTTGTAGTTGCCTCACGAGGCTTTTACAAACCATATTGTTTCAAGGATTGACAATTGCCGCTAAAGGCGCGATGTCCTAGCCTTGATTTATAAATTAATGTCTAAAACTATTTGGTGTTTTGAATGTATATCCTGATCGATAATTACGACAGCTTTACCTACAATTTGTATCATTATTTTGTCGAATTAGGGGCAGATGTAAAAGTATGGCGTAATGATCAAATCACAGTTGAAGACGTTATCAAATTAAAACCTCAGGGCATTATTCTAAGCCCAGGCCCCTGTACACCAAACGAAGCGGGGATTTGTCTTGATATGATCGCCGCTGCCAAAGAAAACCATATCCCACTCCTTGGGGTTTGCCTTGGCCATCAGGCAATCGGGCAGCATTATGGCGGTGATGTTGTGCGCGCCCCTTATGTAATGCACGGCAAAACCAGCGATATTACCCACAATCAATCGGGCGTCTTCACTGACATTCCAGAAACCTACACTGCAACACGCTATCATTCACTTGTCGTTGATAAAGAAACATTGCCCGCGGAATTAACAATAACCGCAGAAACTGAAGATGGTTTGATCATGGGGTTGGAGAATAAGGCCGATAATATGTACGGCGTGCAATTTCATCCGGAAAGTATCGCATCCGACTATGGGCATGCCCTTCTCAAGAACTTCATCGATATATGTGAGATGAGCGCAGCCTAATGAGTGATTTTGTTTCCATATTATCAAAAGTCGCTACTGGCGCATACCTCAACCAAGTTGAGGCTCGCAGCGCATTTGAAACCATTATGTCTGGCGGTGCTAGCACTGAGCAAACAGCTGCATTTCTAATGGGCCTACGTGTACGCGGTGAACATGTGGATGAAATAACTGCTGGTGCCGAGGTTATGCGCGCTAAGGCCTCACATATTAATGCTCCGATCAACTCTGTCGACACTTGCGGCACAGGTGGCACCGGTATTTCGACCTATAATATTTCCACAGCATCCGCTTTCGTTACTGTAGCCGCAGGTATACCCGTCGCCAAACACGGCAATCGCGCTGCTTCCTCAAAGTCTGGCTCTGCTGACGTATTGGAGGCGCTGGGTGCAAAGCTTGAAATTTCTATGGAAGCCGTTCAAAGAAGCCTTGATGAAACGGGTTTTAGTTTCCTTTTCGCGCGCGCACACCATAGCGCGATGCGCTTTGTGGCCCCTGTTCGTACATCTATCAAAGTACAGACGATTTTTAATTTACTTGGCCCCTTATCAAACCCAGCGCAGGCTAAACGACAAATCCTTGGTGTTTTTGATCCTAAATGGCAGCGCCCAATGGCGGAGGTTCTGAAAAACCTCGGCAGTGAGCATGTCTGGGTTGTCCACGGTGAAGATGGTATGGATGAAATTACCACTACGGGTAAAACCCATATTGTTGAACTCAAAAATGGTCAGATTAGTGAATTTGACATAACACCCGAAGACGTTGGCTTAACACGGGCGACGCTTGAAGACTTAAAAGGCGACGATGCCGAATATAACGCAGCAGCCATCACCATGCTATTCGACGGCAAAAAATCTGCGTTTCGCGATATTGTGTTGATGAACACAGGGGCAGCCCTGTTGGTTGGCAATAAGGTCCAATCGCTTCAGGACGGTGTAACAATGGCCGCCAGTATCATTGACAGCGGCAAAGCAAAGGCGAAATTGGCTGAATGGGTTGAATTCACTCAAACACATTCTTAAGAATTAACATGAGATATCAATTTTAAATGACTGATATATTAAAAGAAATATGCGATAAAAAGCGCGAGCATGTTGATGCAGTAAAATCATCAATTTCACTAAGTGAACAAGAAAATCGGGCCAAGGCTGCATCGCCAACGCGCGGTTTCCTAAACGCGCTTAGAACGAAACGCCTGAACGATGAATATGGCTTCATTTGTGAAATCAAAAAAGCAAGTCCATCAAAAGGGCTTATTCGACCAGAGGATTTTGACCCCAAAGTCCTCGCGCAAGCGTATGAACGCGGCGGGGCAGCTTGCTTATCAGTCCTCACAGATATTCCGTATTTTCAGGGCCATGATGACTATTTAGTTACCGCAAGAAATTCGGTTAAAATCCCAGCGCTTAGAAAAGATTTCATGATCGACACATATCAGGTTACTGAAGCACGGGGACTTGGTGCTGATTGTATTCTCCTGATTATGGCAGCACTTGATGATGCCTTAGCACAAGACTTAGAGGCAGCTGCCTTTGACTACGGCATGGACGTGCTTATCGAAGTACATAATGCTGAAGAATTGGAACGAGCCCTCAAACTCAGAAGCAAGCTGCTTGGCATCAACAATCGCAATCTTAAAACAATGGATGTATCACTGGATACAACATTGTCCCTCGCCAGAAATCTGGGCGACGATTATATACTTGTTGCTGAATCGGGCCTGAAAACACGTGAAGACCTGGCGAAATGTGAAGAATTGGGGGCTGGTTGTTTTTTGATTGGCGAGACCTTTATGCGGCAAAAGGATGTTGAGGCAGCCGTAAAAGCGCTTCAAAAATAAATATTAAAAAGGGTCTTTGATGGATAAGCTTAGTCATATTGATGAAAAAGGCGCTGCTCACATGGTAGATGTGAGTGAGAAAGCGATCACCAGCCGTACTGCTATCGCTGAAGGCTATATCCATATGTCTACTGAGACACTTAACCAAATCAAAGCCAATAGCCTCAAGAAAGGCGATGTTTTGGCAACGGCCCGTATTGCAGGCATCATGGCCGCCAAAAAGACGAGCGAACTTATTCCTCTTTGCCATCCCCTCGCCATTACCAAAGTTACCGTTGATTTCGACACCAGTCTAAAGAATAAAATTCGCGTAGAAACGCTTGTGAAGGTAGGCGGGCAAACCGGCGTAGAAATGGAAGCATTGTCGGCGGCATCAACGGCCCTTCTTACCATATATGATATGGCAAAAGCCGTTCAAAAGGATATGATTATCGATGGTATTCGCCTACTTTCGAAAGAAGGCGGTAAATCAGGTAAATACGAGGCTATTGACACATGATATCGGTTGAAAATGCATTTCACCGCATCGTTGATGATGCTGTTCCTCTCACCACCGAGCGCCTTGCGGTAGAAGCATCCGTTGGACGGGTACTTGCTGCACCCCTTGCAGCGCGCAAATCACAGCCAGGCTGTGACTTATCTGCTATGGATGGGTACGCTGTAAACAGTAGCGACTTATCAGGTGGACCTGTTACGCTCAAAGTGACGAGCACATCAGCTGCGGGCCAATCGAAAATTTCTGAGCTGAAACCTGGCGAGGCAATGCAAATTTACACGGGCGCACCTGTTCCAAATGGCGCTGACCAGGTCATTATCCAGGAAAATGTTAACCGTGACGGAGACAATATCAACATTCAGGAAAATGCAGCTCCTGGTAAAAACATCAGATTTGCTGGCAATGATTTCGCTGCAAAACAGATTGTTTGCGATGCAGGAACCTTCATAACACCTAAGTCAATCGGGTTAATAGCGGGTAGCGGCCATAGTCACGTAATGGTTCACCGCGCACCGAAAATTGCGATTTTAACAACAGGCGACGAGCTAGCAAAACCGGATCAGGATACGTTCGGGCCGCAGGAAACGATTGACTCGCTAACGCCTACCCTCCTTAGTTTTTTTAATGATGCCGGAGCGACGGCCTCATCGCTTGGGGCAATAAAAGACAACCCTGATGCCATCAAAGCAGCGATCCGCAATTCGTCAGACGCCGATATTTTAATAACGGTTGGAGGGGCCAGCGTTGGGGATAGAGACTATGTGCAAGAGGCATTAAAAGCAGAAGGAATGGAACTCGATTTCTGGAAAATTGCTATGCGCCCCGGTAAGCCTATGATTTTCGGCAAAATCAATAACCGATTTGTTATCGGACTACCTGGCAATCCCGTATCAGCTTTCGTTTGTGCATTGGTGTTTGTCCGCCCACTGATCGATAAATTGATGGGTCGCCCGGCCCCTTTGCCAACTGGCGTTTTATTGCCAAGCGCTGTTGACCTTCCTGCCAATGGCGTTAGACAGCATTATATGCGGGCCCGTCTGATTGGCATACCCGGGCAGCGAATGGTTGACCCTGCAGCGTCACAAGATAGCAGCTTACTAAGCGTACTCTCGCAAAGTGATGGGTTGATTGTACGCCCCGTTGACGCGCCAGAAGTGAAAGCAGGTGAACCAGTGTTGTTCCTTCCATTTTAGGCTTCATACTTTAGAAATTCTCTTTTTGTTCTTGACCATCCACCAAAAGAGAACTAAAGAAGAACATATGTGAAACAAATTTGGATTGTGCTATGCTAACGTCTAAACAACACCAGCTTTTGGTCTTCATTCAAGAACGTTTGGAAGAAAATGGGATCTCCCCGTCTTTTGACGAAATGAAGGATGCTTTGGGCCTTAAGTCCAAATCCGGGGTTCACAGGCTAATAAATGCACTTGAGGAACGTGGTTTCATCAAACGAATGGCAAACCGTGCCCGCGCCCTTGAAGTTTTAAAGACACCAGATAATGCAAAGGCAGACAAAAAGCCTGAAAATGTTATAAGTGGAAACTTCGGGCCATCTTCCTCAGCAACATCATCATCCAATGATGAATTTATGGAATTACCACTTCATGGGAAAATCGCTGCGGGTACACCAATTGAAGCGCTAGAAAATAACGATAGTTTCATTTCGGTTCCCTCAGCTATGGCAGCCAGTGGCAAGTGCTATGCGCTTGAAATTTCTGGTGACTCCATGATTGAAATGGGAATTCTCGACGGGGATACCGTTGTGATAGAAAGCTGCAACTCTGCCCGTAACGGCGAAGTCGTTGTTGCTCTTGTGGACCGTGAAGAAGCAACATTGAAAACTATTCAGCATGAAGGTCGTTTTGTAAATCTAGTACCTGCTAACCGCGATTATTCAACACAGAAACTGGAAGCTGACCGGGTACAAGTTCAAGGGCGACTTGTTGGTTTACTACGCCAATATCATTAGTCGCTCACGCGCATATTAACTTCATTTTTTTGGAAATAGGCAGCCCTATTCAGCACCGGACCAAGGGCGCCTATTTTTCTTATCATTCACCCAAATAAGATTATTCTGGTTATCGTTTTCATAGATAAATAACGGCCCTTCAGTTGCCAATTGTTCTTTGATAATCACAAGATTATTGCTGCGGCAATAGTTGACCCATTTACGCAGGATAATCACGATATCACCTGCTACGCAGGCTTCATAGAGAGCCGCAAAATGCTTAACATTTATCGCGGTTCGATCACCCAGAATATCATAACTACAGGCATAATCATCGCACGAACGCTGCCCCCTTTTTGTATCCACATGGGGTCCCAGTCCCCACTGCTTTTTATAGTTATCTGCTGCGAAACTATTTAGGCGTAAATTGTAATAAGTAAATTGGCCATTCTTTGATTGAAAAACAAATCCATGACCACTCTGCGTAATAATTAAAGACGGCGGCTCTATGTAAAACGTGAGTGGCATCATCAAATACATAGCGAACAGGATGGAGCTAACATAACGATTATGTCGAATAAGAATAAGACCGCAACCGACCAACAAACTCATTATAAATATATAATCGTGAATGGGATGCATAAATACTCTTGACCATTCAACATCAGCAACAAACGCCGCGATATCAAGAATTTGCTCTAAACCCCACACAAAGAAAGGCAGGGATAGCGCCTCCAACCCCAAAATACCGAGAACTGCACTCAAGAAACCAAAAGGTACGACAATGAATAGCAAAACAGGTACAGCAACAAGATTAGAAAATAGACCCAAAACTGCCACTGACTGAAAATGAAACAATGCGATTGGTAAAATCGCAATTTGTGCAATCACAGTCGTCAGCGAAGTATAACCGATAAATCGCCCTATATTTTGCCCGAACCGTGTAATAAATGACTGGTCTGTACGGAATACCGGTTGATCCTGCTCATATTTAATACGTCGGCGCTCATTTATAATTTCATAAACACAAACCAAGGCGATTGTTGCGGCAAATGACATTTGAAAACCAGCACTCATTACCGCGTGCGGAGATATAATCAAAATTGCCCATGCTGCAATTGCTATACTTCTTAAGGACACAACACGACGGTCGAGAAGAATGGCAACAATCGCTATTGTCGCGATTACAAATGCCCGAATGGTTGCAACACTCATACCTGATAATAAAAGATATCCCGTTGCTGCTATCCATGCAAAAATCGCAGCGAGTTTTCGTCCGTTAATATTTGGCGATGCGATCGGAACGAATAAGAAAACAAACTCAAACATAAAAAAAGCAGCGCCAACAAATAACCCCATATGCAAGCCGGAAATCGCAAGCATATGCGCAAGTCCGCTTGCTCGAAGGTTATCAATCGCATCGTCGGATAAATAACTACGCCGCCCAACAATAAGGGCAGCAGCCAAGCCCCCTGCTTCGCCGGGAATTAAGCGAACAAGCTTTTCGGCAATTTCCTGACGAACTCTGCCGATCGAAGCGCCGTTATGGTTATCAAATTGAGCCCTCTCTATATCCGTAGTGACGTAACCAGAGGCCTGAACACCGTCAAAATATGCTGCTCGCGCAAAATCATAGCCTGTGGGGCTTAGTTTACCTTGAGGCCGCTCAAGAACTGCGGAAAATCGTATTTTATCACCAGCGAGTAAATACTCAGGGATTTTTGTTCGAACAAACAGTCTAACCTTATTGAACTTCATGGTCTCATCGCTTAACGATTGCAAGTTCTCTAAAGTCAAACGAACAGGGGCATTCTCGCGCTCCTGAATGTCTTCGATGATAGCTTCACCGCTAAAATATACTGTTTCTTCGATAAAATGATGATCAGCATATTCAATCCTGAGGCATGCATATAAAATACCCGCAGCAAATAAAATAACACTTATATAGGCAGGGTTCGCTTTCCTATATCGTGGCCTCTGAAAAGCCAACATCGTAACAAAAACCATAGCAGGAATACTGACAGGAAGATCAAACGGCAGCGTATAATAGAGCGCGAGCCCGAGAGCGAAACATATAGCCCCATAAAATATTCGCCATTCGCTATGCAGAGATAATTTCACTGCTTTCGCTGAAGCTATAATATTCCGTAAGGTCAAATTCATCCCAACACTTTCGAGCCGAAGAGAGACAACGCTTCACTTGATAAAAACGCTGTGAGTACCGCAATTTATCTCGATTTTTAGTGGCCTCAAATTTGTATTCTAGAAAAACATATGCTACAACCCAGACAAATTTCCACGATTGGTGTTTTACGCAGTTTCACACCATCCTTAATGTAACGCAATAAATAAGGGTCGAGAGCCGAGCATGCCCACTGACATGCCCAAGGTAGTAACACGGTTTGCACCGTCACCAACAGGGTTCCTTCATATTGGCGGCGCCAGAACCGCACTCTATAACTGGCTATTTGCACACCATCATGGTGGCGACTTTCTTCTTCGCATCGAAGATACGGACAGAAAAAGATCAACTGCCGAAGCAATCGACGCAATTATTACAGGCATGAAATGGCTGGGGCTCAATTGGTCTGGTGATGCTGTTAGTCAATTTGCGCAAGCTGAGCGCCACAGAGAGGTGGCAAATGCCCTATTAGCGAGCGGCAATGCTTATTATTGTTATGCTAGCCAGGAAGAAACCGCAGAAGCACGCGATAATGCCCGTGCAGAAGGCAAACCCTTCCGCGGTGACCTGTGGCGTGACCGTGATCCTTCAGAAGCGCCAGATGGGGTTCAACCGGTTGTCCGAGTAAAAATGCCACGTGACGGCGAAACAACCATTGTCGACGCTGTTCAAGGATCGGTGACTGTATCCAATAGTGAACTGGATGACATGGTTATTTTGCGATCTGATGGAACACCAACCTACATGCTATCTGTTGTTGTTGATGATCATGATATGGGCGTTACGCATGTAATTCGCGGCGATGATCATTTGAATAATGCGTTCAGACAATATCAAATTTATCATATGATGGGATGGGATATTCCAACCTTTGCCCATATCCCGTTAATCCACGGCCCGGACGGTAAGAAATTATCAAAGCGTCATGGTGCACTGGGTGTGGATGCATATGAAGACATGGGCTTTTTACCTGAAGCGATGCGTAATTATCTTTTACGCCTAGGCTGGAGCCACGGTGATGACGAAATCATCACTACCAAGCAAGCCATCGAATGGTTTACGCTTGATAACGTTGGCCGCGCCCCTGCCCGTTTTGATTTTGACAAACTGGACTTTGTAAACGCTCATTATATGAAAGAATGCGAAGACAGCACTTTGTTCGCTTTGATCAAAGAAAACATCGAGCACGCGATTGGAAAACCAATTGACGATACAGAACAAGGTAAAGTCGTTCAAGCCATGCCTTCGATTAAAGAGCGTGCGAAACGAATTGGCGACCTAATTGAGCCAACTTCTTTATTCTGTAATATTCGCCCGCTAGAGATTAGCGAAAAAGCGAAAAAACAAATTACTGAGGAAACGAAACCTATTCTCGCTTCCTTGAAAGATCAGCTTTCAGATCTCCCGTCATGGATAGGGTCTGATATCAAAGCTACCATCATGTCCTTTGCAGAAGCTGAGGACTTAAAACTAGGCAAGGTAATGCAGCCTGTTCGGGCAGCAGTCACCGGGGGTAAGCAATCCGGTGATCTTGTTGAAACGCTTGAAATACTTGGAAAAGACGAGACAATTAGTCGTCTTTCTGACGTGTGCTGAGTGTGGCATTACCAAACCCTCTCTGGCTATCAGTCAGGGTAAAACCATAAGAAAGAAGGAGTAAGACCATGTCAAACGATCCCCTAAAGCTATCAGGTAATGGCCTTGACATTGATCTACCTATAATGGAAGGCTCTGTGGGCCCGAAGGTTATCGATGTGCGTAAATTATACGCGCAATCAGATATGTTCACATTCGATCCAGGCTTCACATCAACAGCGAGCTGCGAATCCAGCATTACATTCATCGACGGTGAAAAAGGCCAGCTTTTATACCGTGGATACCCAATCGAACAACTTGCTGAACAAAGCGACTTTATGGAATGTTGCTACCTTCTTTTATACGGTGACCTTCCAAGCAAAGCCGAAAAAGATAAGTTTGTTCATGATATCACGCACCACACAATGGTCCATGAGCAACTTCATCGCTTCTTCAGCGGTTTCCGCCGCGACGCACACCCAATGGCAATTATGGTCGGTGTCGTGGGTGCCCTCGCTGCGTTCTACCATGACAGCACAGACATCAATGATCCGCATCAGCGTATGGTTGCTAGCTATCGCATGATTGCGAAAATACCAACAATTGCGGCAATGGCCTATAAATATTCAATCGGACAGCCTTTTGTCTATCCTCAGAATGACCTGTCATATGCCGGCAACTTCCTGAAGATGATGTTCTCTGTTCCTGCTGCTGAATATAAAGTAAGCCCAACACTAGAGCGTGCGATGGATCTTATTTTCATCCTTCACGCTGATCACGAGCAGAACGCATCAACATCAACAGTTCGCCTTGCTGGTTCATCAGGTGCGAACCCGTTCGCATGTATCGCTGCTGGTATCGCATGCCTTTGGGGTCCTGCACACGGCGGCGCAAATGAGGCCTGCCTCAACATGCTTCAGGAAATCGGCACTGTTGATCGTATTCCTGAGTTTGTAGCGCGCGCGAAAGACAAGAACGATCCTTTCCGTCTTATGGGCTTTGGTCATCGTGTCTATAAAAACTTTGATCCACGCGCGACTGTTATGCGCGACACAGCGCACAAGGTTCTTGCAGAACTAGGTGTTGACGATCCGCTATTTGATGTTGCAATGGAACTTGAAAAAATCGCTCTTGAGGACGAATATTTCATCGCGAAGAAACTCTACCCGAACGTGGATTTCTATTCAGGTATCATCCTAAAAGCCATGGGCTTCCCAACAGAGATGTTCACTGTTCTGTTTGCTCTTGCCCGTACAAGCGGCTGGATTGCTCAGTGGAAAGAAATGGTAGAAGATCCAACACAGAAAATTGGTCGTCCTCGCCAGCTATATACTGGTGCAGCAGCACGGGATTATGTTCCGGTTGATCAGCGTTAATACATATAACAAATGATACTAAAAAGCCCGGTCAAATGACCGGGCTTTTTAGTATATAGAGTGTTTGATCATCTGATCAAAAACTATCAATCTTCCTTAGCGCCCAACATGGCAGTAAGCTTTGCTTGACAAACCATTGTGCCATCAACTGTTGCTTCGGCATCAAACTTCCACACGGCACCGCCGCCGCGGGTTTTCGTAAGTTTCATTTCCAGTCGATCGCCTGGTTCAACTGGTTTGCGGAATTTCGCCCCATCAATGCCCATAAAATAAACAACGCGGCCCTGCGCATCTTCACCAAGAAAATCAACAGCGATGACCGCAGCGGTTTGCGCCATCGCTTCTAAAATAAGCACGCCTGGCATAACCGGCTTTTGGGGGAAATGCCCAGGGAAAAATGGCTCGTTAATCGTAACATTCTTAATGCCTTTTGCGCTTTCACCCGGTACGACATCAACCACTTTATCAATTAACAAGAATGGATAACGGTGTGGAATTAATTCCATAATCTGATTTATGTTGAATTCCATTTCAGCCTCCTAAGAGCTTTTTCAAATAAAACAGCCTTCAGGTAATCATCTTACCTGAAGGCCTTAAACTAACGTATATTAAACTTAATTGCCGTCTGTCGGTGTCGCAGAATTCTGTGGAACAGTGCGCTGTGGCAATGTAAGCGTTACAGCTGGCAACTCTGCATCGAGTTGTTCGATAAATTCAGTTGTCACATCGATACCGGATGCTGCGCCCATAACAAGGCGCTTAATCATAATGATTTGTGCACTACGGTCTGCAAGGATTTTGCGAATTACAGGCTGGCGCGCACGCTCAACTTGTGTCGCAGCTTCCTGACGGAGCTTATCAAACTGAAGTTCTGAAATCTGAAGAGCACGCTGTGCATTCACAAACTGTGTCTCCAATCCCTTCTTTTCTTCTTCGTACTTGTCGTTACCAATGATTGATTTTCGTTTCTCAAGGTCCGCTAGCAACTGCTCCAGCTGCCCGCCACGTGCGACAAAATTACGAAGCTGCACGATGTTCTGGCGAATTTCATTCACCTGAAGGTTAAAGTCTTTATAGGCTGCGGCTTCACGTTCCACGCGTTCATCGTCAACAATCAGGATCTGTTGTGCGTCAAGAGCGGTTCCCAATCCTAAAAATGCGATCATCGCAGCCGCAGTAATTTTTATCATTTTAAGCACAGAGGCCATAGCTAGTTCCTTAAATAGTGTCTTTAGAATGTGGTACCCACATTGAATTGAAGTGTCTGAGTATCATCTCCGAGCTGACGACGCAACGTTCTTGCGAGGTCAATTCGGAATGGACCGAATGGTGACTGCCAAGAAAACCCGATACCTACTGAAATACGCGGACTTGGAGAGTTACCTGATATACATGTAGCGCCTGAAAAACCTAACTCCGTAGATGCTAAATCCTGAATAGCTGCCGGCCCCGAAATACCTTGTTCTGCAACGAGAAGGGAAAAGTCATTAAATTGCTGAAGGCTAAACGGACATGAAGGGAAAATAGAGTTTTCTGCACGGAACAAGGCACCGACATCAAAAAAGGCAGATGCGTTAATTCCGGATTCGAGCGCGGCATTACCAAGCGGGAAAAAGAGCTCGGCGCGTCCAATATAAAATGCTCGGCCACCGACAACCCTAAACTGTTGCTCAGGGGCTAATGCCTGGCCAACAATATCGAATTCACGAGGGCCCACCCCTGAATTATCAAAACCACGTAGCCTTGGACCACCAAGGAAAAACAAATCGTTCAAACGAACCTGCTGGTTAATCCCTTCAATAAGGCCACCTTCTGCACCTAAACGCAGCGTCCAACCATTGAACGGAGTCCAATAATTATCGATACTTGCTGTCGTTTGGAGGTATTTTACACTACCACCCAGGCCCGCAAAGTTTTGATTGAACCGAATGGATCGTCCACGAGTTGGCCGGATGATACTATTCCTACTATCGGTGCCGAGTGTATAGCCAATAATCGATTGCGTTCTCGACCCAATGGAGTTTGCGAAGAAAGGATTGAAATTTAAGAGAACGTCCTCTGACTCTGCAACACTCAGAGATCCATCACCATTCTCATCAAAATCGGCTTCAGTGATTACCCCATCCCCATTTAAGTCGGCCGAAGCAAGTAAATCGGGGTTATTTAAACTAGCCTCCGCAATATTAGCAATTGTTGTACCGGCGAGGCCTATCGATTGAAGCCCAAACGACGCGTCATCCTGCCTGATAGTATAACGAAGTCCAAGTGACCAAAATTCATTCAATGCAGCACCAGCACGAAGCTGAAAACCAAGCGCTCTGTTCTGCAAACCATTCTGGAAAATACCATTACCAAGTCCATTGGTGTCCGTATTGGTTACAAAAACATTGAAGCCACCAGAAATACTGCGCCCTAACAAATACGGTTCGGTAAAGTCTAAGTTAATATTCTGTTGGAAACTCGATAAATTTAACGAAAGTCCTAGCGATTGCCCTTTACCAAACAGATTGCGCTGCCTGACGGAAGCATTGAAAATAAAGTTTTGGACGCTAGAGAAACCGGCCCCAAGGTTGAGTTCACCTGTTGCTTGCTCTTCTACACCGACATCCAATACTAGTCTATCAGGCGTTGACCCCGGTAGTTGTTCAATCTCAATCTCGCGGAAGAAACTTAAACGGTTTAGACGGTTTTCCGAACGATTCACGAGCGCTGAATTGAAGGCATCGCCTTCTTGAAGGCGAAATTCGCGGCGAATAACTTTGTCAAGTGTCGTTACATTACCATGGATACGAATACGCTCCACATATACCCTTGGTGCATCAAGCACCCTAAAGGTAATATCAATTGTTCGACCTTCACGGTTTCTGTTAATCCGTGGTCTGATATCAACAAAAGCATACCCAAGTAGGCCAGCTGCATTCGTAAGTGCCTCAATGGTTTTTTCAATTGCTTCTGCGTTATAGATTTGGCCCTTGCGCATAAGAAGGAATGCTTCGAACAAAATCGGATCAACATCACGAATTTCGCTATCGACGCTGATTTCGCCAAATTCGTATATTTCGCCTTCTTCAACAGTGAAAGTTACAAAAAAATCTTCCCGGTCAGCAGTCAATTCCGAAACAGCAGAAACAACACGGAAGTCTGCATAGCCTTCGTTCAAATAAAACTGGCGAAGAACTTGCTGGTCAAAAGCTTGCCGATCTGGGTCAAAGGTATCGTTGGAACCAAAAATCTTCCACCAACGCGATTCCTTCGTTGCCAAGACGTCCTTTAAATCGCCGTCGCTATATTTTTTATTACCAATAAAGTTGATTTTACTGATCCGCGTTTTCGGGCCTTCTTGTATCTCAAAAAGAACGTCAACACGGTTTTGTTCTAACTGAACAACCTTTGGCTCAATGATTGCCGCGAACCGACCGGAATTCCGATATAAAGCAAGTATCCGCTCTACATCTGCCCGTACTTTTGCACGTGTGAAAATCGTTCTGGGGCGCAATCTAACCTCTTCGAGAAGTTCATCACGGTCCAAACGTTTATTACCTTCAAAAACAACGCGGTTAATGATTGGGTTTTCAACAACCCTGATAATCAAAGTACCTTGCTGCTCGAGGATTTCAACATCTGCAAACAATCCAGTTGCAAACAGGTTTTTTGTACTCTCATTGATTTTTGCCAGGTCAAATGGGTCGCCTGTTCGAATAGTAAGGTAAGACGCTACCGTTTCTGGCTCTACACGCTCGCTACCGATAACATTGATTTGCCGGATAATGGGAACCTGTTGGTTCTGCCCCGCCCCTGCCTGCTGTGCAGAAACTGAACCTGTCACTATTGTCGCAATTATGATTGATGCACAAAAACCAACAACCAGATAGAAATTATTTAACTGCAAAACTTTGCCCACTCTTCTTCAGTATCAATGTTTCTATAAACACATTAAGGCCAGCAACTTACCTATAGAACGATAGATTGCAAGTCATTCAGTGTTACAAACACCATAAAAATCAACATTAAGGCCATTCCGGCTATATATCCCACTTCTTGCGCCCGTTTTTTCAAGGGGGACCCTTTAACAGCTTCAACCAAATAGAACATCAAATGACCACCATCGAGTACAGGAATAGGCAATAAGTTGACTATCCCCAAATTAATAGAGATCAACGCTAGAAATATTATGAAACTCTCAATACCCCGGCTTGCCGCCTCGCCAGTCATTGTAGCGATTCGCACCGGCCCACCAAGTTCATTAACAGATCGTAGTCCAACAATAATCTGACCAGTTGTGGTAAAAATTGTCTGGATGAACGTTCCTGTTTGGCGAAACCCTTCTGATATAGCACCAACTGGGCCAACTTCCACTCTCACCGACTGAGGAATACCTATACCCATTACACCATAAGGATAGCGGTTTCCAAATCTATCTTCTTGATATCCAACACCAGTTAGGAGCGTTTTATTTATAGATTGACCATCTCGTTCCAGTACCAAGTCAATTTCTCTCTCAGGATACAAACGAACAATGGAGACAATATCATTAAAGCGTTCGATAGAATTCCCATTTATTGAAACTATTCTATCACCAACCTGCATTCCAGATCGCTCTGCACCAGAATCTTCCAAAACAGACGGAACTATTGGCGGTGTAACCTGTGCGCCGTACGCCCAGAAAAAGCCTGCAAAGACGAGGACTGCGGCCAAAAGGTTAATACCTGGTCCTGCGAAAACAACCAAAGCCCGTTGCCAAACAGGCTTATAGTGAAAACATTCCGATTTTTCTTTTTCGCTTAATTGCTCAATTGAACTATCGGCGTTGCTGGCACCAGAGGCATCACCGAAAAACTTCACATAGCCACCAAGCGGCAACATGCATACTTTCCAACGAACGCCCTTTTTATCAGTCCAGCCAAATAACTCTTTTCCGAATCCGATTGAGAAAGAGTCTACACGTACGCCGAATAAGCGCGCCACACTGTAATGCCCCCACTCATGAATAAAAACCAACACGCTGAATCCGCCAATAAAAGACAACAGCGTTAGAATTATTCCCGGATTTGATCCATCCATTACTAGTTACTTTCTTCCTTCACGCATTACAGACAAGCAATAGCTTCGTGTGCCATTATTCGTGCCTGCTTATCGATCTCATATACATTTGCGAGCGATTGTGGCGCTTTCATGTCAAATTTTTCTAAAACTTTTTCAACGACACACGCTATATCAAGAAATCCAATGTTTCTATTAAGAAATGCATCCACTGCAACTTCGTTCGCTGCATTCATCGCTGCCGGCATCGTTCCCCCATTAATAAGGCTTTCACGCGCCAGTCCTAAACAGCGAAATTTGGCATAATCGGGCTCAACAAAAGTCAAATCAGCTAACGTAGCAAAATCCAATCCTTTAGCCCCCGTGGATAAACGGTCCGGCCATCCCAAACAGTATGAGATCGGGGTACGCATATCAGGCGTGCCCATTTGCGCCAAAACGCTACCATCAACATATTCCACCATAGAGTGGATAACTGACTGAGGATGAACGATGACGTCAACCTGATCGCGGTTAACCGGAAATAAATAATAGGCTTCGATCATCTCCAAGCCCTTATTCATCATCGTCGCAGAGTCGACGGAAATCTTGGCACCCATATCCCAATTCGGATGAGCAACGGCCTGTTCGGGTGTAACGTCAGTCAATTCGTCAATCGTTTGGTTTAAAAATGGTCCGCCGGATGCTGTCAAAATTATTCGCTCAACATCACTTGCATGCTCCTGATCAAACACCTGGAAAATCGCATTATGTTCAGAATCAACAGGAAGTAACTTTGATCCGTACCTATTAACTTCCTCGAGCATTAAATCGCCAGCACAAACCAAACATTCCTTATTCGCAAGTGCTATTGTTGCACCACGGCGGATTGCTTGGAGTGTCGGCTTTAGGCCTGCTGCCCCAACAATCGCAGACATAACAATATCACTGTTTGCTTCTGCGACTTCACAAATGCCTGCTTCACCCGCCAATGGAATAATAGAGGTTCCCGATAATACCTCTTTTAATTCTGCATAAAGAGCTTCGTTTCCAATTGCTGCATATTTTGCATTCAACGCTTTGGCGAGGCGAACAAGTTCAGACAGGTTTTGATTTGCTGTTAGTCCCACAACTTCAAACCGATTTGGATGTCGCTGAATAATATCGACAGTGCTAAGCCCTATAGAGCCGGTCGAGCCCAGAATTGATATAGTCTGTCTTTTTGTCATTTAGCTAGCCCAGTGCAAAATACAAAGCGAGAACAAGGGCAGTAAAAGGGGCTGCGGAAACAATACCATCAACCCGGTCCAATATACCACCGTGCCCTGGTATCAGTTCACCAGAATCTTTAACATCAAACCGCCGTTTGACAGCGCTTTCATACAGATCCCCCATTTGCGCCACCAAGGCAACCACACCACCCATGACCCATGTTTTACCAATATCGCCCCAAGTAAATATGAGTGAAAACAGGTAGGAAATGATCATCGCCAGTACTATACCGCCGATCAAACCAGCCCAGGTTTTATTGGGGCTAATTTTTGGTGATAGTTTCGGGCCACCTATGCCTTTGCCAGCGAAATAGCCACCAACATCCATGGCCCAGACATTAAGGAAAATCCACAATACCATTAACCCGTATTCATCAACAGACCTAAGCCATGAAAGCGCGATCAAAGCGCTGGAAACATAAGCACTGCCGAGCAAGGAGTAATAAACTGTTTTATGCTTTTCCGATTTTGTTTTACTGATTTCGATAAATGTACCAACACCTAAAACCAATGCTAAAACAATAATCATGATCATTGGGTTTGATAATATTGCCTCAGATTGTGGCAACAACACAAAAATCATGGGCAAGAGAGCAACTGGTAACAGTGTAATCACGTCAACCAGTGGATTTTGACTCGAAACCATACGGTTCCATTCTAGCATCATCAGGATACCACCCAATAATAACAAACCATAAAACCACCACCCCCCTAAGTAGATTGCACCGACAACTGGCGGCAACAACATGAGGGCAGATATAATGCGTTGGAGCAAATTTTTCGATATCACAGCCACTCTTACGCCACCGTATCCGTAATGATTTCATCATCTGGTCTGGCGCCGAATCTTCGTTCACGGCCACCATATTCGATCACAGCATCTATAAAATGCTGTTCAGCAAAGTCTGGCCATAGGACATCAGAAAAATATAGCTCACTGTAGGCTACTTGCCACAACAAGAAATTTGACAAGCGTTGTTCGCCGCTTGTCCTTATAACCAGATCAGGGTCTGGTATTTCCTTTGTTAGCAATGCATCATCCAAAGTCTCAAGAGTGATTGCTTTTGTTGATAAAGCACCCTCTTCTACTTTTTGGGCAATGGCTTGAACAGCTTTCAATATTTCTTGGCGACTGCCATAATTCAATGCGATCACTAAAGTTAAGCGGTCATTATCAGCTGTCAAAGCCTCAGCGTCATCTATAAGCTTGGTAATTTCTGCGTCCAACGCGGATTTTTCACCAAGCACATGAAGCTTTACATTTTCTTTATGAAGTTCTTTTATCTCTCGTTTCAGGTAAAACCGAAGCAAACCCATTAAATCCTGAACTTCATCCTGAGGACGGTTCCAGTTTTCTGTAGAAAAGGCATAAAGGGTAAGATATTTTACACCTGATTTAATCGCACCGGAAATTGCCTCTTTTACCGCTTCGGAGCCTTTTTTATGACCAACAGACTTGGGTAATTTTCTTTTGGATGCCCAACGCCCATTACCGTCCATAATGATGGCGACATGCTTTGGTATGCGCGAAGTTTCAATTTTTCGCACATTTCCATGAGTACCAACAGATAAGTCGCCATCTGCCGCCATATTTAGACCTGCATAATCTCAGCTTCTTTGGTCTGCAATGCAGTATCTACATCACCAACATATTTGTTAGTGAGCTCTTGAATCTCATCAGCGTACATTTTGTGATCATCTTCGCTGATAAGTTTGTCTTTCTCAGCCTTTTTCAACTGATCCATTCCGTCACGGCGAACGTTACGAACGGCGATCCGGGCTTGCTCCGCATACTTGGCAGCAACTTTTGCAAGCTCGCGCCTGCGTTCCTCATTAAGTTCCGGAATTGGAATACGAACCAACTGCCCGTCTAGCATCGGGTTCAGGCCTAAACCAGCGTTGCGGATCGCCTTTTCAACAGCAGAAGCATTTGCCTTGTCCCAGACCTGAACAGACAACATTCTAGGTTCTGGTACTGAAACGGTACCAACTTGATTAAGCGGCATGTTGGAGCCATAAACATCTACCATGACAGGGTCTAACAAGCTCGTTGAGGCGCGGCCCGTCCGAAGGCCAGCAAACTCAGATTTCAAAGCTTCGTTTGCACCTTTCATCCGACGTTCAATATCATCTAAATCAATATCATCACTCATATTCTATTCCCCGGGTATTTTATGAATACTCTCGCGTTATTGGTTATTCGGCATCGCTTTCTTTTACAACAGTACAAATTCCCTGCCCAGTTAACATATCCAAAAGACCGTTGTCCGTGTGGATTGAGAAAACGACAATCGGAATATTATTCTCGCGACTTAACGAAATTGCAGATGCATCCATCACTTTCAAGTCCTGTCGCAACACATCCATATATGTCAATTCATCATAACGCACAGCATCTGGATTTGTTTTAGGGTCAGCATCATAAACACCGTCCACTTGTGTCCCCTTAAGAAGAGCGTTACAATTCATTTCGGCAGCGCGAAGTGCAGCCGCAGTATCAGTCGTAAAGAACGGGTTCCCTGTTCCGGCAGCAAAAATAACAACACGGCCTTTCTCTAGGTGCCGGATTGCACGGCGCCGAATATAAGGCTCGCTAACATTCGCCATCGGAATTGCAGAAAGAACACGGGTATCAACATCCTGCTGTTCAAGTGCATTTTGAAGTGCAAGTGCATTCATAACGGTGGCCAGCATACCCATATGATCTGCGGTTGTTCGGTCAATCCCTTGGGCAGCACCTTTTAGTCCGCGGAAAATATTACCGCCGCCACAAACCACGCAAACTTCTGTGCCTATTTCTGTCGCTTGTTTGATTGCGGTCGAAACTCGTTCCACTGTATCAGGGTCGATACCATAAGCACCGTCCCCCATAAGGGCCTCACCAGATAATTTCAAAAGAACACGTTTATATTTAGGCTCTGATGACATATCAGCAGTTACTCCCCGTTAGATCGACCCGATGTAATAATTTGCCGCAGCTTATCCGGTCACAACACAAATAGCTACGATCAATTTGACAATTTTATGCAGTTTTTGCGTCAAGTTTATAATCGACACAAAAAAACCCGGAACACTTCACCAGTATTCCGAGTTTCAATCGATCAGATTTTAACTTATGCGCCAGCTACAGCAGCAACCTCAGCAGCAAAATCTTCTTCTTTTTTCTCTAGGCCATCACCCATTTCCATACGAACGAAACCAGTAAGTTCGATGGCAGTGCCAGCGTCTTTCGCAGCTTTTTCGATGACCTTAGCAATTTTTGTTTCGCCGTCGATTACAAACACCTGCTCAAGAAGCACAACTTCTTCATAGTATTTGCGCATACGGCCAACGATCATTTTCTCAATGATATTTTCTGGCTTACCAGATTCGCGTGCCTTATCGATCTGAACCTGTTTCTCACGCTCTACAAGCGCAGGATCAAGTGCTTCGATGTTCAATGACGCAGGGTTTGCAGCAGCGATATGCATAGCAAGTTGCTTACCAAGCGGCGCAAGTACGTCTTCACCAGCTTCAGAAGTCAAACCAACAAGAACGGCAATTTTACCCATGTTATCAGCGGCAGCACCGTGTAAATAAGACGCAACAATTCCGTTTTCAACTTCAATTATTTCAGCGCGGCGAATATTCATGTTTTCGCCGATAGTTGCAATATTGTCAGTCAAAGTATCAGCAACAGTTTTGTCTGAACCCGGGAATGATGCAGCTTTAATCGCTTCAACATCAGTACCTGTGGTCATTACAACGTCTGTCAAGCCACCAACAAAGCCCTGGAACTGTTCGTTACGTGCAACAAAGTCTGTTTCTGAGTTAACTTCGATAACAGCGCCCTTAGTGCCTTCCACCTTAAAGCCAACAAGGCCTTCAGCGGCAACACGGCCAGATTTCTTCGCAGCAGCAGACAGACCTTTTGTGCGAAGCCAGTCCATTGCTGCTTCTACGTTACCGTCAGATTCAGCAAGAGCTTTTTTACAATCCATCATACCTGCGCCAGATTTTTCGCGTAGGTCCTTAACGAGAGCGGCAGTAATTTGTGCCATTGGATATCTCCTTGAGGTATCTCAAAATTAAATTGAAGAACAACTTTGGGTCAAAGTTAAAAGCCCTTTAACCCAAAGCACTCAAATAAGTAAGTTATTCTTTTGTTTCAGCTTCAGCAGCAGGCGCTTCTTCAGCGGCCTCTTCAACAGCTTCAGGCGCTGCTTCTTCTGCAACAGCTTCTTCTACTGGTGCTTCTGTTGCACCAAGGTCAACGCCTTGTGCAGCAAGGTCAGCCTGGATACCATCAAGAACAGCTTCAGCAACCAGATCACAGTATAGGCGGATCGCCCGTGTTGCATCGTCGTTACCTGGAACAGGGAAATCGATACCTTCTGGCTTAGAGTTCGTATCAAGAACACCGATTACAGGAATACCAAGGCGGCGTGCCTCAGCGATTGCAAGATCATCACGGAGCGTGTCTGCAACGAAGATAATGTCTGGAAGACCACCCATGTCCTGAATACCACCGAGAGAAAGCTCAAGCTTGTCGCGCTGACGCGTTAGCTGAAGTGTTTCTTTCTTAGTCAGGCCAGTGTGCTCTTGGCCAAGTTGCTCATTAAGCATTTTCAGACGCTTGATTGACTGTGAAATCGTCTGCCAGTTTGTAAGCATACCACCAAGCCAGCGGTGATTTACATAATACTGACCACAACGTTTCGCAGCATCAGCAATGATTGGTGATGCTTGACGTTTTGTACCAACGAAAAGAACACGACCACCGCCAGATACTACATCACGAACAGCTTGAAGCGCACGTGTTAGGTACGGAACAGTTTGTGAAAGGTCAATAATATGAACACCGTTACGCTCACCAAAGATGAACGGAGCCATTTTAGGATTCCAACGATGTGTTTGGTGACCAAAGTGTACGCCAGCTTCCAAAAGCGCGCGCATATCAACGACAGGCATTGCCATTTCAATTCTCCTTTACCGGTTATGCCTCCGCGAGTTGCGTCTCAAACTTGTTTGAAACACCGGTTGGTCAATACTGGAATTTGCCAGCATGGCCGAACTCGCGTGTGAAGTTGGCGCTTCTTTAGTCGCCTAATCGGCAAAGATCAAGGGTTTTCTTGAAAAAATTGATTATTTTGGTCGCTCTGTTCGCAATTCGCGTTCTGTAGCTGTAATATTACCATATTCGGCGTGATTTGTAATCGTGACTTGGGGCTTGCCTTCGTTGACCGACATAACAGGTAATGTTTTCACAATTGGTGTTTGCCGAGCCATACGAACCGCCTCTCTCGCCGTTTTCGCGCGCGCAAGCTTCACCAAATTCAGACGGGTTGGAAACATTAAAGGAACCTGGTCCCCTTCCCAACTATCCAAAAGCTTTTGAGGGTTGACCCAACGATGCGATATTGCCTCATTCCCATCATGCTTGGCTTTTTGGCCTTTATGGTGCGCGATGTAAAAATAGGTATCAAACCTGCGTGGCAGGTTTTCAGGCGTTACCCAATGCGCAAAGGGTTCGAGGCTTTTTGTATCAAGAACCAATCCCTGCTTAACCAGCATTCTACGAAACTCGTTCCCCGACTTTCGGGCTATCGCCATTTTCGAATTGCTTATAACGGCCTTATGTCTGCTTCCTGTTGCATGACAGACACCAACTTCTTCAAACAATTCTCTAAGCGCTGCGATTTTGTAAGACGTTTCCTTATTCATCCGCAGGTCACTAACCTGACCACGCCAGCGCCAAAGCTTCATATCCTCCGCATCAACCTTACCGCCAGGGAATACAAATGCACCAGGCGCAAACCGCATTGTTTTCGCACGTTCCATCATTAAAACTTCAAGGCCTGTTTTGCCGTCACGCACAACAAGAATAGAAGCAGACGGCAATGCTGGTGCGATCGTTCTCTCCTGATTGGTTTCATTGGTCATGCCTAGGCTCCTAACGCTTATATTTCTTCTACCAAAGCAACACCAATCTCAGCAGTGATGGCCTGCTTTAATTCAGGCGTAACCTTATAACCGCCGGGTAACCTGAATTCAGCGTAACGCCTCCGCTCCGCGACAGGAACCTTAATCGTTACCCTGCCTTTACCACCGCTTTTGCGGGAAAGCGCTGCCTGAACACCAGGAAAGGCCTCAGCCTTATCAATTTCGATAAACAATCCCTTTGACGACTGTGAAGCAACTTGCTCTAACGATTCAATACCTCGGTTGGAAAGCCTCACTGTTTCATCGTCGTCACGTTTTCTAATTTGCACGGTTGTTACAAGCGGTGCCCCTTCGTCGACAAGCAAACGTGTATTTTCCAGATCATCTTCGAAAATCATCAATTCAAAAACATCTGTCCGGTCAGACAGGGATAAGGCCCCAAATTTACGCCCCGTGTTTTTAGATGTGCTTTCGCGGTATCCAATGATTGCACCCGCCATTCGTACCGTTTGTCCAACCATCACTGCATCATTAAAGACTTCGCGGGCAGGAACAATCCGTTCACGTTCAAGAATTGTTTCGTAGCTATCAAGGGGGTGTGCAGAAATATAAAATCCGACCGATTTACGCTCATTCTGCAAAATCTCTGTATCGGTCCACTGCTTAACAATCGGCAATACAGGTCGATCAATTTCGCCTGCCATATCACCCCCGAACAGGCTTACCTGATTACTTTCCCGTTCTTGTTGAACCCGCTGCGCTAAGCGCATGATCACTTCCGCTGACGCATGCGCCTGCGCACGGTCTGGAACAAGGCTATCAAACGCACCTGCAGTCGCCAGCTGTTCCAGCTGCCTTTTATTCATCAGTTTGGGATCAATACGTTCTGCGAAATCAAACATGTCCTTGAACGGTCCATTGGCTTTGCGTTCTTCAACCACGGCTTCCATCGCTTTTTCACCGACACCCTTGATAGCTGCAAGCGCATACCGGACACCTTGATTGTTACGGGTATCACCATCTTCGCAGTAATTTTCGGGGGCTTTTTCTACAGCGAACACCACTTCGGATTTGTTGATATCAGGCAAGAGCAAGGGAACTTCCATCCGCTGAAGCTCTTGTTTGAACATCGCGAGCTTATCTGTATTCCCCATATCAAGCGTCATAATCGCCGCCATAAACTCAACTGGGAAATTCGCCTTCAAATAGGCCGTATGATAGGAAACCAGTGCATAGGCAGCAGCATGTGATTTGTTAAACCCGTAAGACGCAAACTTCGTCACAAGATCAAAGATAAACGATGCCTTCTCGGCGTCTATACCGCGTTCAACTGCACCTTCACAGAAGCGACCGCGCTGTTTGTCCATTTCTTCCTTGATCTTTTTACCCATCGCACGGCGCAAAATATCCGCTTCGCCGAGGCTATAACCCGACATGACCTGCGCAATCTGCATCACCTGTTCCTGATAGATGATAACGCCGTTTGTTTCTGAGAGGATATCCTCAAGAATTGGATGCGGGTATTCCACTTCTTCACGGCCATGCTTACGATCAACATAGGTTGGAATATTGTCCATTGGTCCCGGACGATAGAGCGCCACAATCGCGATGATATCTTCAAATGTATCTGGTTTCAGCCCCTTGAGGACCGCGCGCATGCCCGTACTCTCAAGCTGGAAAATCCCTGCGGCTTCGCCGCGCGCTAGCATTTCATACGTGGGCTTATCATCTAAAGGCACAGACGCCAGGTCGATATGAATATCACGGTCGGCGATGTATTTTACCGCACGATCAAGCACCGTAAGGGTTTTCAAGCCCAAGAAGTCAAACTTTACAAGCCCAGCCTGCTCCACCCATTTCATATTAAACTGGGTAACTGGCATGTCTGATTTTGGGTCGCGGTACAGCGGCACGAGTTGATCAAGAGGACGATCTCCGATCACCACACCAGCCGCGTGCGTTGAAGAATGTGCGTATAGACCTTCGAGCTTAAGCGCTCGGTCCATCACTTTTTCCGTAAGCTCGTCCGTATCTATCTCGCGCTGTAATCGTGGCTCGCTTTTGATCGCCTCATCAAGCGACATAGCACTACCGGGGTCATTTGGGATCAACTTAGAAAGCCTGTCCGTTACAGGGTATGGCTGTTGCATCACGCGGCCACAGGCCTTAACCACTGCCCTCGCCTGCAATTTACCAAAGGTAATGATTTGCGCCACATGATCATGACCATATTTATCCTGAACATATTTGATCACGCGTTCGCGTTTTTCCTGACAGAAATCGATATCAAAATCGGGCATAGAAACCCGTTCTGGATTGAGGAAACGCTCAAACAGTAGCGAAAACCTGAGTGGATCAAGGTCGGTAATTTTCAGCACCCACGCGACTACTGAACCAGCACCGGACCCACGCCCCGGCCCTACTGGCACATCATGATCCTTAGCCCACTGGATAAAGTCTGCGACGATCAGGAAATAGCCCGGAAAGCCCATCTGATTAATGATACCAAGTTCATAATCAAGGCGTTCCCAATATTCTTTTTCCCATTCCTGATCCTGCCCTGCTTCCAGTCCTTCTTCCTTGGCTTTAAAGTCAAGCCGTTCACGAAGGCCCTTCAACGAGCTTTCACGCAGCATATCGGCTTCTGATACATCCATACCGCGGGTATAGTTTGGCAAAAGCGGGTCAATGATATCGACCTTGTAAGCACATCGCCGGGCTATATTGATCGTGTTTTCAATGGCTTCCGGTAGATCACTAAAAAGCTCAATCATCTCTTCCGCTGTTTTAAAGCGATAATCCTTATTGAGCTTGCGGCGCTCGTTTTCCGCGACATAAGTACCATCCGCGATACAGAGAAGCGTATCATGCGCTTGATACATATCAATACTTGTGAAATATGGCTGATTGGTCGCAACAATTGGGAGATTGTGCTTATAAGCTAGGTCAAGAAATGCCTCTTCGCTTCTTCGCTCACTCTCCAAGTCATGCCGCTGGATTTCTATATAGAAACGACCTTCAAAAAGCTTGTTTAATTCGAGCAAGCACTCCTCGGCTTTATCATTTTGCCCCGCGAGGATTAGTGATCCGATTGGTCCCGAAACACCCCCACTTAAGCAAATCAATCCGTCTGACAATCCTTCAAATGCATCGAAAGGTAGTTGAACCCCTTCCGCCACATCGCTTTCCAAGTGCGCCCGAGAAACGAGCTTCATTAAGTTTTGATAACCAAGTTCTGACTGCGCAAGCAATATTAACTGATCAGGTTCAACATACTTTTTTGATTTAGGGTCAGTAACTTGGTACGGATTTCTAACGTGAAGGGATACACCGATGATTGGCTGCACACCAGAACCTGCAGCGCTCGTGGAAAACTCCAGCGCCGAGAACATATTATCCGTATCGGTAACCGCAACCGCTGGCATTTTGTGGCCCACGCATTGTTTCACAAGGTCCTTAACGTGAATTGCACCTTCCGAGAGCGAATATGCCGTGTGAACACGTAAATGCACAAAGCCAGCGTGGCTCATACTATTCTCCGATACAGAAATTTACTTCCAATTGCGCCAGTTGATCAGCGCTGTATTGCCAGCATAGCGCCATTGAGCGTCATCGCAACAGCGAGATTGTTATCACTGGGCAAAATCGCATAGAAATATAGAGAATTCGGACTTTTCCAGGATAGGTCCTAACTTGGCGACAGTTTGTTCTAGATCACCAAGTTTCCTTCACGAAGAATCAGCCGTCTATCCATTTTATCAGCAAGCGACATATCGTGGGTTGCGATAAGGGCGGTCAGCCCTTCCTCGCGAACAAGATCAACAAAGGCTTCAAATACCTTTGCCGCTGTAATTTCATCCAAATTTCCTGTTGGTTCATCAGCAAGCAACAAAGAGGGTTTTGTTACAATAGCACGTGAAATCGCGACACGTTGTTGTTCGCCACCCGAAAGTTCGGCAGGAATATGATCAAGACGATCCTTAAGCCCCATTTTCACGAGGATATTTTCTGCGCGCTCCATCCCGTCCTTACGCGGAAGGCCTGCGATATCAAGCGCGAGCATAACATTCTCAATCGCAGTAAAGTCAGGCAAGAGGTGATGGAATTGATAGACAAAACCCAGATCGCTTTTGCGCGCATGGGTACGATCCCTGTCATTGGCATCGCTTAAATTGCGATCATTGATAATAATCTTACCATCGCTTGGATGATCCAGAAGGCCTGCGATCTGCAATAATGTTGATTTACCGGACCCGGATGCGCCAACCAGGGCAACAAGTTCCCCCTTGTTTAGATACAGGTCAATGCCCTTTAACACTTCAATGGTTTTTCCACCCTGAGTGAAAGAGCGCTTTAGGTTTTCAATGGTTAAAACACGCATAATCACTCTCTACTCATAACGAAGAACGTCAACAGGGTCGAGGCTCGCTGCCCTGCGCGCAGGAATGATCGTCGCCAATAGCGATAGGATAACCGCTAATACAACAGTCAGCACCGCTTCCACCCAATCAACTTCGGCCTTCATTTCAGTTATAAAGCGAACCGATGGGTCCCAAAGATTCAGACCAAAAAGTGCTTCGATACCGGATTTTATCGTGTCGAGATAGGTGATAAAAATGGCAGCCAGTAGGCAACCAATTACTATGCCCAGTCCGCCAACAACGAGGCCAACCGTAGTAAACACTCTTGATACAGCGTCACGCTCTGCCCCCATCGTTCGGAGGATTGCGATATCCGCTGACTTATCCTTTACCAGCATCAATAGGCTCGAGGATACATTGAAAACAGCAACAACAATGATAAGCCCAACCACAATAAACATAATGATACGTTCAGTCTGAAGCGCGCCAACAAGCGATTGATTGAAGCTTTTCCAGCTTGAGACATAAAGGCCAGAGCCCACAACTTCGCGGATACCCTCGAAATATTGGTCGACATCGTTCGGATTATTCAAGAACAGTTCGAAGTTATTAACCTTGCCTTTTAGACGGAAAAAACGCTGAGCATCACCAAGCGCCATACCGATAAAGCTCTCATCAAACGCATAAACACCTATTTCAATGATCGCGACGACGGGATAGGCTTTACTTCGCGGTGCAGAACCAAACGGGGTCGCAACCGAGGTGGGACTTAGGATTTTGACATTATCACCAACCCCCACACCAAGCGTACGTGCTAGCTGATACCCAAGAACAACGCCGCCAACCTCACTTGTTAATCGAAGATCACCCTGCAAAACATTGTTTATATTGAGTTTTCCTTCAGTAAAAACATCATCAGGCAATCCACGAACAAGTGCACCACGCGATTGCTGATCGTGCGTCACCAAAACCTGTTTCTCGACGAACGGGATTACCTTTGTGACACCGTCAACTTTCTTAAGGTCGCTACGCAGTTCCTCATAACCTTTTATTTCACCGCCATATCCTTGCACGATAACATGACCATGATAACCCAGAACAGAATCCAGCAATTCGGCACGAAATCCATTCATAACCGACATAACAATCAAAAGCGTCCCAACCCCAAGGGCAATTGCCACCATTGAGAGAATTGCGGTTAAGGAAATAAAACCGTCCTTACGCCTACTTGTCAGATAGCGCTTCGCAATACGCCACTCATATCCTCGCGCTATCAAACCAATCCTCCAGTCAATTTATTGCCCCAATCTTTTTGTCGCTTTGACCATAAAAACAGAATTATGTCATCCGTGCGACAATAGCATCAAGTGCCACTTCCTCGCGCTCGCCTGTTGCACGGTTCTTTAATTCAACAACACCGTTCTCTAAGCCGCGTGGTCCAAGGGCAATCTGCCATGGCAGGCCAATCAGGTCCATATTTGCAAACTTGCCACCTGCACGCTCGTTCGTATCATCATAAAGAACATCAACGCCAGCATCCATAAGCTCTCTATAAAGCTTGTCACAAGCTGCAACACAGTCTTCCTTCTTGGTATTCAGGCTAATCAGGCCAACCTTAAACGGGGCCACAGCTTCCGGCCAGATAATACCATTTTCATCATGGCTTGCCTCAATGATACCGCCCACAAGGCGCGAAACACCGATACCGTATGAACCCATCTGAACAAATGCGTTCTTACCGTCCGGTCCTTGGACACTTGCATTGAGTGGTTTCGAATATTTGTCGCCAAAGAAGAAGATATGACCAACCTCGATACCGCGACCGGTTTTCAGATCACCATCTGTAACATCACAGTCGTCAGCATTATGAATTTCATCTGTTGCAGCATAAAGCGCTGTCCACTCGTCAACAATCGGTTGAAGGTCAGATGACGGGTCAACATCAACCATCGGATCAAGTTGTTCAAAATCTTTGTGGAAGAAAACTTCGCTTTCCCCAGTATCTGCAAGGATGATAAATTCATGGCTCAAGTCACCGCCTATCGGCCCCGTATCCGCTCGCATTGGAATTGCCCTGAGGCCAAGGCGCGCAAACGTACGCAGATACGCGACAAACATCGCATTATAGGATTTTACACCATCTTCTGCGGTTAGGTCGAAACTGTAATTATCTTTCATCAAAAATTCACGGCCACGCATGACACCGAACCGTGGGCGGATTTCATCCCGAAATTTCCACTGAATATGATAGAGGTTTTTCGGAAGGTCACGATATGATTTCACTTCACGGCGGAAAATATCAGTGATCATTTCCTCGTTCGTCGGGCCAAATAGCATTCTGCGCTCGTGGCGGTCTTCAATACGGAGCATTTCTTTACCATAATCATCATACCGTCCGCTTTCTTCCCAAAGCTCTGCTGGCTGAATGGTTGGCATCAGCATTTCAACCGCACCAGCACGGTCTTGCTCTTCACGGACGATCTGTTCGATCTTTTTCAAAACCTTATGACCTAATGGTAACCATGAATAAATACCGGCAGCACCTTGACGGATCATGCCTGCCCGCAACATCAGACGATGCGAAGCAATCTTGGCTTCAGAAGGAGTTTCCTTTAGTGTGGGTAAAAAATAACGGCTTAAACGCATGACGTTTGATTTCTCTTTGTAATTCTTGTTTCAAAACGAATATCTGTTCTTTTGCCGCGAACCGATGCAAAGAGCAATTCGTTTTTGATGAATTTACACCAATATACAGAAGAAAGCCATTTTACACCTTCAGCATCATCAGTTGTGGCTTCATAGCAACATTCACTCAAAACTAGATGAATGAAAAAGATCAGGCACTGTATTCGTTGGTGACACGAAAACTGTTAGCTAATAAATTAACTGTCACGCACACAACAGATGTGTTGCTTGGATATGATCCAGGCTCAGGGAAGAAATATTGAGAATTAATCTCAGCAAAAAAGCAAGGCTACATGCCTTGCTTTTTTAGTATTCTATCTCGTTGTATTAAAGCGTGAAAATCAACGCGGTGCTCTAAAACTGATAACACCACTATCCACGAGAAAGTAATATCCGGTTGTCAGCACAGCAGCGATTAAAGTTGTATAGAGGGCCTTTTTCAGCAAATTAGGATTAGACGGCGCACCGGGTTCAGTACCTTCAACCACACCTTCTTCGCTTTCATGCTGCGAGCGCACACCAATCGGAAGGGCTGCGAAAAACACCATCCACCAAATCACAACATAAACAAGAACAATCGTTGCGATGTTCATAAATTAGACCTCTTCAAGTTCAACAAGCGTTCCACAAAAGTCCTTTGGATGCAGGAACAACACTGGCTTGCCGTGGGCGCCAATTTTTGGCTCACCGTCACCAAGGATACGCGCACCTTCTGCAACGAGCTTGTCCCGTGCTGCAATGATGTCATCAACTTCATAACAAACATGGTGCATACCACCAGATGGATTGTTAGCAACAAATTTTGCTATCGGCGAATTTTCACCAAGAGGAAGCAACAATTCGATCTTAGTATTTGGCAATTCAACAAACACCGTTGTTACCCCGTGGTCCGGTAGATCAACAGGATCAGAAACCTTAGCCCCTAACGTATTGCGATAGGTATTGGCTGCCGCCTCTAAATCAGGAACCGCAATCGCAACATGGTTTAACCGTCCAATCATACTATCATCCTTATTTACAATTATTAGAAATCAAGATCATCGCTTCTGGTGATCATTACTTCAACGCCTGGGTTCTTTCCAATTTCACGGCGCGTGAATCGCCGGATTGCAATACGAACGGCTTCCTCAACCATAGTATCGCTCTCGCGGGCGCGTGCACCAATCTTTTCAACGGCTGTTTCAGCGATATCCAAAATTACATCATAAAACGCATCATCATCACAGCCCGCAATTCCCTTAATCGCCAGAAGCGGTTCAGCAGCCAATGCATTATCATCACCAAACACCAAGCTTACGATAATAAGCCCGTTTACCATCAAACGTTTTCTGTCAACAATGGCAGGATCATCAACTGAAACAACTGATTTTCCATCAAGCGCAAGGCGCCCAGATGGTGCATAATCTATTTTCTTGAGGCCATTGTTTTTGATTTCGATAATGTCACCATTCGAGGGCACAATTGTATGCTCGATGCCTAACGAGCGCCCAAATTCGGCATGATGCTTCAAATGGCGGGCTTCGCCGTGTACAGGGATCAACATTTTTGGCTTCACCCAATCATACATTGTGCGTAGTTCAGAGCGACCAGGGTGACCGGAAACATGCACAAACGCATCTTTTTCCGTAATAATATCAATGTCTCTAGCTGCAAGGATATTGAACAAACTTCCAAGAACAAGTTCATTGCCCGGGATCATTTTTGAGGAAAAGATAACGGTATCCCCAGGGACAAGATCAATATTACGATGATCACCTCTGGCAATTCTGCTTAGGGCAGCGCGGTTTTCGCCTTGGCATCCCGTGCATGCGATCAGGATTTTATCCTTGGGCAAATATTCGGCATCATCTTCGCTTACGAGTGTCGGGAACTTTTTCAGGTATCCAGTTGCCTTCGCCGCCTTATATATACGGTGCATGGAGCGCCCCAAAAGAACAACTTCACGGCCACTTGCCTTGGCAACTTCCCCAATTGTCTCTAAGCGCGCGACATTAGAGGCGAATGTTGTAATCACAACCCGCCCTTTAAGGTCACTAACAAGCTCTTTCAGGCTTGCACGAACATCCGATTCAGAACCAGATTCGCTCTCGTTAAATACATTTGTAGAATCGCCAACCAGTGCCAAAACCCCTTCTCTACCGAGTTCCTCAAGGGCAGTAGACGGACAAACTGGCCCGATTAAAGGATTTTTATCCAGTTTCCAGTCACCAGTATGGAAAATGGTTCCCCGTTCAGTTTTGATAACAATTCCATGCCCTTCCGCAGTTGAGTGCGCGAGGGCGATATAGCGAATATTAAAGGGCCCAACATTAAAGGCATCATAATGATCAACGATAACCATTGGAACATCATCAAACCCTGCCTCGTTCAGTTTATCCTGAATAAGTTCGGCGGTGAACGGTGTTGCATAGATCGGACACTCAAATCGTTGCCAAAGGTGAGGAATAGCCCCAATATGATCCTCATGCCCATGGGTAACGACAAGGCCTGCAAGCGTATCTTTTTCGTCCTCGATAAAATCGGGATCAGGAAAAATAAGATCAACACCCGGAAGCGCTTCGCCAGCGAACGCCATTCCGCAATCGACCATCAACCATTTTCCTTTATGCCCATATAGATTGAGATTCATCCCAATCTCACCCGAGCCACCAAGTGGTAGGAAAATAAGTCTGTCGTCACTGCGTTGCATATAGGCCATAAAAGAGCTTCTTTGTTTGATTATTGGTTACGCTCAAAGATCAGTTTTAGACCTAATAATGTTAATTCACCAGAAACATGATCAATCGCATCTGTATGGTCGGCAAAAATCGGTGCAAGGCCACCAGTTGCTAACACCTTCATATTCTGGCCATGCTCGTCCTTAAGCCGTTTCACCAACCCTTCGATCATACTTACATAGCCCCAGAAAATACCATATTGCATAGCTTCTAAGGTTGTTTTGCCAGTCACCCGGGTATCTTCTGGAGCGCTGATTGCGATACGAGGTAATTTGGCTGCGGCCTGATTAAGCGCAGATAAGGAAAGATTGATACCAGGGCATATAATACCGCCGAGGTAAGCACCATCATTTCCAACAATATCAAAGGTTGTTGCCGTCCCAAAATCGACCACTGCCATTGGACCACCATATATAGCATCAGCAGCAACAGCATTCACGAGGCGATCCGCCCCAACTTCCTTTGGATTATCAACACGCACGTCAACACCCAACTTAACACCATCCGCGCCAACAACAATCGGTTCACAGTTAAAATATTTCTTACAAAGCTGACTAAGCGGCCAAACAACCTGCGGGACAACGCTTGCAATAATAGCGCCTGTAATAACGCTAATATCGCGGCCATGAAGGGCCATCAAATTACTGATCCAGACCATATATTCTTCAACAGTGCGCTGATCGGCTGTTGAAATACGCCATTGTTCGGCAATTTCATCGCCGTCAATAAGAGCAAATACTGTGTTTGTGTTGCCTGCATCAATCGTCAACAACATTTGAAAAACCTTTCATCCCTAATTATGGGATTAACTCTTTATCGCTTTACTTATTAGTGGGGAATACATCCCCAGCATATATCCTCAAAATATTGCCGTCATTCTTCAGAACTTCCAGTCCACCATCATCAGCGAGTGACTGGGGCGTTCCAACAAAAATCTCGTTAGCCGTCCTGATTTCACGCTCTTCACCAAGTCCCCAACTGTGTTCACTCCATTCACGGTAAACATGGGCCGGGTTCGATACATCAAATGCTTCCAACCGCGTGTACACATGATCTGCCAAAACCTTAAATGCTTCAGATACCGACCTTACGGCCCCAGAATGCTCCAACAAGGAAGTCGCTGAGAATGCAGCATCGCAAGGAAAATGCATTAAATTGACGCCAATGCCAATCACAACATAGTCAAGTTGCCCCTTAGACTTCGCACTGCTCTCGATCAATATGCCTGACGCCTTCTTATCAGATAACAAAATATCGTTTGGCCACTTACATTTAACCGACGTTGGATCAACACCAAGTGACACAAACATATCACGAACTGCCAGGGCAGTTATAAAAGGCAGTGATGTTAAATCACTTAAAGTAAGCGCAGGACGCCATAGTAAGCTACAGTATAAATTCCCCGCATTTGAGGTCCATTCCCGACCGCGGCGCCCGCGCCCGGAGGTTTGCTCTTTCGCGGTGATCCAAAGTGCTTTTTCGCTAGGTTCATTGACTGCGATTTGCGACGCAACTGTATTGGTACTATCACATTGTTGATAAAAACGAACCCTGACGCCGCCAGGCGCCAAGGCTGTCCAATCTTCAAACTGTTCTATGGTCACAGTGGCTCACTTAAAAAATAAGTGAACTGGCGCCCCATGCTGCTGCCGCTGTTAACGGAGCAATCAAGAGGTATCCCACTGGTGAGTTTAAAATCGCGCTAACACCAATCACCGCAGTCAGGCTGCGTGACCCAACAGGTTCAAACGCATCAGCAGGATCATTAAAGAACATAATCTTGATGATATTCAGATAATAGAACGCACCGATTACACTCGTTACAACCCCAACTACAGCAAGTGGAATAAGGCCTGCCTCAACCGCAGCAAGGAAAACATACCATTTACCAATGAAACCAGCCAGAAGCGGGATACCGGCAAGCGAGAACATAAATGTAGCAATCGCAATAGCCATTGGCAGGTTGTTCTGCGACAGACCTGAAAGGTCTTCAATCTCTTCAACCATACCATCCGCGCGGCGCATAGTCAGGATTGCAGCGAAAGAGCCAAGTGTCATTGTTAGGTAGATTGCAAGGTAAATCAAAAGCGCTTCGATACCTTTTTCTGTGCCAGCTGCTAAACCCATCAGGCCATAACCGATGTGACCAATGGAGGAATAAGCCATAAGACGCTTGATATTTTTCTGAACAAGCGCAAGGAAAGCACCAGCGATCATGGACGCTAGTGAGATAAAGACAATAACCTGCTGCCATTCATGTTGCATTTCAGGGAATGCACTGATCATCACGCGAATAAAGAGGCCAAAAGCCGCAACCTTAGGCGCTGCTGCAAAAAATGCAGTAACAGGGGTTGGCGATCCTTCATAAACATCTGGTGTCCACATGTGAAACGGAACAGCAGATACCTTGAAAGCAAAGCCAGAGATCATGAAGACCATACCAATGATGACACCAAGCGATGCATCTGCCCCGCCCTTAAGCGTTTCGGCAAGTACGTCAAAATTCACACTACCGGCGAAACCGTAAACGAGCGAAATACCATAGAGAAGCATGCCCGAACTTAGGGCACCCAATACAAAGTATTTCAAGCCTGCCTCAGTTGAGCGTGTGCGGTCCCGGTTCATCGCGGCAAGGACGTAAAGCGATAAACTTTGAAGTTCTAGCCCCATGTAAAGCGACAAAAGGCTGTTTGCAGATACCATCAGCATCATACCCAGCGTCGCAAGCAAGATTAGAATAGGATATTCAAATTTCGCTATATCATGGTCTTTCAGATAGTTGGTAGAAATTAGCATCGCGACACCAGAACCGATCAAAATCAGAACTTTGGTAAAGATCGCAAAACTATCAGAAACAAACATATCATTGAAGGTAAGCTGTCGCTCAAAGCCCACCTGTGTAAGCATCACGAAACCAGTGATCACAAGTAGAGCAATTGACAACACAGTAACCTGTGAAAAGCTTTTGTTACCGCGAAATACCCCAACCATAAGAAGGATCATCGAACCAATCGCCAAGATCAATTCTGGCAGTACGGGAACAAGATTTGGAAGTTGTCCGGTCATCGGATTCTCACTCCTAATGGGAAGCCTGAGAAGCAGTTACAGCTTTCGCCTGCTCCTCGGCAACAGTGGGGAAATTCTTATCTATAAGGTTTGCAACAGAGGCATGAATAGGCTCTAGGAAGCTATTCGGATAAATACCCATCCAGAGAACCACAGCAATCAAAGGTGCAAAAATAATTTTTTCACGCAGGTTCAGATCAGGCATTGCCTTCACGTCATCTTTCGTCAACTCACCAAACAATAGGCGCCACACAAGATAAAGCATATAGGCAGCGCCAAGGATCACACCAAAGGCAGCGCCGAAAGCAACCCAGCTATTATACGTAAACGCACCGTTTAAGACGATAAACTCACCAACGAAGCCACTCGTTCCCGGAAGACCAATGGACGCCATTGAGAAAAAGACAAATGTTACCGCGTAAAGCTTCATATTATTTGCAAGGCCGCCATAGCGCTTAATTTCACGCGTGTGCAGGCGGTCATAAATTACACCAACGCCAAGGAACAATGCACCTGAAACTACACCGTGGCTCAACATCTGGAAGATCGACCCTTCAATACCGTTTGTGTTCAGAACAAAAATACCGATAGTCACAAATCCCATATGCGCCACTGAGGAATATGCAATCAGCTTCTTAATGTCTTCCTGAACAAGCGCAACAAGTGATGTGTAAATCACAGCAACAATCGATAACGCGAGGACAAGCCATGCAAACTCTTGCGAGGCATCAGGGAACATTGGCAGGCTAAATCGAAGGAAACCATATCCACCCATTTTCAGAAGTACACCAGCCAGGATAACCGATCCCGCCGTTGGTGCCTGAACGTGCGCATCCGGAAGCCACGTATGAACAGGCCACATTGGCATCTTCACTGCGAAGGACGCAAAGAAGGCAAACCATAGCCAGTTTTGAACATGAGGATCAAAACCGTGCTCCATCAGCGCAGGAATATCTGTTGTACCGGCCTCAATGAACATATAGAGGACCGCGATCAACATAAATACAGAACCAAGAAGCGTGTAGAGGAAGAATTTAAAGCTTGCGTAAATACGGTTCACGCCGCCCCAAACACCAATGATCAAATACATTGGAATAAGGCCACCTTCAAAGAACACATAGAAGAGGAAGATATCAAGCGCTGAGAAAACACCAATCATCAGTGTTTCAAGCACAAGGAACGCAACCATATATTCTTTTACGCGGTTCTCAACACCCCAGCTCGAGAGGATAACAATTGGCATAAGGAACGCTGTCAGAATAATGAACAGAACTGAAATGCCGTCCACGCCAACATAATAGCTGATGCTGTCACCAATCCATTTGTATTTTTCAACAAACTGGAACTCGGCAGATCCATTATCGAATCCCACCCAAAGGAAAATGCTTAGGATGAAGGTTACAATTGTCGTCAGGAGCGCAACCTGGCGAATATTGCGTTTCTCAATCTCTTTATCTGCATTGCGGATCATCAGAATGACCAAGGCACCGATCATCGGTGCGATCATCATGAGGGAAAGAAGATAGTTATCTAGAAATTCCATTGTAAGTCTTCCCTACCCTTAGTGTCCGGCAACTTGCGTTCCACCCTGCGACATAAACCATGTCACAGCGATCGCAAGTCCGATAATCATTGCAAATGCATAATGGTAAACATAACCCGATTGGAGCTTCCGGGCGCGCGCTGCAATACCCGCAACAAGCGCTGAAAGTCCGTCCGGTCCGAAGCCATCAATGGTTTTCTCATCGCCGCGTTTCCAGAAGAAACCGCCGAGCCACAATGATGGCTTAATGATTGCAAAGTTATAAAGTTCGTCGAAATACCATTTATTAAGAAGGAATGCGTATAGGCCATCCCACATTTCAGCAGTTTTTTGCGGAAGGTTACTTGCAACACGGCCAAACACATTAAGTGTTCCATAAAGCGAAACAGCAAACAGGATACCTGAATAATAGCTTACATATTTATTCGGGAAGAAAATCCAGCTCGCAAGTGTAACAGCGGTTAATCCCAACAGAACAGGTTTCGGTAGATTCAGGTTTGGTCTATAGTAGCAAAGTGCGATAAACAGGCCGAGCATCATGGCAATAAACGGTGCTTTCACAACAGCCTTTGGAACCACCTGAGCCGCATCCATAATATCATTTGCAGCAACAACCAAAGCGCCGTCCCAGAATATTACCTTCTCGGCACCGATAAAATACTTCTGAAAAACCGCACCGGCAAACAATGCACCAATTGCCAAGACAATCAGCGGTATACGCATAACCCAAGGCCCTTCATGGGCATGGTCAAACGTATGTGCGTCCGCACGTGTTTCCCCGAAGAACGTCAGGAATACCAAACGCCAGCTATAGAAGCTTGTCATAAGGGCAGCCACAACAGTTAGGAAGAAAGCAAATGCTGCGCCCCCACCATCAGAGGCATAGGCCGCCTGAATGATCAAATCTTTTGAATAGTAGCCTGAAAGAAGCGGCAGACCGATAATCGCAAACGTTCCAATCAGCATAACAGCAGCTGTTAACGGTATCTTCTTCAGAAGGCCACCCATATTGCGCATATCTTGCTCATGATGCATCGCATGGATCACTGATCCGGCGCCAAGGAACAATAGCGCCTTAAAGAACGCGTGCGTGAAAAGGTGGAAGATCGCACCGCCATAGGCACCAACGCCGAGCGCCACAAACATATACCCAAGCTGTGAACAAGTTGAATAAGCGATAACGCGCTTAATATCGTTCTGCACAAGGCCAACTGTCGCGGCAAAGAAGGCGGTTGCCGCGCCAACATACGTTACAACAGTTAATGCGTCAGGTGAGAATTCAAACACAGGGCTAAAGCGTGCCACAAGGAATACACCCGCTGTTACCATCGTTGCTGCATGAATAAGCGCAGATACGGGTGTCGGCCCCTCCATCGCGTCGGGTAACCATGTGTGAAGGCCAAGCTGCGCAGATTTACCCATTGCACCAACAAACAAGAGCAAGCTGATCACCGTAATCGCATGATAATCGTGTCCAAGGAAACTGATTGTTGCATCCTTATAGGCTTCAACATTCGCGAATATGTCATCAAATACAACGGTACCAAACACCATGAACGCAGCGAAAATACCGAGTGAAAAGCCAAAATCACCCACACGGTTTACGACAAACGCTTTGATCGCTGCCGCGTTCGCACTTGGTTTCTTGAACCAGAACCCGATGAGGAGGTATGAAGCAAGGCCCACGCCTTCCCAACCAAAGAACATCTGAACAAGGTTGTCTGAAGTAACGAGCATCAACATCGCAAACGTAAAGAGCGACAGATAGGCAAAGAAACGCGGTTTATGCGGATCTTCACTCATATAGCCCATTGAATACCAGTGCACGAGCGCAGAAACCGAGTTCACAACCACCAGCATCACAACGGTAAGCGTGTCGATCTTAAGCGCCCAGTTGAACTCAAGCGTTCCTGACTTGACCCACTCAAGTACAGTCACCGTATTCACTGCATTGTGCGCAATCGCGACATCAATAAAAACAATCCAGGAAAGAACAGCAGAAATGCTGACAAGTGTAGCTGTCACAAGCTGCGACAAGCGATCACCAATCTGGTTTCCACCAATCCCTGCAATTAAAAAGCCGATAAGCGGCAAGAAGACGATAGCTTTGTAGATCATTTTTTGCGTCCCTAGCCTTTCATCTGGTTAATATCTTCGACCGCGATTGTTCCGCGCTTACGGAAGTAAATCACAAGGATCGCAAGGCCGATTGCCGCCTCTGCTGCCGCAACCGTCAGCACAAACATGGCAAACACCTGCCCCACAAGGTCATTCAGATGGGTCGAAAATGCGACCAGATTAATATTCACTGCAAGAAGCATAAGCTCCACAGACATCAAGATAATGATGACGTTCTTCCGGTTAAGGAAGATACCGAAAATCCCAAAAACAAACAGGATCGCCGCAACCGTCAGATAATGCCCTAGCCCTATATCCATGGCATCCATTCCTTACCGTTGTTTAGAGGGGATTGATACACCCTCACCTTTTTCAACATCTACAAGCTCAAACGCATCCTCTGGACGACGAGCAACCTGACGCGCGATATTCTGGCGTCTAACGCCTGGGCGTGTTCTAAGTGTCAGAACAATCGCACCAATCATCGCAACCAAAAGAACCATACCAGCAACCTGGAAGGCGTAGATATAATCTGTATAGATAATCGCGCCCAAGGCTTCGATATTGCTCGCACCTTCAACAGCAGTTGCTGGTGACGCTGCATTATTCGCAACCTCTGGTCCAAACTGCCAAGCTGCGCCAATGGCAACCAATTCAACCGCCAGAACCAATCCGATCAAACCACCAATAGGAAGATACTGAAGAAATCCCTGACGAAGTTCTTTGAAGTTAATGTCTAGCATCATCACGACAAAGAGGAAGAGAACAGCAACCGCACCCACGTATACGATGATCAAAAGCATCGCGAGGAACTCAGCGCCCATCAGAACGAACAAGCCAGCTGCGCTAAAGAATGCAAGAATAAGCCACAATACCGAATGAACGGGGTTGCGCGCTGATATCACCAAAAGGCCAGAAGCCACCGTGATGCTTGCAAAAAGCCAAAATGCCAAAGCAGGAAGTGTCATTAGTCTTCTCTCACCCCACCCTTATCTATAGGGCGCGTCAAGGGCCAAGTTGGCCGCAATTTCGCGTTCCCAGCGCTCACCATTAGCGAGCAGTTTTTCTTTATTATACATCAGTTCTTCACGTGTTTCGGTAGCAAACTCAAAGTTTGGCCCTTCCACAATCGCGTCAACCGGACAGGCTTCCTGACAAAATCCGCAATAAATACATTTTGTCATATCGATGTCGTAGCGCGTTGTGCGGCGCGAACCATCTTCCCGTGGCTCAGCTTCAATCGTGATTGCTTGCGCCGGGCAAATTGCTTCGCATAGCTTACAGGCAATACAGCGTTCTTCACCGTTTGGATACCGACGGAGCACATGCTCGCCGCGGAACCGCGGGCTTAGTGGCCCTTTTTCGTATGGATAGTTGATTGTTGCTTTTGGTCTGAAGAAATATTTGATCGACAGCCAGAATGCCGCGAAGAATTCCTTCAAAATCAGACTTTTAGCAGCTTGTGCAATAGCAGTCATAATATCACCTACCCTCTATCAATTGGGTATCAAACCACCGTACACCCAAATACCGGCATACAGGATTACAAGGAACAAAGAGATCGGCAGGAACACTTTCCAGCCAAGGCGCATCAACTGATCATAGCGATAGCGCGGAACAAATGCCTTCACCATCGAAATAGTCCAGAAGAAGAAACCTGTTTTAATGATGAGCCACAGCCAACCCGGAATGAAATCTAAGAAGCCAAACGGCGAGAGCCATCCTCCAAAGAACAGAATTGCCATCAATGCAGACATCAGAAGAATATTCGCATATTCACCAAGGAAGAAGAGCGCGAATGCCATCGAACTATATTCGACCTGATATCCGGCCACCAGCTCTGCTTCCGCTTCCGGAAGGTCAAATGGTGGTCTGTTGGTCTCTGCGAGCGCTGAGATGTAGAAAATAATAAACAATGGGAAGAAGCGCCATACATGCCAATGCAGCACACTAGCACTTTGTGCTTCGACGATCTCAGTCATATTTAGCGAGCCAACGTTCAATAGAACTGTCACGATCACAAAACCAATTGATACCTCATAAGATACCATCTGCGCAGCAGACCGGAGGCCACCCAGGAACGCGTATCGGCTGTTTGATGCCCAACCAGACATGATAATTCCGTATACACCCAGCGATGAAATCGCGAGGATATAGAGAATACCAACATTCAAGTCAGCAATCGCGAGGTGCGGACCAAACGGCACAACCGCCCAAGTGATAAGCGCCAGTGTGAACGTCAGCATCGGTGCGATAATAAAGATACCCTTATTAGCGCCCGCTGGAACAATCGTTTCCTTGAGGAAAAGTTTCAGGCCATCCGCAAATGATTGCAAAAGGCCAAATGGTCCAACCACGTTCGGGCCGCGGCGCATTTGAACCGCCGCCCAAATTTTTCGGTCGAAATAAACCGCGAATGCAACACCGATCAAAAGCGGGAGCACAATCGCAAAGATAGAGGCAATGATAGCGAGGAAATAAAGAAATTCGCCTTCACCGCCAAATAGCGTGTAGAGAGCCTCAACCATTGGTTCCCGTTGCCTCCTCAAATCCTTCGCCGCTGCGGGCTTCGATGCAGTCGGCCATAATATCTGACGTTCTTGCAATCGGGTTGGTTACATAGAAGTTTGAAACAGCGTTTGTGATCTCACCGGCTTCGATATCGCCTTTGATACCGAAATCGCCCCATTCTGCATCTGGAACTTCATCAATCGCTGTGATGTGTGGTACTGCTTCAACCAGTTTCAGGCGAAGTTGACCAAGATTATCATACATAAGCGTTGAACCAAGCACATCAGATAGCGCACGGAAGATTGTCCAATCCTCGCGGGCATCGCCCGGCGCGAACACAGCCTTCGCTGTCATCTGAACGCGGCCTTCAGTATTGATATAGGTACCTGATTTTTCGGTATATGCTGCGGCAGGCAAGATAACATCAGCGTTCTTAACGCCCTCGTCACCGTGCGTACCGATATATACAGTGAACGCATCCTTGAGGCTTGATGTATCGAACTCATCAGCGCCCAGCAAGAACACAGCCTTCAAGTTACCATCCTCAGCATCGGACTTGATGGCGTCAATACCGCCATCGCTCACAAGGCCAAGATCCAAGGCCCCAACACGACTTGCTGCAGTATGCAGAACGTTAAAGCCGTTCCAGCCATCTTTGATACAGTATTTGTCAGCAATATCACGCGCCATTTTAAGGATTGCAGCGCCGTCTTTACCTTGCAGTGCGCCCTGCCCAACGAGGATCATTGGCTTTTCAGCAGCCTTCAACGCTTTTGAAATCGCATGGCGACCACCCGTGATCTTAGAGATCAAAGCAGTATCATTGCCAAACTCTTCAACAGGATATGTAAGGTCCACAGCTTCACCGATATTCGCAACCTTTAAACCAAGGTGACGAACAGCCTTACGGATACGTGTATTAATGATTGGCGCCTCAGCGCGTGGGTTCGTGCCGATCATTAAAAGGTAATCAGCGTCTTCGATGCCTGCGATCGAGCTATTCATCAAATAGCCAGAACGCACGGAAGCATCGAGCTCTGCACCGTCCTGACGGCTTTCAATCCGGCTTGATCCAAGATTGGCGAGCAAATCCTTCATCGCATACATGGCTTCCATGTCGGCAAGATCACCAACAACACCAGCAATTTGATCGCCTTTGAGGCCGCTAACACCAGTTTTAATGGCGTCAAATGCTTCACCCCAGCTTGCTTCAGTAAGCTTACCGTCTTTACGAACATACGGGCGGTCAAGGCGACGTTTTTTAAGACCGTCATAAACAAAACGGGTTTTATCGGAAATCCACTCTTCATTCACATCTTCATGCAAACGCGGTAAAATCCGCATAACAGCCGCGCCGCGCGCATCCACACGAATGTTGGAACCAACAGCGTCCATCACATCAATCGACTCCGTGCTTTTGAGTTCCCAACTACGGGCAGTGAACGCATATGGCTTACTTGTTAACGCGCCAACCGGGCACAAATCGATAACATTACCAGACATTTCACTGTCTAACATATTACCAAGATAGGTTGTTACCTCAGTATGCTCACCGCGCCAGAGCGAACCCATATCATCAACACCAGCAACTTCAGTTGAGAAGCGAACACAGCGCATACAGTGGATACAACGTGTCATGGTGGTTGAAATCAGCGGACCCATATATTTGTCTTCAACGGCGCGCTTGTTTTCCTCATAGCGGCTTGCACCACCACCAAACGCCATCGACTGGTCCTGCAAATCACACTCGCCGCCCTGATCACAAATCGGGCAATCAAGCGGGTGGTTAATCAGCAGAAATTCCATCACACCTTCACGTGCCTTTTTAACACGTTCGGTATTTGTGTGGATCACCATCCCGTCGCCTGCCGGCATAGCGCAGCTTGCAATTGGCTTTGGTGCTTTTTCCATTTCAACAAGGCACATCCGGCAGTTACCAGCGATCGACAAACGCTCGTGGTAACAGAAACGCGGAATCTCAACCCCAACTTCTTCGCAAGCTTGCAGAACCGTTGTCCCCGGATCTACCGTAACTTCCTGACCATCAATGGTTAGCGTAGGCATATATTTCTCCCGGCCTCTCGCTTATTCAGCCGCTTTGGCATGATAGCTATCGATACGTGCTTCCACTTCATCTCGGAAATGACGCATCAAGCCCTGAATTGGCCATGCGGCCGCATCACCCAGTGCACAAATTGTATGACCCTCGATCTGCTTCGTTACATCCAGAAGCATATCAATTTCTTCCTTATCAGCACGACCTTCAACGAGGCGCTCCATCACGCGCCACATCCAGCCTGTGCCTTCGCGGCACGGCGTACATTGGCCGCAACTTTCGTGCTTGTAAAATTCAGATAGGCGCGCAATCGCTTTCACAATATCGGTGGACTTATCCATCACGATCACAGCGGCCGTACCAAGGCCGGATTGAACATCACGGAGGCTGTCAAAATCCATCAGCACCGTATCACAAATTTCTTTCGGCAATACAGGAACCGAAGAGCCACCTGGAATAACGGCAAGCAGATTGTCCCATCCGCCGCGAACACCACCAGCATGCTTCTCAATGAGTTCCTTAAGCGGAATACCCATTTCTTCTTCCACATTACATGGATTATTCACATGCCCAGAAATACAAAACACCTTCGTTCCCGTATTATTCGGGCGACCAAGGCCAGAGAACCAGCTAGCGCCGCGGCGCAGAATTGTAGGCGCGACAGCGATTGATTCCACATTATTCACTGTTGTTGGGCAACCCCAAACACCAACATTCGCCGGGAATGGAGGTTTCAAGCGTGGCTGACCTTTTTTACCTTCAAGGCTTTCGATCAGCGCTGTCTCTTCACCGCAGATATAAGCGCCAGCGCCTTTGTGAACAAACACATCAAAGTCATAACCAGAACCACAGGCGTTTTTACCAAGAAAACCCTTTGCACGGGCTTCCTCAATCGCAGCGTCCAACACCTCAGCTTCACGGTAAAATTCACCGCGAATGTAAATATAAGCCGCAACAGCATTCATCGCGAAACCGGCGATCAAACACCCTTCGATCAACTTGTGAGGATCATGGCGCATAAGATCGCGGTCTTTACAGGTGCCCGGCTCGCCCTCGTCTGCATTAACAACGAGGTAACTTGGACGACCATCCGATTCTTTCGGCATGAAAGACCATTTCAAACCAGTTGGGAAACCCGCACCACCACGACCACGAAGGCCGGACTCTTTCATCTCGTTGATGATCCAGTCCTTGCCTTTTGCGATGATTTCCTTTGTACCATCCCAGTCACCACGCTTCATCGCGGCCTCAATGCCCCAATCCTGCGTTCCGTATAGGTTGGTAAAAATGCGATCTTTATCAGCTAACATTATTCAGCCTCCTTCGCATCAAAGTCTTTTAGAGTTGTCAGACCACCCGCAGGCGCGCTTGTTTGACGATCGATCTGAGGGCCTGGTTTAATTTCCTCACCCTTGGCGAGCGCATCCAAAAGCGCTGTCACGCTTTCAGGTGATAGGTCTTCAAAATAATCATCATCAATGGCAACCACAGGCGCGTTCACACAAGCGCCAGCACATTCAACCTCAGAGAGTGTGAACATGCCGTCTTCTGTTGTTTCGCCCTTATTGATACCAAGGCGCTTCTTACACGCTGACATAATATCGTCAGAACCGCGAAGCCAACACGGAGTCGTACCACAAACTTGAACATGGTGCTTACCGATCGGCTTGTGGTTATACATTGTATAGAAGGTAGCAACTTCCTGTACCTTAATCGCAGGCATATCGAGATAGTCTGCGATATACTCCATGATTTCCACAGTAACATGGCCACCATTTTGGCGCTGCGCGATATCAAGAAGCGGCATAACAGCGCTTTGCTGACGCCCTTCCGGATATTTCGCAATATGATACTGCGCCTTCTTTTCATTCTCTTCAGACCAAGAGAAACCAGTTTGTCCTGTTTCGCTCATCGATCTACCTCACCAAACACAATATCCATTGCACCAAGAACCGCTGGTGCATCCGCGAGCATATGACCGCGGCACATAAAATCCATCGCCTGCAGGTGCGCAAACCCGGGCGCCCGAATTTTACAGCGATACGGACGGTTCGAGCCGTCTGACACAAGATACACACCAAATTCACCTTTGGGTGCTTCAACTGCTGCATAAACTTCACCTTCAGGTACCTTGAAACCTTCCGTGTAAAGCTTGAAGTGATGAATAAGTGCTTCCATAGACGTTTTCATTTCAGCACGACGCGGCGGCGCCACCTTATTATCAACTGAAAGCACTGGACCTTGCGGCATTTCATTCAAACACTGGCGAATAATCTTTAATGATTCGCGCATTTCGGCAACACGAAGCATAAAGCGGTCATAACAATCGCCGTGCTTACCAACGGCAACCTGAAAGTCCATTCGGTCATAAACTTCATATGGCTGCGACTTCCTGAGATCCCACGGAATACCACAACCACGTAGCATTGGCCCTGAGAACCCCCAATTAAGTGCGTCTTCAGGGGTAACAACACCAATATCAACATTCCGCTGCTTAAAGATCCGGTTATCAATCAACAGATCTTCCATATCCTTAAGGACATTCGGGAATGTTTCCGTCCACTTCATGATGCGCTCATCAAGTCCTTTAGGAAGGTCTTGATGCACACCACCCGGACGGAAATATGCTGCGTGCAACCTAGCGCCCGATACTGCCTCGTAAAATTCCATAAGGATTTCACGTTCTTCAAAGAGCCAAAGAATTGGTGTCATCGCACCAACGTCAAGCGCGTGCGTTGTTAGATTCAGAATATGGTTAAGAACACGACCGATTTCGCTGAATAACACGCGAACATATTGACCGCGTTCCGGCACCTCAATCTCCATGAGCTTTTCAATCGCCATAACGAAAGCATGCTCTTGGTTCATCGGTGCGACATAATCAAGACGATCAAAATAAGGCATCGCCTGAAGATATTGTTTTTGCTCGATCAGCTTTTCGGTACCACGGTGAAGAAGACCAATATGCGAATCAACCCGCTCAATGACCTCACCATCCAATTCCATAACCATCCGCAAAACACCATGTGCAGCAGGGTGTTGCGGGCCAAAGTTAAGGCAATAGTTCTTGATATCGACTTCAGCCATTATTTCGCCTCCGCCCCTGCTTCTTCTGCTTTCTCATCACCTGGAAGAACGTATTTCGCGCTTTCCCACGGCGACATAAAGTCGAAGTTTCTAAATTCTTGTGTCAACTTCACTGGCTCGTACACAACTCGTTTTTCGTCTTCGGAATAACGGCATTCAACAAAGCCAGTAAGCGGGAAGTCTTTGCGAAGCGGATGCCCCTGAAAGCCATAGTCGGTCAGCATACGACGAAGGTCGGGATGTCCAGCGAAAAAGATACCGTACATATCCCATGCTTCGCGCTCAAACCAACCAGCAGAATCAAACACAGTTACCGCTGTTGGCACTGGTGTATCTTCGTCCGTTTGCACTTTAACGCGAATACGCTGATTAAGCTGAAGACTAAGCAAATGATAAACAACATCAAACCGCTTAGCCCGCTCTGGGTAATCAACGCCGCAGACATCAATCAATTGCTTAAACATGCACTCGTGATCATCGCGCAAAAAGGTCAACACCTTCTCAATCTGATCTGCCCGTGCTTCAATAGTCAACTCACCGTGGGCAACACTTGCTGAACTCACCTCATTTTCAAGGTGACTGGCAATATGATTACCCAATTCTTGCAAAGCCTTGTTTGTCATGCGCTTTCGCGCTCCTTATATTTTGCACCACTCCCTAAGGGGCGCCGCTTCATACCAGAAATCCGGCACCAGAATGCCGGATAATATTTTTAACGATTAAACGTCGACGTACGACGAATTTTACGCTGCAATTGTAGAATACCGTAAAGAAGAGCCTCAGCACTTGGAGGGCATCCCGGAACATAAATATCCACGGGTACAATTCGGTCACATCCACGAACAACGGAATAGCTATAGTGATAGTAACCACCACCGTTAGCACAGCTACCCATCGAAATTACGTAACGCGGCTCAGACATCTGATCGTAAACTTTACGAAGCGCTGGCGCCATTTTATTCGTGAGCGTACCTGCAACAATCATAACGTCACTCTGACGCGGGCTTGCACGTGGGGCAATACCAAATCGCTCCATATCATAGCGCGGCATGTTGGTGTGCATCATTTCTACAGCACAGCATGCCAAACCAAACGTCATCCACCACAAAGAACCGGTACGTGCCCACGCAACCAAATCCTCAAGAGACGTTACAACAAATCCTTTTTCTGTAAGTTCTTCGTTAAGACCTTGAAAAAACTGTGTATCGCCAGGATTGGCACCAGCAAGCTCTGGATTAGCAAACGGGCCAGTCATAGCCGTTTTATTGTCACCTGCTACTCCCATTCCAATGCTCCTTTATTCCACTCATATACAAAGCCTACGGTCAAAACACCAAGGAAGATCACCATTGACCAGAAGCCATACAATCCACTTTCGCCAAGAGACACGACCCAAGGGAACAAGAAAGCAACTTCAAGATCAAAAATGATGAACAAAATAGCGACGAGATAAAAGCGAACATCGAATTGCTGACGCGCATCATCAAAGGCTTCAAATCCACATTCATAAGCAGACAGTTTTTCACTATCTGGGTTTTGCTGGGCAACCAAAACCGCGGCCCCAACAAACACAATCGACAAAACGATCGCTATTCCAAGAAAAATAAGAATTGGTAGATACTGAATGAGTAATGACTCCATGGGAGTCTCTCCTCGGTTGTTGGCACGAATTACAGCGCTCTTTTATATAGGGAATTCTAAACAGTAAAGTCAGAATTTCTATAAAACGCATAATGCGCCAAACTATAGCGATATTGAGCCATAAGGCAAAGATTTGTTATAAAAATCAACAGTTTCTGCGAATGATTATTAATTGCTGATTGCGCATTAACAAGGCGTGATATCTATCAAAAATAGCAACTATCATTCTCTGCTTTGTCAGAGGGAATTCAGGCACAAAAAAACGCACTCAGAAACTCTGAAGTGCGTTCTTTTCGCAAGTGGCGCGAGTGACGGGACTCGAACCCGCGACCCTCGGCGTGACAGGCCGATACTCTAACCAACTGAGCTACACCCGCGCATCGCTTGCGTGAGAGGGTGTTTAAGCCCATGCAGTCCGACTGTCAATCATAGAATGTCAATTTTTTGAAATTATTTTTAGAATTCATATGGTTCGCTCGTTTCCTGAATATGAAACCCTTGACCCACACAAGCGCTGCGGCATTCAGGCACAAAAAAACGCACTCAGAAACTCTGAAGTGCTTTTTTTTTCGCAAGTGGCGCGAGTGACGGGACTCGAACCCGCGACCCTCGGCGTGACAGGCCGATACTCTAACCAACTGAGCTACACCCGCGCATCGCTTGCGTGAGAGGGTGTTTAAGCCCATGCAGTCCGACTGTCAATCATAGAATGAAAGAAAATTTAAAAACTTTCACTTTTTACAATTCCATCAAAATTCAACGCATTCATTACCCTCAGTTTTTGAACTGATGACAATTCAGCCAAAGGCCAAAACCGATAGTCTGTATGCTCTTCGCTCAAGGAAATTCTAGTCGCAGTATCTGGGACGGAACATAAAAAGATGAATACGTGCGATTCATATACAGAATGATAATAAACACCTGTCAAAGCTTCAATATGAACATCAATACCAAGCTCTTCACGGCACTCTCTATATAATGCCTCGTGGATCGTCTCTCCTTTTTCAAGAGCGCCTCCTGGAAGTCCCCATGACCGATTCCCATAACTTGCTTTTAGCAACAACACTTCGTCATGCTCGTTAACGATAACGGCATGTGCACTGAGACGGTATGTAGTATTAAAACCCATTGCATCAGTATAATAAATTGAATTGAAATAAACAGGAATTTAAGTGGTGGGCGATGACAGGCTCGAACTGCCGACCCTCTCGGTGTAAACGAGATGCTCTACCAACTGAGCTAATCGCCCACGTCACTATAAATAAAAGACACTAAGTCTTTGAATGGTGGGCGATGACAGGCTCGAACTGCCGACCCTCTCGGTGTAAACGAGATGCTCTACCAACTGAGCTAATCGCCCACATAATGATGTGGTGAGCGGGGTTTTAGAAACAATTTGCCCCTCTGTCCAGAACTAAATTCAGAAATATGGAATAAAGTGTATTTTTTTCCTGCGCTCGCTAAAAAGAAAGCGGCCACAGTTCTAAAACTGTGGCCGCTTCCCGTTTCAAACCAAGAAAAACTTAGCTGTTAACAGCGTCTTTCAAGCCTTTACCAGCTTTGAATTTTGGCTGCTTAGAAGCAGGAATATCGATTTCTTCGCCAGTACGTGGGTTACGGCCTTTAGTTGCTGCACGTTGTGCAACAGCAAATGTACCAAAACCAACAAGACGAACTTCATCACCGCCTGAAAGAGCGCCAGTGATAGAATCGAATACTGCGTCTACTGCTTTACCAGCATCAGCTTTAGAAAGGTCAGATGTTTCTGCAACCTTTGCAATTAGATCATTTTTATTCAAAATATCCCCCTATGGGTTGAAGCTATTGATTTCAGCATAGCGCCGAAATGCGAACGCAGTTTAAAACCGAAAAAACCATAATGTCAAAACAAAAAACCGCAGAAAACTGCGGTTTTTATCATTTTTTTTCTTGTATTTTATTTGTTTTGGAACAAGACGCTAATGAGTCGTTACTTCATCGGCTGTAGAAGACCCGTCAGAGGCGATTTCTGCAACGTTATCGAGCTCGTCCCAGTCCACTGGTTCCAAGTCTTTGACAAGTGCATGACTTAAAACCTGATCAACATCAGAAACTGGAATGATTTCAAGGTCTTTCTTAACATTCTCAGGAATATCAGCGAGATCTTTCTCATTGTCCTGAGGGATCAAAACAGTCTTAATCCCCCCTCTTAGGGCTGCCAAAAGCTTCTCTTTAAGTCCACCAATCGGTAAAACCTTACCCCGCAAAGTCACCTCGCCAGTCATTGCGATATCTTTGCGAACAGCAATTCCAGTCAATACAGAAACCATGGATGTACACATTCCTACACCCGCGGACGGGCCATCTTTTGGCGTTGCACCCTCTGGAACGTGGATATGGATATCTTTCTTCTCAAATAATTTCGGATTGATTCCATATTCACCGCAGCGCGAATGTACATAAGAACGCGCCGCCTGAATTGATTCTTTCATCACATCGCCAAGCTTACCGGTGTGTTTAATGGCCCCCTTGCCCGGCACGACAATAGCCTCGATAGCAAGAAGTTCACCGCCAACTTCAGTCCAGGCGAGGCCCGTTGTTAAACCAATCTCATCATTCTCTTCAATTTCACCGAAACGGAATTTTTTGACGCCCAAATACTGCCCGACATTACGCGATGTGACAGAAATCTTATCCTTGGAACCTTCAACAATTTCTTTCACAGCCTTGCGAGCAAGCTTTGCAATCTCACGCTCTAAGCTACGAACACCAGCTTCACGGGTATAGTAACGAATAGCATCCCTAACGGCACCATCAGAGATTGACCATTCGTCTTTCTTCAGACCATGGTCTTTAACCTGTTTTGGAATAAGATGACGCTTGGCAATCTCAAGTTTTTCATCCTCTGTGTAGCCAGATAATTGAATGATTTCCATACGGTCCAAAAGTGGGCGTGGCATCTTTAATGAATTTGCTGTTGTGACAAACATCACATCAGACAAATCATAATCTGCTTCAAGATAATGGTCGTTAAATTTTCCATTTTGTTCAGGGTCTAAAACCTCCAAAAGGGCCGACGCCGGGTCACCACGGAAATCCTGTCCCATTTTATCGATTTCATCGAGAAGGAAGAGCGGGTTACTGGTCCCTGCCTTCTTCATAGACTGCATAATTTTACCCGGCATAGAGCCGATGTATGTTCTGCGATGGCCGCGAATTTCTGATTCGTCACGCACACCGCCAAGGGAAAATCGAACAAATTCACGACCTGTTGCTTTTGCAAGCGATTTACCAAGCGATGTTTTACCTACGCCCGGAGGGCCAACCAGGCAAAGAATAGGGCCTTTCAGCTTTTTGGCACGTTGTTGAACTGCCAAATATTCTACGATCCGTTCCTTAACCTTCTCAAGGCCATAATGCGCCGTATCTAAAACCAGTTCGGCTTGCTTAATGTCTTTTTTGATTCGGCTGCGCTTACCCCAAGGAACAGTCAGCATCCAATCAAGATAATTACGCACAACAGTTGCTTCTGCTGACATCGGGCTCATAGATTTGAGCTTCTTGAGCTCCGCTAAACACTTCTCTCGCGCTTCTTTTGAGAATTTTATTTTCGCTATTTTATCCTCAAGTTCCTGAATTTCTTCACGGCCATCATCGCCCTCGCCCAATTCTTTCTGAATCGCCTTCATTTGCTCATTCAGATAATATTCGCGCTGGGTTTTTTCCATTTGGCGCTTAACGCGTCCGCGGATTTTTTTCTCAACCTGTAGAACGCTAATTTCGTCTTCCATGAAGTTGAATACACGTTCCAAGCGCTCAATCACTGAAACGCTTGATAGCAGTTGCTGTTTGTCATCAATCTTCAACGCCAGATGAGACGCAATTGTATCTACGAGTTTGCTTGGCTCTTCTGTTTGGCTAACTGTCGCCAGCACCTCTGAAGGGATTTTTTTGTTTAATTTAATATATTGCTCAAACTGGGAAATCACTGAGCGGGACAGCGCTTCGACTTCCTGATCATCAACCTCTTCTGGTTCAATAACCTTGATTTTAGCTTCAAAGAAATCGTCAGAACGTGTGAACTCTTCAATTTCCGCGCGCTGGAAGCCTTCCACCAGTACTTTAACCGTACCATCAGGTAGTTTTAGCAACTGCAAAACAGATGCTACAGTTCCAATTTCGAAAACGTCCTCGGGTTCAGGGTCGTCTTTCCCTGCATCCTTTTGCGCAACCAAAAGGATTTGCTTATCTTTCGACATGACTTCCTCAAGCGCAACTACTGACTTATCCCGACCAACAAATAGCGGTACAATCATATGTGGGAAAACAACAATATCCCGTAACGGTAAAACAGGTAGTATGTCACTCGCGAGTGTCTTATTTGAAGCGTCAGACATTTAAATTCTCATCAAAAGATAGTTCAAAACGGTATTCACATTGCTTTTTACGCAATAAACGCACTCAAGACCACGTAAAATACATCTAAACAGTAGTTTTACGCATAAAAAGTTATGAAACAGTCAATTTAGGAAGGAAATATGGGGTTTCAACCCCATATTATATGGTTTTAGAGTGAAATTTAAGCTGGTTCGCCTGTTTTATCGAGGCGTTCAGAGAAAATCAGCAAAGGACTCGCTTTTCCTTCAATCACTTCACCGTTCACGACGACTTCTTCGATACCTTCGCTACCAGGAAGGTCGAACATTGTATCAAGAAGCGTGTTCTCCATAATGGAACGAAGCCCACGCGCGCCGGTTTTGCGTTCGATCGCTTTGCGTGCAACGGCCAACAGTGCGTCGTCAGTGAAGGTAAGCTTTGTTTCTTCCATATCAAACAATGTCTGATATTGCTTTAACAAGGCATTCTTCGGCTGCGACAGGATTTGAATCAATGCATCTTCATCCAAATCTTCGAGCGTCGCGATAACAGGCAAACGGCCTACAAATTCAGGAATCAAACCAAATTTCAAAAGATCCTCAGGTTCTGCGTCCTTAAAGAGTTCGCCTGTCCCACGGTCATCCGGTCCAGCGATACTCGCGCCAAAGCCAATTGACTTGCCCTGCATTCGGTTCGAAATAACTTTATCCAACCCAGCGAAAGCACCACCACATATAAAGAGGATGTTCGTTGTATCAACCTGGAGGAACTCCTGTTGAGGATGCTTCCTGCCACCTTGTGGTGGAACACTCGCAACAGTGCCTTCCATAATTTTCAAAAGCGCTTGTTGAACACCTTCGCCCGATACATCGCGCGTAATTGAAGGATTATCGGCCTTCCGGCTGATCTTATCCACTTCATCGATATAAACGATACCACGTTGGGCTTTTTCTACATTATAATCAGCCGATTGAAGTAGCTTGAGAATAATATTCTCAACGTCTTCACCAACATATCCGGCTTCAGTTAATGTAGTCGCGTCCGCCATCGTAAACGGCACATCAAGAATACGAGCCAATGTTTGGGCAAGAAGCGTTTTACCACATCCGGTTGGGCCCATTAGGAGGATATTAGATTTCGCAAGTTCAACATCTGATTTACCAGAGCTTGCATGATTAAGGCGTTTGTAATGGTTATGTACCGCAACAGACAAAACTTTCTTAGCGGCAGCCTGACCAATGACATAATCATTCAGAACTTCTAAAATTTCTAAAGGCGTTGGGACACCATCACTTCCTTTTGTGAGCGACCCCTTACTTTCTTCTTTGATAATGTCGTTACAAAGCTCAACACACTCATCGCAAATAAACACAGTTGGGCCCGCAATTAATTTGCGAACTTCGTGCTGGCTTTTCCCGCAAAAGGAACAATAAAGCGTGTTTTTTGTGTCGTTATTACTCAAGGTAATCACCACTTTCTTATTTTATGATCTTCTTTAACCATATGGTAGACTAGTTAAAAAGATACAAACAACTAAATTTTTCTCTCAACATGTAACAATTTACGAATGAGCGGATTACTTTCAGATGAATTCGACACTCAGCATAAAATAATTGAGCTACATGTTACGATATTAATCTTCTTTCACAGGTTCGCGTGATGTGTACACTTCGTCAACAAGACCAAAGTCCTTAGCCTCTTCCGCTGACATAAAGTTATCACGGTCCATCGCAGCTTCTATATCCGCAAGTTTTTGTCCTGTATGCTTCACATATATCTGGTTTAAACGTTCACGCAGTTTCAATATCTCGCGCGCTTGAATTTCAATATCCGAAGCCTGTCCACGCGCACCACCAGAGGGCTGATGGATCATAACACGAGCATTTGGAAGCGCATAACGCATGCCTGGCTCACCTGCTGCAAGCAAGAGCGATCCCATTGAACAAGCCTGTCCTATACAAATGGTTGCGACCTTCGGGCGGATATATTGCATAGTATCATACATCGCCATACCGCTTGTCACCACGCCGCCCGGAGAATTGATATAGAAATTGATTTCTTTCTCTGGGTTTTCGGCTTCCAGGAACAGAAGCTGAGCCACAATCAAGCTAGAGATATGATCATCCACCTGCCCTGTCAGGAAAATAATTCGATCTTTTAAGAGGCGCGAATATATATCATAGGAGCGCTCACCCCGATTGGTTTGCTCGACAACCATCGGCACCAAGGCGTTCTGAAAAGTATCCATTACATCGTTCATCAAGAGCTCCTAAGTATTTTGACTAAATACATTATATAAATATTTGAAACTAGCTTTAGCAAACCCCACTGGGCTACATCAAGCAAATATAATGAAATCTTTGAATGATAGTACGCTATACGAGAATGCTAAGATTTTAGACTGTTTTATGTGGGTGTTTATATAAGTATCTACGCGCACAAAAAAAGGGGCGTACCGCCCCTTTTTTCACATCAGTATCATTTTTCAGACGATTAATCGTCTTTTTTAGCAGCCTTCTTGGCCGGCGCTTTTTTCTTCGCCGGAGCCTTCTTAGCTGCTGGCTTTTTTTCAGCGGCTTTCTTAGGCGCTGCTTTTTTAGCTGGAGCCTTCTTGGCAGCCGCTTTCTTTTTAGGTGCTGCTTTCTTTGATTTTGTTGGGTTCGCTTCTTCTTCGTCGATTTCACGAACTGCTTTTTCGAGCTCTTCACGGCTTACTGTTTTGTCAGTAAGTTCTGATTGCTCGATTACAAAATCAACAACCTTCTCTTCGAAGATCGGCGCACGAAGCTGAGCACGAGCTTCTTCATTTTGCTGATAGAATTCAAAAACCTGAGCTTCCTGACCTGGGAAGCGGCGTGCTTCCTCGATCATACGCTGGTTAACTTCCTGCTGTGTAACCTGAACATCATTCTTCAGGCCAATTTCGCTTAGAAGCAAGCCAAGGCGCACGCGACGTTCGGCGATTGATTTAAATTCAGCAGCTTCTGCTTCATCATCCGGCCCGTCTTTGCCTTCGAAATCTTCTTCTTTCGCCTCGCCAGACATAACCATATCGCGCTTGATCTGCTCCCAAATTTGGCGATATTCCATATCAACCATGCATTCAGGAACGTCAAAGCTATATTGATCAGCAAGCACGTCAAGAAGTGAACGCTTGAGGTGCGCACGAGTAAGCGCCTGATTGTCTTGGCCAAGCTGACCTTTAAGCGCTTCTTTAAGTGCAGCAAGATCATCCATGCCAAGGCCTTTAGCGAGCTCATCATTGATTTCTGCTTCAGCTGGGCGACGAACTTCTTTCACATTCACTGTGAACTCAACAGCTTTCCCTTTAAGGTCTTCAGAATGATACTCTTCAGGGAAAGTCACGTTAACGAGAACTTCCTGCCCGGCTTTTGAACCAACGAGTTGGTCTTCAAATCCTGGAATGAATGTTCCGCTACCAAGCTCAAGTTGGAAATCTTCGCCTTTACCACCATCAAACTCTTCACCGTTCAAACGGCCAACGTAATCGATGAATACAGCGTCACCTTCTTTAGCTTTGACTGTCTTGGCTGCTTTCTTGAAAGTCTTTTGCTGAGATGCAAGGCGCTCTAGCGCTTCATCAACACTTGATTCTTCAACTTCAGCAACCCAACGCTCTAATGCAGGGGCTTTAAAGTCTTCAACGTCGACAGTTGGAAGGATCTCTAATTTGACAGTGTAAGACAGGTCTTTGCCGTCTTCGTAGTCACCAAGATCTACATCAGGGCGTATAGCCGGACGAATGTCTTTTTCTTCAAATAGCTTTGCAGTTGTTTCCTGGACTGCTTCCTGAATAACCTGGCCTTTAGCGCGCTCACCGTGCATACGACGAAGAAGCGAAATTGGAGCCTTACCAGGACGGAAACCCTTAATTCTAGCAGTGGCACGGAATTCAGTAAGAATTTTATCTAACCGCTCATCGAGCTCATTTGCTGTTACTACGATCTTAAATTCGCGTTTCAATCCATCATTCAGCAGTTCTTCGATCTGCATGGCAACCACTTTCTTTTGTTTAGGCTTAATCGTCGACGAAATGTTCTCGAGTTCCCGATTAGCAGGAGACTTGTTATTTCAATGAAGGACCCTGTTGGTGCGGGCGAAGGGACTTGAACCCCCACATCCGAAGATACCAGAACCTAAATCTGGCGCGTCTACCAATTTCGCCAC